>QHXW01000110.1 GCA_003223115.1 Acidobacteriota bacterium
TGGCGAAACCTACCGCGGTGGTTACGTGGTTGTATTGGACGCCGGACGCCGTTGTCAGCTTCAGCTTCGCTCCGATACCGTCGCGATTGCTCTTCGAGCCAACGGTCTTGATCAGCAACCAGTGATTGAGAGCCGGCGAGGCGTTGTGCCAAATTTCGGGTTTGGCGTTTAAGCAAGTCACGACAACGTCGATGCGGCCATCGTTGTCGAGATCTCCGAAGGCCGCTCCGCGATGCACCGCGGGCCTTCCGAAATCGGCACCAGCACGAGCACTTACGTCGGAGAATTTGCCGTTGCGCAGATTGGCGAGCACCATATTGGATTGTTCGACGCTGGCACGCCGGGTTCCTCGAGCTTCAAGGACGTGGGACGCCGCGACGAATAAATCCTTCCAGCCGTCGTCATTCAAGTCGAACACGCCGTTACCCCAGCCGCCCTTAGTCAATGTCGCCGCAGTCACGCCGCTCTCCCGCGTGATCTCCTGAAAAAGTCCACGGCCTGTGTTGCGAAACAACGGCATGGTTTCCTTGACCAGAGCGGTTTCGAAAAGGTCGGGCCAGGAGTCGTTATCGATATCGCGAGCGTCAGCACCCATACCGGCGGCTGCCGTGCCGTTCTCGGTGTAAGCCACGCCGCTCTCGACGGCAACTGCGCTGAATGTCCCGTTTCCGTTGTTGTGAAAGAGCTCGTTGGGCTCCGTATCGTTGGCTACAAAGATGTCGGGCCAGCCGTCGCTGTCGAAATCGGCCACGGCCACTCCCATACCTTTACCGATGCTCTTGCGAATACCTGAGGTCTCGGAAACGTCAGTGAAAGTGCCATCGTGATTGTTGCGAAACAGCGAATTCGGAAGACCGTGATAGAGCTTGGGGTGGCAGAAGTCCGGCACATGGTCCAATTCGCAAATGGGTTCCTTGTCCGGATTCCAAACCACGTAGTTGGAGACGAATAAATCGAGCCAGCCGTCGCGATCGTAATCGATCCAGGCGGCGCTTGTAGCCCAGAGCCTGCCATATAGAGGGTCGGGGCGATCCAGCCCGGCTTCCCGGGTCACCTCGGCAAAAGTGCCGTTGCCATTGTTGTGATACAGGATGTTGCCGCGGACAGCTGCGACGAAAAGGTCTTCGTAGCCGTCGTTGTCGTAGTCGGCAACCGCCACGCCGATGTTGTAACCACGGCCCTGGACACCGGCTCTTGCGGTCACGTCCGTGAAAGTACCGTCACCGTTATTTCGAAACAAGCGGTTGAAATATGTCTTGTCGTCCTTGGCGAGCCCCGGCATGGTTGCGCCGTTGACAAAATAAATATCGAGCAGGCCGTCATTGTCGTAATCGAGCAGCGCGACGCCGGCGAGCATCGTTTGCGGCTGATACTTACGCGCGGTGGCTCCCGAATTCGAGGTGAAATCAAGTCCGGGAGCTTTCGCCAATTCAAATTGGATCGGGTCGACTGCGGCCGGTGAGGTTTCCCAAAACGCCAAGGCGAGTCCGTCAGCCAGAAGCGCGGCGCATACTGTAAGGCTAGAAACACGGCTCATGACTCAGTGGAGAACAGGTTCCGAAGCGGCGTGCCCCTGCAGATTCAATGTTCTGAATTTACGAGCCGCGGCGGCGGCCTTTTCATCCTGGCCAGAGGAGCGATAAGCCTGAATCAGCAGTTGATTGGCCGGCCCCCACGCGGGTGCGCGCGACACCGCCTGCTCCAGGTAATGGATGGCCTGCCGGCTTTGATGTTTCCTCTGCATGTAGATGGAACCGGCCCAGTAATAACCTTCCGCCGGGCCCGGATTCAGTTCGATGGCACGCAGAAAAGCGTCCAGGGCCCGATCACCTTCATTGTCGATCTTCAAATATGCGAGCCCGGCAAAAAACCAGGCTTGCGCATCGGAAGGATCGAGTTTCACGGCCTTGGTGAAGTTCTGGACGGCTTCATCATACCGGCTGAGGCTCATTTGGATCCTGCCGAGCAGCTTTACCACGAGCGGCAAATCAGGTTGAAGCGCAGAGGCGTGCCGCCAGTCTTCGAGCGCACTCTGGAAGCTGCCGTTCTTCAGCTCCACCAACCCCGCGGCAGCCCAGATGCGCGCGGACGCCGGGAATCGCGCCAGCGCCGCTCGCGCGGCATCTTCCCCAAGACCGGTTTCCCATTGTGATGCAAGCAGCGAGATCAATGCGAAGTGGAATTTTTCCTGGCCGGGGTTAATGTTCACCGCCTGGCGGTATTCGGGGTCGGCTTCGGCGACCTGCGAGACGCGTTCGTAGCACTGGCCCAGCAGGTAGTGGGATCCGGCTTGCTGCGCCTCGGATACTCCGAGAGACATGGCGATCTCGAATTCTTCTTTGGCTGCCGCACAATAACGGGCATCAGCCAGATATTGGCCCGCGGTGCCGTGCGCTTCGCGGTTCTGCGGGGCAGATCGCAACAGCTCTTTTCGTTGCTGTTCGATCGATTGAAGATCGCGCGCCTGAATGGCGGAGTGTAAAGCCTGCAACCTGGCGGCGAGATTGGCATCGCCAGACTGGGCGAAAAAAATAAAAAACGGCGCCAGAAAAACTGACGCCGTTCGCAGATGCCTACCCGGTCTGAAACGAAACTCGATCAAAAGATCAATTTTAAACCGAATTGGATCTGACGTTGTATCGTATCGGTCCCGAGAATTGTGCCGAAGTTCGGGTCTCCCTTTGTCCCATTGGGAGTACTGAAATTGGTGTCGTTGAAGGCATTGAAGAACTCCGTCCGGAATTGTATTTTGAAGCGTTCCGTGATGGGAAAGTTCTTGAAGATGCCGAGATCGGTGTTCCGGAGATCAGGACCTTTGAACGGATTGCGGCCCAGATTGCCAAACTGATAGCGGGGCGCCACAGCGAAAGTCGACGCATCAAACCAGGATGTGCCAGGTCCTGCGCCATGTTTAAACCCGGACGGGAACGGATTCCCGACCAAGTTTGGCCGCTGGAAGTTCCCGCGCGCACCCACATTAGCATTGTCGAAATTGATTCCTATGTTGTAAGAACGCCCTGTTTCAAAGGTTGTAATACCAGAGATCTCCCAGCCGCCGACCACCTGTCTGGCAAAGCCATGCATGCCCTTGCCGAACGGCAACACCCAGATGTAGCTGCCGTTGAAGACGTGCCGCTGATCGAAATCGGAGAGCCCCAGATCGCAACGGATACAACGGTTATCTTGTGGTGAACTGCCGCCGAATTGCGAGTTCAAGTCGATGGACTTCCCCCAGGCGTACGATCCCAGCACGCTGAATCCGCCTGAGAAGCGCTTCTCCACTTTAGCCGTCAGAGCGTGATATTTCGAAGTCGCAATGTGCTTCAACTCGCTGAGTGCGCCGGCAAAAGGATACGGCCGTCGCGGGTCGGGATCGCCAGGCCCGGGAGGCGGATCGTTGGTGCTCAGGAAGCTCGAGAGGTGCACACCGTGTGCGCCCTGATAATTGAGTTCAACCATGACGTCCTTGGTCAACTGATGCTCAACGCCGAAGTTCCATTTCTGCACAGACGGCGTTTTCACATCGCGCGCCACCGTGTGTTGATTCTGCGGCTTTACTTCCTTGGGATCGAAGCTCAGGAACAGGGACTCGGTGGGGGTGAGGGTGCTGCCGATGTTCATCCCGGAGAGGTTGTCCGAGACGGAATAGGGCCAGCCGCCGCGTGAGTCGCTCCATTCCCACGAGAAGTTGGAATTGTAGAAGATGCCGAACGCCGAACGGATGACAGTCTTGCTGCTCAAGCGATAGGCCAACCCGATGCGCGGCGCGAAGTTTCGGTAGCGCGGATCAGCAATCTCTGGCCGGACATTTGGCGGCTGTCCGGTCACCGGATTAGTGGAGGTCCAGAAGAACTGCCCTGTGATCATGTCGAACCCGCTGAGGCGGCCGCGAATATGATGCGGCCACTGGTTATATTCCCAACGCAAACCGAGATTCAGGGTCAGTTTGTCGTTGACTTTGAAGTCATCCTGCAGATACACGTGGTGCAGATCGTGGCGAATGTCCAGATCGGTTTGACCCACGATGCGGTTGGCTGTCGAGGGTAAGCCAAGAAGGAAGCTGGCCATGGCTTGCCCGGTGTTGGCGACATTCTGGGGATCGGCAGTGGGTACGTTGTCATAATTGAATGTGCTGAACACGGAATCGTGGATGATGCGCAGGCGCGTGTAATCGTATCCCGCCGTGAACGTATGGCGGCCCATGATTTTCGTCAGCATGGCGGAGCCTTGATACACGAAGTCAGGCCCGTTCACCAGGTTCCCCAGATCCGGACCCGTGAAACCCGAGATGCCGAAATTGATGGGGTAATCGAAATTGCGGAAATTTGTGGGAGTGTTCGTCAGCCCGGCGTTCCGGTAGACATCGATGAAGTGCTCGGTGGGACCAATTCCGAGATTGTTGCGCAAATAGCCGGCCTTCAGCGACAGAATGGTGGTCGGGCTGAATAGGTGCGTGTCATTCAGCGCCACACCACGATACTTGTTGAAATCCGCGCTAAACGCTTTGGGCAGACCCGCCGGACTGGCCTGATCCAAGTCTGACCACGATACGCGACCGTACAGGTTGTTCTTATCGCTGATCTTCTGATCGATTCGTACGTTGACCTGGTCGTCGGTGCGCGCGGTGGTCCGCGTGTCGAGCCAATTGGATGCGCTGTTCGGAATCAGGTTGGTGGTCGGGAACCAGTACTCGGCGTAAGCTTTTGAATACGGTTTGATGAGATTCGGGGGAATGATGTTGCCCGCGAATGGATCGCGCACCAGGACGCCATTGACCTCATGCGCGTTATATGGGTTATAGATCGGAGCCGCGGCGGCTCCCGTCAGATCCTTGGAAAGATCTCCGCCCACCATGGCCGGAGTGGGGACGGTATGAAAATTTGTATTCCCTTGCCTTTGGCGCAGACCCTCGTAATTGAAAAACCAGAACGTGCGGTTTTTGCCGTTGTAAAGTTTCGGGATCTCGACCGGACCGCCCACCGTGAAACCGAAGTTGTTGCGTCGGAACTCAGGTTTAGTCTGGGCAAAGTAGTCGCGCGCATCGAGCTTGTCATTGCGCAAGAACTCATAAACCGAGCCGTGAAACGCGTTAGTGCCGGATTTGATGGCGATGTCGATATTTGCCCCGGCCGCCGCGCCGTAGATGGCGCTGGTGTTTTGCTGGACTTTGAATTCCTGAATGGCATCGACTGATGGGTGGATTGCCGACGCCTTAAAGAAGGTGGCGTTGTTGTACATGCCATCCAGCGAGTAATAATTATCGTCGCTGCGGGTGCCGGTTACGGAGTAGGTATCTCCCTGAATGGCCTCGCCGCCCCAGTTGGACCCGCGGACTGCGCCCGGAACAAGGCGAGTTAACTGATTAAAATCGCGCCCGTTCAGCGGCAATTCCAGCACCTTAGCGTTTTCGAGGACCGTGCCCACAGTGCCGTCGTCGGTTTGCAGCAGGGGCGCTTCAGCTTGCACCTGCACACTTTCGGACACTTGCCCGATGGTCATACGGAAATCCAGCGTGGCGGTCTGGGCCACATCGAGCTTTACTTTCTCCAGCACCTGTTTCTGGAAATTAGGCGCCGAGACCTCAACGTTGTAATTACCGGGATTCAACGAGCGCGCGGCGAAATCCCCAGCGCCATCTGTCGTAAGTTCTCGCGTTATTCCTGTGTCGGTATTGATGACCTTGACCGTAGCGCCGGGAACGGACGACCCAGTCGGGTCCGTCACTTTCCCTAAGATGCTACCGGAAGTGGTCGCTTGACCAAACAATTGCGCGGCCAAAACCAGAGCCAAAGCGACCGCTGCTAAAGCTTGCAGGAACAACACTCTTCTCGTGCATGGAGAATGCATAGCCCCTCGTCCTCTTTCTGAGATGGATAGATAGAGTAGAGTATTACCGGCGAACAGAGAGCAGTCAACAGAAATCTTAGTTACATAGTTCGAATTGAGATCTACGAAAACTAGTGTTTCCCCTAGTTTAAGTTAGGCCAGAACCTTCTTGCTTTACGAAAGTAACAGTAAGTGCGCCTCATGCAGTAAAGGTCACTCTATTTTTGACGTTCGCGGAGGAAATGGATGCGGTTGATCTCGAGGTTTTGAAAGCGATCCACTTTGCCGGTGGGCCAGCGGATCTCGAGCGAGTCCACGCGCTTCCGTGTTCCCAGTCCGAAATGCAGCCGCGGGTCGTTGCTTGAAAGGAAGCTGCCGCCGGCGCGAACGTGATCGTATTGGACCAGGTCTCCGGCCGTGATCTTCACCTTGGCTCCAACCGCGCTGCGGTTGCTCACGGTTCCGGCAAGCGACACCTCAATCCAATTGTTGGAGCCGGCTCCTACATTACGCAAAAGAGTGGGACGATCGTCGATATTCGAGACGATCACATCCACATTGCCGTCGTTGTCAAAATCGCAGTAGGCTCCGCCGCGTCCGGAGCCACGAGGCAGACGCGTAAGCCCCGCCCGTTCTGAGACCTCACGAAATTTCCCGTCGCCGATGTTTTCCAAAAGCTGCAGTGGCTGACGATAGGACTGATTGATCTTGCCGTCAATTTCCGGATAAACGTGGCCGTTAATGCAGAACAGGTCTTTGTAGCCGTCGTTATTGTAATCGAAGAAGAATGTGCCCCAGCCCAGCCACGGGATGGTCGGCTCGCCGACGCCGGACGGATACGAAACATCTGTGAAGAACCCTTTTCCCTCGTTGTGATAGAGCGCGTAATTGTCGTTGGCAAAGGTAGTGACAAACAGATCCATGAGACCATCGTTGTCATAGTCGCCCGCCGCCGCTCCCATTCCGGAGTGTTCCTTGCCATCAGAATTGTAGGCCACGCCGGCCGTCACTGCAATGTCCTCGAAGGTTCCATCTCCCTTATTGTGGTAGAGGTAATTCGGATTGGAATCGTTGGCCACGAAGATGTCGGGAAAACCATCGTTGTCGAAGTCATCGAAGATTACGGCGAACCCGAAGTAGAGGGCTTTGTCCAGCACTCCGGACTTGGCGGTGACATCAGTGAAGGTGCCGTCGCCATTGTTGTGATAGAGCGCGTCGGGCGCGCCTTTGAATCCGCGGGGGCCACAGGCCTTCACGCGCACACCTTCGTACTCGCAGTCACCGGGCTTGGCAATGTGAATATCGAAGTCGAGATAGCCGGCGACATAAAGATCCAGACGGCCATCGTTGTCGTAATCGGCGAAAGCCGCGCCGGCGTGCCAGATATTCCCGCCGCCGATCCCGGCACGGGCGGTCACGTCAGTAAAAGTGCCGTCACCGTTATTGCGATACAAAATGTTGGGACCAAAATTAGTTACCAGAAGATCGGTGTTGCCGTCGTTATCGAAATCAGCAGCGACGCACCCAAAACCCCAGCCCGTACCCGGCACACGCGCCTGAGTGGTGACGTCCGTAAACGTACCGTTGCCATTATTGCGAAACAGGTAATTGCGCTGTTTTCCTGGCGGCGCCTTGCCTTGTAGTTCCTTGAGAGTCGCTCCGTTCACCAGGTACAGATCCATATAGCCGTCATTGTTGTAGTCGAACCAGCAGACGCCGCTGCCATTGACTTCAAGGACGTAGTTTTTTTCGTGGCCGCCCGAAATAATTATCGGTGTGACGCCCGCTTCCTTCGAAACATCGCGGAAATGCGCCGGGGGCTGACTGGAAATCAGCGGCAGCAGGAGAAAGATTCCGCATATGAACAGCAAGGCTGCCGCGGCGGACAGCCTCATTGCGGTTCTTTCTCACGCAACTGCTGAAAGATGCGGGTCTGCTCAGCCGCGCGAGCGGAATCTCCCAGGCGCGCGTAGACACGGGCCAGCTCAAAATGAAGAGCCGAATTGCCGGGATGCTGAGGAATGGCCGCTTCCAAAACATTCCGGGCCTCCGCGAAACGCTGCAGCAGAGCGAAGTCCTTTGCCAATCCGATTTGCGCTACCAGGTTCTGCGGATCGAGCTTGAGCGCCGCGCGATAAGACTCCAGTGACGCTTCGGTATCGCCTTTTTTCTGGAGCACCTCGGCCAGCCCGAGCTGGGCCTCGATATTACCGGAGTCCAGTTGAACGGCTTTTTCGAATGAGGGACGCGCGTCCTGATAACGACCGGCTCGCAACAATGCCTGAGCCACGAAGAGGTGCGCCTGAGATTGATCCGGGAACAGGCGGGCAGCATCCTGCGCCGCTTTCAAAGCTCCTGCATTGTTCTTTGTAGCTTGGAAGGCCTCGATGAGCAGGAAGTAAAATTTGGAATCGGGTGGACCCGGCGTCATGGCTTTGCGCAGGACGGCGAGAGCATTTTCGGGCTTACCCGTGCGCAACTGGACCGACGCAAGTAATCCGGCGATCCGCGTGCTTGATGGCCGAAGCCGGTGCGCGGCTTCCAGTGGCCCGGTAGCGTCGGCGTGCCGGCCCTGTTCGATGTACACGAGGGCCAGCGCGGAGTTGGCGTCGAAAGACTCGGGCTGCAAATGCACCGCGCTAGAGAGCGGCGCTTCCGCTTCAGCCGTGCGCCCCAACTTCAGGAGAGTGAGACCGCAGTTGTACTGTGCTTGAAAGAAAGCCGGGGCGTGATCGGCAGCAATGCGGAATGGCTCCAAAGCTTCGTTTTCAAGACCGGCATTCGCAAGGAGAACGCCGAGTGAGATCAGCATGTCGGGATCGGCGTGCTGATTGTGGATCAGATCCTGATAGATGCTGATGGCTGGTTCCTTTTCGCCTTTGTTCAAATGTTGCGAGAAGGCCAGGAGCTTTTCCACGGCTTGGCGGTCGGCGGATTTGAGGCGCTCGCTGATCGAGAACTCGTCACGCGCCAGTCCCGGTTGGCCTAGGCGCTGGTATACCCGTCCGAGTTGATAATGCAGGCCGCCGTCCCAAGGCGCTTGTCTACTGGCTCCCTGAAGAGCGACGAGCGCGTCGTCGGTGCGGCCAGACTCGAAGCAGGCTTTTCCCAGTTGCGCCAAAGCATCCAGCACCGGGCTCTCAGCGTGAGCCGCAGGCTCGAGCCACTGCGCCGCCTCTTTCGGGTGACCCTCGAGCAGCGCGATGCGGCCGAGGTAATAACGCGAATACAACGCGGGGGGCGCGAGATTGACGACGGCTGTGAATTCCGCTTTGGCCAGATCGAGATGGCGCTCCCGAAAAAACACGTAACCCAACTGGTACCGCACGCGCACATTTTCCGGGTCGGCTTGGCGGGCGGTAACCAGCAGCTTGCGCGCGCCATCGAGATTGTCAGCCTTGATTAGTGTCTCCGCCTGAGCCAAAAGGTCCGAGGGCGAGTCAGCGGCCGGAGCGGAGCCCGTAATAACCAGCGCGAGAAAGCCGAGATACACCAAGCGGAGCATCGCGAGGGAGTCTTCTCATTATGATCGATTGGCATCGGCTCGGGAGCGTTTGCGTTAATATTGCGATTTGAAGCTTGCCTTGATACTTGCGCTTCTGGCGGCAGCGGTCCAGCCTGGTTTCGATGCGCGCGTCGCAGCCGCCAAGAAGGCGGAAGCGGCTGGTGATTTTCAAACCTCTGAAAAGGAATACGAGAAAGCTCTGGCGATCCGTCCGGACGCGGAACTATTCCAGCGTTTGGGCCTGGTGCGTCACCTGCAAAATAAATTCAGCCGCGCCATTCCCGCCTTGGAAAAAGCGGTCCGTCTCAAGCCGGATCTTTGGGGTGCCTATTTATTTTTGGGCATCGATTACTACCGGACGAACCAGTTTCCTCAAGCGCTCGCGGCGCTGGTGAAGGCAGGCAAGCTGCAGCCGGAACAACCGGAGATACGCTTCTGGCAGGGAGCGACGCACATCGCGCTGAAACATTACCTGGAGGGGCAGGAGATTCTGGAAGAGTTGTCCCGAAGGCAACCGGAAAACCTGGAAGTCCTTCGCATTCTCGCGCAGAGTTACTCGGATTACGCCGTGGCGCTGCACAATAAGGTTGCGGCCGAACATCCCGATTCAGCGTGGGCTTTCCGTATCCACGGCCAGGCATTAGAGAGCGAAGGATTCTGCGAGACAGCGCTGGTTGAATACCGGAAAGCGCAGAGTCTGCAGCCGGACATGAAAGGCATCCAGGAAGCCATTACGCGCTGCACGAAAAGCAACTGAGCGGGCGAGCTATTTTATTTACTCCGCGCTGCCTCGGACCTTCTCCGCAGGAGTTCGCGCTGCAGTTTCAGTTCCGCCAAGGCTTTCTCGTTGTTACCCAGCGCCCGGTATACCGCTGCCAGCTGAGCGTGGACGGACTCATCATCCGGGCTGCGCTCCGCAACGAATGTGAGCTGGCGCAGGGCGTCCGTCAGTTTTCCGGCAAGACGATAGGCCTTTCCCAGGTCCCGGCGGCAGGCGAGGAATGAGGGTTCACCACGGACGCCCTTCTCGAGATAAGGAATGGCGCGGCCAGTCTCATCGCGCAGCAAATAGATGTTGCCAATGCGGTGGTTGGCCATCGAGTGACCGGGATTGAGGCGCAGTTCCGCCTGGAGTTCAGGCAGGGCCGCTTCGAAATCGCGCTGCTTCCACAGAACGTTGCCCAGAAGGAAATGCAGGCCGGGCGCCTGAGAATTCTTTTGGAGCGCAATGCGGTATTGCGCCAGCGCTTCCGGAAGTTTGCCCTGCGCTTCATAGTATTTCCCCAAGAGCTCATGTGTCTCGGCGGACTCGGGCGCCAGCCGCTCCATGCGCTTGAAGGTAGCGCCGGCCAATTCCTCGAGGAGGGCCCCGGCTTCGAACTCCGCTTCGGGATCTCCCCGGTGGCTGTCGAGCATTTCACGAAGCTGTTGCAGGCCGTCTGCGGTCTTGCCAGCGTCGAGCAGCGCCTGCACTCGGTCCATTAGTTCCCGCACCGTAGCGGCCGGCCGGTGCGCCTGAGCGAGCAACAGCAGAGCGAAAATCGATAGCCACGCCAATTCCACTTCCGACAAGGTAACGCGTGTGATGATTGCGGGCAAGTGATCACGCCATGGACTTTTGCTGCGGCTGTGGCCACGCGCCAGTTCAGCCTTTAGGAGGAACACCAGCTTTAGCTGCTGCTTCCGGCATGATAGTAACGTATGTATTACCATTACTATAAGGGTGCACGAAATCCAGATTCAAGAGTTCCTGGATGCTTCCGCGGTCGCTGTTTGCAGCTGGTTCGACGGCTTGAATGCTGCCGTGGCGGCGCGTGACCGTTGCAATGACCCGGCTGGGCCAAGGGAACTTTTCGAATGTCGAAGGCGTTGGCGCCAGCGTCTACGAGCTCAAGATAGACATCGGCCCGGGTATCGAGTGTACTTCGGCAAGGACGGCGCGGGCTCGTGATTCTGCTGGGCGGAAGTGCAAAGAAGCGGCAAGGCGCCGCGATCGCAGCCGCGCAACGGGCGTGGGTCGAGTACAGACACCGCAAGAGTGGGAAGGAGCATGACAAATGGCGCTGACAAGAGCGTTTCGAGAGACCGTATACAATCGCGCGCAGCGGATGGCGCATTCCGCAAGTCGCTCCTGTCGGAAGCGGTGAACGCCTATCTTAGTGGCGACGAGCCGACGGGAAAAACGGTATTGCGCGATGTCATCAACACGACCATCGGCTTCGAGCAATTGGCCGCTGACCTTCAGAATCCAGCAAGAGCCTCCATCGGATGCTCGGACCACGCGGCAATCCCAACACCGCCAACTTCTTCGCGATTCTCCGAGTGCTCCAGAGGAGAGTCGGTGTGAGGTTGACCGTGAAAGCTGCATAAAATAAAAGCGCGTCGCGGTAGACGCAGCAAACGCGTGCAGAGTCCACATGTTCCGGACCGCAGCCCTGCCGGTGGGCCACGGAACAAATGGGTCTCGTTCCGCGTATGCTTTTGGCAGAGCGTTCGAACGTCATGGAAATGTGGAGGTGAGCCATGTATTGCACGTCTTGCGGAGCACAAGTCCGGGTGGACCAGGGGATTTGCGGCGCGTGCGGGAGGTCGTTGACGCCGGGTCCCTACGTGCAGTCTCCGGCGGGACGCCTGACCGGCCATGTACGGACGCTGGCCATCTGTTGGATTGCACTTTCTGCGATTCATCTGGTGCGGGGAACCGGTCGACTGTTTGGCGCGCGGCTCGTGCGGCTGATGGGCTACAGTTGGTTTAACGACGTCCCATGGGGCTGGCCCGCCAGCGGTTTTCTCAGCTCGGTCTTGTCCTTTGTGGGGATGGTATCGCTTGCCATGGCCATCGCGGGCTTCTTGGCCGGATTCGGATTACTCGAACGTCGTCCGTGGGCGCGCACGCTGGCCATCGTCCTGGGGATCATCTCGTTATTGAATCCGTTGCTCGGAACGCTGCTGGGAATATACACGCTCTGGGTGCTGCTGCCGTCGCAGGCGGAAGAGGAATACTGGCGAATCGCGCGCCCGGCCTAGGCGTGGCCTAGCTTAGCTAAGCTAGGCGGTCTGTTCGCGATAGAGCTGCGCTCCAACAAGAGTTGCGACCAGAACCTCCACCAGCCCAACTGCAAGGCCGATGATCATGATCCGAACGGGAAAAAGATTCAGCGCGAGCGGTGTGACCGCAGCCAGCAGATAGCCTAGCGCTGCCCATACCCCAAAAAAAGTACTGAACATTTGAGCCGATTTTCTGTATACCGTAGGAAGTGGGG
>QHXW01000111.1 GCA_003223115.1 Acidobacteriota bacterium
GTCTGCCTCCTGGCATGAATGCAAACCCGGTCAGTACGATCTGCATACTCCTGTGTTCCTGGCTTTCGCGCCTCACCCGCTAGAGACTCGTGGGGAAGATCCCAGCCCCTGGGAACCCGCGGCCTATCAGTTGCGAAACCAGCGGATGAACTTGGCTGAGGGGATGACTTCCATATAACCCGGCCTGCCCCACCCAACTCTGCGGAGCGAGCATCGAAGCGAGCATCGAGAGGATCTGCCCGTAGGGTGACCCGATCTGGCCGAACTGCGGCGCGATCTGGCCGAGCTGTGGGACCGGCTGACCGGTAAAAGGGCTGAACGGAGGTGACCCGATCTGGCCGAACTGCGGCGCGATCTGGCCGAGCTGTGGGACCGGCTGACCGATAAAAGGGCTGAACGGATAGGACTGCACCCCGAACGGCGTTTGGGTCAAGGCCGGATTCAGTAGCGGATTCTCCAGAGTGGCTGCAAGCAGCGGATTCTGAAGCACAGCCGCGGCGAGCAGCGGGTTGGTCAAACCATTGGTCCAGGGTGATGTCGCCAACAACTGCGGAACGGCCGCTCGCGCCGCCAGGATCTGCGCCAGATGCAGTTGCGGAATAATGCCGCCCATGAGCGGATAAGCCGTCGCTAGTGGATTGAAAGCCGTTACCGGATTGAGCGGCAGATAGGGCGATGAAAGCGGGGTCGCCAGTCCAGGGTACGCGCCCAAAGCGGAATGAATCTGATATGGATCGTACGTCATGTGAACTCCTTTTGTTGGGATACCTTTCTGTTAGTTAAGTTACACTTCGCTTGCTGGGTGCGGTTCGCCCCGGAAGCGCTTTAGAATTTGGGGGTACCAGGTGTCCTTCATTACTACTGAGCGCTATTGTTTATCCCTTGTGTTCTAACCTCCTCGGTGATGATTGGCTAACTGACTAAGCGGACAACTTGAGTTAGTTCAGATGATCTGGAGAGCGAGCAAAGGCGCTCGCTCGGTAGTTAGGATAGGTTAACATTCTTTCACTTGTCAAGAAGAAAACTTAGTTCTATAGTTTTCAACGATCTCCAGTGCGACGACTGTAATTTGTGATACAAAAACTCGCCGGAGATGCGGATAGAAAATTCCAGAGTGTGCCACCACGGAGAGGCCCGAAACGGCCAGCGGGGAGGAGCGATCGCCTAATTCATTAAGCGATCGCCTAATTCATTATAAGATAACAAGGTCTTCTACTACTTAAACCTACAAAAGGCAATTGACGCTGAGCGCTCTCGGCCAGTCCGAGACCTGTCTGGTGTTCCAACTGCTGCGCACTTCACCCAATGGGTGACAAATGCCATTGCTGCAAATATTTGCGGCTGAAGAGGAACGCTCATATGGCGGGCTCTTAACCGCCGTTTTTGGGTTAAACTGTTTTGGGCGCCAAAAATGAGGCCAAACGGGACAACCTCTTGCGGAGGGCAGTAAGTTTCGCCGTGAACAGGACGCCGAGCACAACCAGAGATGCGACCGTAACCTGGAGCCCGAACCGCAGGTACGGTTGGAAGCATGGGGAGCAGCTAACAACGTGCGAGAGCGGAAGGTCTGTCAGGCTGAGCCGCCGATCTCGATACGCCATGGCTCGTAAGGTAGAAAGGTCGTGAGCTTTCGGTAGACATGCTTACCGAAGGCTCACGAAAGGTCCGGGCAGCCTTTGCGCTTGGAATTTGGATAGGCAGTCTTGGCACACTTTCTACCCAGAGCGACGACGTCTCTCACCTGCTTCGGGGTCACGGGTTGGTTAGATTCAGCCATCAGAATTCACTCGCTACACGGCGGTTTCAATCGTGAATGGTAGTGAGCCCGGAATCGGTCCAACGCCTTATCAATCTTCTTCCGGAACTGCACCTCTGCACTATGAGCGTCCGAATATCCCGTGAGTCACCCTCACCGCCAGCCCAACTGCCTTGGTTTTCATTTAGTAACCACCAAGTTTGGCCAAAACATCTTGAGTTGACTTTGTTGTGGCTCTCTCTACACTTGCTTCCCAGAAGTTACATTCGTTTCAGCAGCACCGCCCAGTCGCCGTGACAGCTGTTCGCAAAGCTGTCGGCCGCGGCCATATACTGTTGCTATGACGTTCAGGGTTGTTCTGGAACATGATCTGGAGACGGGTGACTACTCAGCTGTGTGCCCCGAACTCCCGGGCTGCGCGTCTGCTGACGAAACCGAGGAGGAAGCCCGCGCAAACATCCGAGAAGCCATCGAACTCTATCTGGCGCCCGGCGATATCGAACTGCCAGAAAATGCGAAGCTGGTCGAGGTGACGGTTGGGTGATCGCGGCACGCCGCGGCTCACATCAGACCAGGTGATCAGAATCCTTCGTCATCATGGCTTCCTGCGGGTTGGACAATCCGGGAGCCATCAGAAGTGGCGGAATCCGGCCACCGCGAAGCCGGTCATTATTGCGCACCATCGTGGTCATGTTCTTCCGCTTGGCACCATGAGGGCGATCATCGAAGGTAGCGTTCATTGCGCCTGCCGAATGGCTCAAGTGAGCCGGGGAGGATCTTGAAAATGCGCCGCCCTGTACTTTACTGCTTGCTATCAGTTTGCTAAGACCGCCTTTGGCGACGGATTCACCACGCTCCTAACTCTTTTGTTACTCACCTTGAATCCGTTAGTGCTGGACTTCATGGTGCCGGCGCGCGGATACGGAATGGCGCTGGCGCTGATGATGGCGGCGACAGCGCTTTTGCTCGGCGAACTCTCCCGCCCCTCAGATTCACCCAGGCGGATGATGGAGGCCGGAGCGGCGCTAGCGCTTTCGGTGACAGCCAACCTGGTGTTTGTGCTTCCTGCGGCGGCGCTCGTGGGGATCGCTGTTCTGGTGATGCTCCGGCGGCGACCCACACCAGTTGCTCCTCTTCCCCAGCAGACCCACAAGAAGAAGACGAAGAAGAAAGCAGCTCCGTCGGCGTCTAAGCCTGCTGCTTCACGACAGCCGCCTGCTGTGCTGTTTGCAATTCCTATCAGTCACTCCTTATCTATAGAGGTGGTGGCTAGTTTACTGCACCACCTCGACTGCAGCGCTCTCAGAATATAGGGCGCTTACGCTGAAAGCCACGGACCAACACTTTGGCCGGTATTTAAAGTACTTAGGCCGGGTACCATTAGGGCGGCGCGGCCACGGTCGAAAATGGGCCACTCTTCAAATCTCCTGCCACGATTTCGGATATGCGAACGTCAGTAATGAGAACTCTGATCTATAGCAGGCCAGCGAACCGCGCGAAGAATGACTAGCTTGACTAGCTGGCAATCTGATCTTCTGGAGATGTTCATGTCAGATTCCCTGTGGCATGACCTTCGTTTCGCCGTGCGGAGCTTTAACAAGGCGCGAAGCTTCGCGTTATTAGCCATTTTTACGCTTGCGCTTGGGATCGGATCCACCACCGCCATTTTCAGCGTGATCCATAACACTTTGCTCGACCCATTTCCCTATAAGGATTCCAAGCGAGTCGTGGTAGTCAGAATTCATGACTTAGCCCAGGGCGAGCCAGGCGGCCGCGAGGCGTACTCAAAGCCTGAGTTTTTTGAGATCCAGAAACAGAACCATGTCTTGGAGGCCGTAGTGGGTGAAGAAGGTACGCGAAAGAGGTGCAGAACCAGTTGGTGCGCCCGGAGAGATTCGAACTCCCGACCTCCTGGTTCGTAGTTAAACGTCAGGAGCGCAACCTATTGATATTACGTGCTACTGAGTGCGGCGTAGAGCGCCCAGTGCGGCGGTCGCGGCGATAATTGGGTGGGCGAAGAATAAGAAAAGATCCGCTGGCGATGGGTCGACGGATATTAGCGAGCCCCAGGACGCATTTTTGGCGACTGGTGGCGCAGAAGTTCGATGGCTCCAGGGCGTCGTGGGTATCCCGGCCGCCCGCGAGTGTCCCGCTGCTGAGGCGCTGGTGGTCCGGTTTGCACGCATCAGGAGCTGCCGAAAATTCCGGGCACGTTTCGGGCACCGTTGAGCACTCGCAGTATGAGTGCGCCGTCGTCGAAGGGCTCGAAGACAATCAGGTAGTTTCCGTGTGCGCAGATCCGTATCTCGTCGCCCAAGTCAGGGCGCGCCACGTAGCGATGCGGCCCGTCGGCAATCTTCTCGCAGTGTTGCCGTACTTCTCGAATGAATGAGACAGCGCGCCTAGCTAGGATTGTCGAGCGCGATGTAGTCGCCGATCTCCTCTAAGTCAATTTCGGCCTGAGGCGAGAAGTGCGCGCGCATTCACTTCCGGCGGTCTATGGCCATCTTGGTGTACTTTTGTTCCAGACGGTCAAGGATCTCGGCGGCCGGCTTCGGCTTGCCACTGCGGCGACCCTTTTCGATTTCGCCACGCAGACCATCGATTACGGCCTGGCGGCGCTGTTGATCCTCTTCTAGGAGTCGGAGCCCGTCACGAATGACCTCGCTCGCCGACGCGTAACGGCCACCCTCCACCTGTTCCTTTATGAAGTTCTCGAAGTGGTCACCAACTGTGTAGCTTGAGGGCATAATTCTAAACCTTTCGCGGATCAGGACTATCGTAATATATCATAAACTGATACTAGCCGCTCGGTCTAGACATGACTCTTGGAGCCTTAAAATCCCGCTTATAATCAGCCGCTTAGCGCGATGCCCGTATCAGGCGGGCGCTCTGTCTGGCGCGTCCGCGACGCCGGGCGGCGTCGCCGGCCCTCTTGCGTGTAGTCTATGCGGATGACGCCACTAGAGCATCATCCCAGCAGTACGGCGAATCCTAGGGCTGCTTTGGCCAAGTGAGTGAGACGTGCCTCTACGCTTTAACGAAGGGCGCGCCTGTGATGCTGTTATACGCTTCGTGGAAGGCCGAGGGGGCGCAAAAAGGGAAGGCTTGCGATTTCCAGAACGCGAAGGCCACAAGCATCGGGTGGAACTGGCCTGTCACATCAATGCACAGCTCTTCGCGCTGGAGTCGCAAATAGGTTATGAACGCCTTCTCTTGCCTTATCAGGGAACCGTCTCCTATGGCGCTGTGATCCGGTAACACGTGGAGCGCTCCCAGCTTCTCCACCTGGCCGAGCACTGCGATCCAGCTTGAGGGGGTGCCGCCGTCGCGGAAGATGTTCGGCACGACCTTGTTCTGCACGACGTCGCCCGAGATCAAGGTCTTGTCAGGCTCGACAAAGGTCAGCTCATCGCCCTTTGTATGAGCCCCACCAAACCATAGGAGGCGCGCCTTCACTCCACCTCCGAGATCCAGTGTTCGCTCTTTGTCGAAGGTTTCGTCTGCCGGGCGCAGTTTTACGTTGGCGAGCAGTTCTTTTTGTTTGGTCGTTGCGGCTCGCAAACAAATTGACCATTTCCGCGCCGTGCTGGTCCATTTCGTCCTGTTGCACTTTGTCACGGATCAGGATGGTGCCGGCCGGAAAGCCTGGCTCGCCTGGCTCGCCAGGCTCGCCCGCTGCATGCTCCGGATGAAAGTGCGTCGTCGTTAAATAAAATACAGCTTGTTCTGGGGTGCGAGTTTTTTCGCCACCTTCGCGACCGTGGCGCCATTGCGGGACCCAAGGCGGTATCAACCACCAGCGTTGCGTTCCCGCCTACGACAACGCCGATGTTCGGAAAGCCCATGATCGCCCAAACATGGTCGGACACCTTCACGGTGTCTTCGCCGAGAATCGGCTGGTTCTGCGCGTGGGCGGCTGCCAGAAGACCAAGCGCCAGGAGGAAAGTGATGATCTTCATGCTGTCAGTTGTACTACTTTTGGCGACTCACGGGTATCGTCTTCCGCTCGCAATAGATTATTTATCAAGGGGCTTGTCTCGGTCCCGGTAATCCGAAGCGTCCGCCCCGGCCCAAGGAACCGCATTCTCCGAGTGCGCCACAGGGACACAATCCAAGCCATTGTCGGACACTGGACTCAGGCCTTCTGTGGCGATCGATCGCCCTGGGCCCGTCTGAATCGGTCAACGGCCGACCCCGGCTCGCGGCTGATTCTCAACGTGGAGCAACTGTTCGCCAGGTTCACTTGGTGAGAATCACTGAGCGCCGCTCCACGGGAGGCGTGTTTCGTCCGAATGCAGCGTCTGGACAGCGGGCTCGGCTGACCGATTGGTCAAGACAAGTGGCATTGCTCGATACGGCCATTCGACACCATTCGACACACCGCCAACATTGACACTGAAGACCTTCGGTG
Source organism: Acidobacteriota bacterium (assembly GCA_003223115.1). Lineage (GTDB taxonomy): Bacteria > Acidobacteriota > Terriglobia > Bryobacterales > Bryobacteraceae > QHXW01. The sequence continues at coordinate 6,171 of QHXW01000111.1, forward strand.
ATAAGTTCCTTCGTTATACCCGATTCGCCTCGGGGGTAGGACGCGAGGGCAGATGCGTCCAGGAGGCAGACACATGGCTTGCAACGCTTTGTGGTGTGCGCGAGCCGTATCCAGTCTGGCGCTGTTCAGCGTGCTCGTGAACGTTTTCGGCTGGGGCCAGACGATTACCAGCACAATTGTCGGGCAAGTGAACGATCCCACCGGCGCGGGGGTACCTGAAGCTAGAGTGACCGCGAAAAATGCCGAAACGGGGATTGCGACGGAAGGTGCTACTGATTCTTCCGGCGCCTACTCCATCCCACAGCTTCAACCCGGAATCTACGATATCACCGTCGGCAAGACCGGTTTCGTCACGCACGCACTGACGGGCATCCGAGTGTTGAGCTCCCAGACCGTGCGCGTGGACATGAAACTCGATCTGGGCGCCATGCAGCAGACCGTGTCCGTTTTGGGCGAGGTGGCCCTGATCAATACGGACACGCAAACGATCTCTTCCAGTATTTCCACCCGGGTTATGGGAGACCTGCCGAAGTCGAGCCAATCCATCGACGCGCTGATCGGCTTAGTGCCGGGCGCGGCCACCACTGGTGGTAACGCGATGATCGCGGGCAGCGGCTACTGGGGAGGCAACGATTGGAATTTGAACGGGGTGAGCATACAAGACGCTTCCAACGGCAGGGGGGCCGGCGCCTACGGCCTCGGCCTGATCACGCTACCGTCCACCAATGCCTTGCAGGAGTTTAAAATTGCCAGCGGCGCCTTGAATGCCGAGTTCCGCAATACCACGGGGATCACCATGGTGCTCAAGCAAGGCACGAACCGTTTCCACGGCGAAGCCTATGGTTACCTGGAAAACAAGAATCTGAACGCGAACGCGTTCCTGAACAATGCCCGTGGACAACTGCGTCCGGACTACGACCGCGATCAGTACGGCGGTCTGATCGGAGGTCCGATCAAGAAGAACAAACTGTTCTTCTTTGCCGACTATTTTCATTTTCGCCAGGTCTCGCCGACAATCGTATCTTTGATATTCCCCTCCGCGGCCATGCGGCAGGGCGACTTTTCCGCGCTCTATGCCCAAGGCACGCAATTGTATAACCCCTCGTCGGGTACACCCTACCCCGGCAATATCATCGATCCTTCCAGCTTTGATCTCCGAGCCAAAGCGTTGCTCTCCTACTTGCCTCTACCCAATCTGTCAACCAACGCCGGAGGCCTGCCGAACGGAGGGCCCAACTACCAGGCCGCAGTCGGGAACCGCTTCCCGAAGAGCAATCTGGAAACGCGCATAGATTGGCAGATATCCGAGAAGGACACTGTGAACGGCTTCTTCCGCTTTTCATATAGTAATAACTGGTTTCAGGCGGCTGGAAATACCCCGCCAAATTATGGAAATAATGCCAACTTCCGGGATAAAGACTGGGCTGGTAGCATTACCGAGACCCACTCCTTCGGAGCCACGGCCATCAACGAATTCCGTATCGCCTATCGCAATTACATCCAGGCCCGTCAAGGCCAGAACTTCGATCTCAAGCCGTGGACTCTGGTCCCGGCAGTGCCGGTGCAGAACACGGGCGGCTTACCTACCGTTACCTTCAGTGGATACACGGGGTTGACTGATTGGGGCGCAGGCATCGATTTCCCGACCTATGACGTTGAGTTCTCGAACAACTTTACGAAGATCCACGGGCGCCACACGTTCAAAGCGGGCATTCTGGAGACGGGATATAAATTCAGCGTTCCCGGATCCGACGGCCGCCTTACAATTCAACTGGGCTCCTACAACGGCACCTTTGGTTCCACTGGCGCCTGGACGGGTGGCAAGGGCGTCCCAGGCTTGGCGCCTTCTCAGGGAATTGCCTTCGCTGATTTTTTGTTGGGTGACCTGAGTTCGACAAACTACGCCACACTGGTGAACAGCACGCTGCTTTCCTGCCGTGACTGGGAGGGGTACGCACAGGACACCTGGCAGGCCACGCCGCGGTTAACTATCAACTATGGTTTGCGCTATATGTACCAATCCCCCTGGCAGGAGCGCGACAGAAACTACAGCCCTCTCGACTTTTCGAATTCCAAGCTTGTCCTGCTGCAAAACTCGGCTACGCCGACGGCTCCTCCCGCGGCTTACGCCAGTTTGTTGTCGGTCTACCCCTTTGAGACCTCGCAGCAGGCTGGTTGGTCCAGGGATTACTACATCCCGAACAGAACAAACTGGGGTCCGCGATTTGGGTTTGCATGGCGCCCGTTCGGCGGCAGAAAGGCCGTGCTTCGTGGCGGCTACGGCATGTTCTACAACTTCATCGGATCGGAGCTGGGAACCCTCGAGATGACTTTTAACCCGCCCTTCCGAATCGGCCCCACCTTCTCCACCAACTTGCCGGGGACGCCGCCCGCCGACGGCTACCGTCCGGATCTCACCTTTGCCAATCCTTTCCCCGCAGGCGGCGGCGCCCCGGCGTCCCATCCCTTGGTCTACGAGACGCCTCGAGACTACCGGAACCCGAGGCAGCAACAGTGGACCTTGACCCTCGAGCAGCAATTCGGGCAGGATTGGAGTGCGCGCGCGTCGTATGTGGGTTCGCAAGTTCAGCACCTGTTCTGGTACGCCTTCAACATCAACCAACCGGCGGTCCAGCAGCCCAATGTCATCCTGCAAAACCAGCGTCCGTTCCAACCCTGGGCTAACATCAATTACAACGCATCCGGCGGCCTCCAGAACTTCGGCCAGATGCAACTGGAGCTGATCAAGCGCTTTTCCCGCGGCTTGAGCTTACAGGTTGAGTACAACTGGACCAGAAGCCTCGATGACGTGCCGGTCGCCGGAGGGTTGAACAACCCTTGGTGCTTCATGTGCGATTACGGCAACTCAGACTCCGTCCCGCGCCAGAGACTGGCGTTCAATTACGTCTACGAATTGCCCTTTGGCGCCAAGCGGCGCTGGCTGAACAGGAAAGGCGTGACCGACGCCGTATTGGGCGGCTGGGAACTCGCCGGTATTACCACTTACGTGACCGGCGCGCCCTTTTCCTTATCTTTCAACGTGCCTTCGAATATTGTGGGTTGGTGGGGCGGGCGGCCGGACGCGGTTTCGGCCACAGGGCTGTATGACAGCAAGAATGGGGGCTCGCATGACGTGGTTTCCGGCGTGCCGTGGTTCAATCCGGCTGCCTTCGCGCCTCCCCAGAAGTGGGCCTACGGCAACGCGCCCCGGAATAACGTGTATGGCCCCGGCTCTGAGAATTGGGACGTGAGCCTCATGAAAATGTTTCTCTTCAAGGGGGAAGAAGGGTTGCGCCTGCAGTTGAGAACAGACTGGTTCGACGCTTTCAACCATTTTAACCTCGGAAATCCGGGCTCAACGATCGGAGACACCCGCGATGGCGGTCTCCCTGTTGCGACAGCCGGAAGGATATTCGGAGGATCAGGCAGCCGGGTAATTCAGCTCGCTCTACGGTTGATTTTCTGACTTGGCGCGTAATGTCCGAAAACTCGATCTGCTTGACGAGATGACCAGGTTGTCCAGAGCCCCGTCCTGAAATCGGTCGTCGACCATCTCGGAAAGAGGGGATCGTGCCAGGAAAGGGGTTTCCTTCCATTCCATCACGCCGGGCTGGAGCCCCGTCCCCGCACTGGCCATCCGTCGAAGTTGGTGGTAAGCCCGTCTACCGTCCGGCATGCACATCCCTTTGGTTCCGAACGGGCTCGGGTTGTCTTCATTCTCGTGTGACATCCCGCGGGTGGTGGAGCGGAACCGAAACGCAGCGTCGCTGGTTCGTCGTCGGGCGGGCCTTTCATTTACTCCATTTGCCGATTATCCGCTAGTTGTCTCGTTATCGCTCCTTTTGTGGGCCGGAGGGGTAGCGTCGCGATTCCAGCGATTGCATAATAGCTCGAGGGCCCTCTGAGTCATGCGCATACGGCTGTTGACCGCGGCAGCGCTGCTCGGCACCGCCGCGCCGATCGCAGGTCAGGAGAATCAGGTGGAGCCTCCCAAGACTGGATCCGTCGCGGGAGTCGTCATCGACGAGAAATCGGGCGACCGCGTCGCCAAGGCCGTCATAATCCTCCGGCGTGATGAGCAACGGACGGTCCCTAGCGGGAACGTCTCTGGCGGCAGAAACCTCTATTCGACCGGTTCTTTGTTTCCAAGGACTTGCACCGAGGTTCCTGGAGAGATCGGTGAGATCACCGGCGCGGACGGCAAGTTCACGCTGCGCGATGTGGATCCAGGAACTTACTTACTTGCGGTCGAGCGGGACGGATACGTCATCGCGCGCGGACAAACTCAGACCGTCAAGGTGCAGGCGGGCCAGACCACTTCGGACGTGAAGGTGAAGCTGCTGCGCACAGGCGCGATCTCCGGACGGATCCTCGATGCCGACGGCGATCCAATTTCCGGGGTGAACGTTGTTTTGTCAGCCGTCCGCGCGAGAAAGAGCGCTCGGTCGGGGACTGGTTACGCTACTACGAATGACCGCGGCGAGTACCGAGTTTTTCATATTGCGCCGGGCGAGTACCGGGTGTCTGCGACATATACGCCAAGAGGCCGGCATGATGGAGTCCGTATGCAGCGGCCTGTAAGGGCCGACGCCACATCTGGGAGGGAGGCGTATCCTACCGTGTATTATCCGGGCAGCATGGCCACCAGTCACGCGGCCGTGGTGACGGTGGAGGCGGGAGCGGAGTTAGCCGGCATCGACCTGCAGTTGGTCCGGGCGCACGGTGTGCGGGTGCGTGGCCGCATCACGGCCCCTTCGGGCAGCAGTCCGGCTCCGCTGTTCCAGATGGTCGCATTGGTTCCGATCGGCCAGCGTGATCCGCCAGGGCAAACATATGATTTCCTGATTCGCGACCCCAATGGGGAGTTCGAGTTCACGGACGTATTGCCTGGCACGTATCGTCTCCAAGTTGAGGCTGGAGGCTTCAACGAACTGAACCGGATGTCGGCCCGGCGGACGCTGGAGGTGGGTGACTCGGATCTGGAGGGTATTCAGTTGACTTCAGGGCAACCGCGGAGCCTGAGCGGGCGAGTCATCGCGCCGGAGGGCCGGAAGCTGCCACCGGGATTGATCGTGGTACTGGGGTCGCGCGAGGCAGGGGACACGCAAGGCGGCGGGATGGCGCAAGTGGGCGCCGATGGTGCGTTCACGATATCGCAGGTCGCACCCGGCGAGTACGATGTGGTCGTCGCCTCAACGACGGGCGGGGAGAACGACGCCTACATCCATGCCATTCGCATGGGCGACACGGACGCATTAGTGGAAGGAGTACATGTCGGCGAAGGGCAGGTGTCGCCACTCGACATCGTTCTCAGGCCAAACGGCGGCGCCGCGGAATGCACGGTGAAAGACGACAAAGGCGAGCCAGTTCCCGGTGCCAACATCCGGTCGCGCCGGACGCGCCGAGACAGCGGCAGGCCGCTCTATTCGGCGAATGCCGGACACGAGCTGATGGGACGTGCAAGATCCTAGCTAGGGATTAGCTAGGGATCACTCCTGGCGAGTATCACATTTATGCATTTCCGGCCGGCGCGGAGATCGATCACCGCGATCCGGACGCGCTGAAGCCGTTCGAGAAGTACGGCGAGGCTATGAAGGTCGCTGAGGGTGAGCGAAAGATAGTGAATCTGAAGGCAGCACTGATTGAGTGACAATCGCGGTTGGGCAGAAGCGACGCTTTTCGCTACAACTTTTTCGGGTAATCAGAAGCCACTTTTCTTTGGCCATAACGACAGTCCTTCAACCTATCAGGCTTTAACGCGATAGCGGACATCTCCAAGTCCTGAAGACATCGGTCGAGGATGGATTCCCGAGAGGTGGCAGCTTGTTTTTACCACAAGAGCGCCTGTCAGTTCCGGAATCCCCGTTTTCCGTTCCGAACACGTGTCCGACATAGCGACTTCTGGGGCAAGATCGACAGCCCAACAACAAACGGTATGAACTGCGCGTTACCGGGCATAGCGTTGAAATTTCAGTTGAACAATATGGTTCTACTCAGAAGCTAATAAGGGAGGTGGTAGGAACAACAAGCTCTGACCATCTCCTTTGACGAAATGAAGTACAACCCGGACACCGGTGAGATCGAACCACGCGGAAATGTTCGAGTGAAGCTCCACAAGTAATACCGAATCACGCCGCTTCTAGCAGTTCGCGCACCGCCCAGATGTGATCCGTAATTTTTGCCTCCATCGCGGGCGTGCAGCGGAGCGATTTGTGGACGCGGCAAAAGTTGTAAAACGCGAACCAAAGCGACACGGCCGCCCAGTGGTTCTCCCACTTCTTACTGAAAGCGTTCGTCAGGCGAGTGAACCGGCGCGTCCCGTAAGGTCCGGAAAATCGAACGTTCTCCGCGCTGGGCCAATCGTCGGGTTCAGCGAAGGGCTGCGAAGCAAAGCCGGGAGACGGAGAAATGCACTCGGGCTTTCGTTCTCATTCCGAATGATTCGATGTGCGAAAGATTGGCGTATCTATCTACTTGCAAGCCGCCATCGCTTCGTGGCACCGGCCGAAGTTCAACAACTCAGGCCGCGGCGCGGTAATAGTAGTTCAGCATGCCGCCCAGGCGCTGGCGCCGCTGGACCACGCCTGCGTTTCCAAGATGGCCCGCTTCTGGGCTGATGAGTCGGTTGGCCAACCCCTGGTGATTGCGCTCGGTGTGATAATGGGCGACGAAGTTGTGCATGGTGGTCCGCAATGACTCCTCTCCAAACAGGATCATCCGCTCCAGACAGG
>QHXW01000526.1 GCA_003223115.1 Acidobacteriota bacterium
AGAGCATCTCCCAACCCTACATCGTCGCGTTGATGACCGAGTTGCTGGCGCCGAAAAAGGCTGACCGGGTGCTCGAGATCGGCACGGGCTCTGGTTATCAGACCGCAGTGCTCGCGCGCTTGTCGAGGCACGTCTACTCGATCGAGATCGTCGCTGCGCTGGCGAAGCCCGCGAAGGAGCGGCTGGCCGCGATGGGTTATGGCAACGTCACGGCACGGCAGGGCGACGGATACCAGGGTTGGCCCGGCGAAGCGCCCTTCGACCGCATACTCCTGACGGCGGCCCCGCCGGACATTCCCGGAGCACTCCTCGACCAGCTCACCCATCCCGGCAGGCTGGTCGCCCCGGTCGGTGGAAGAGTGTACGCGCAGGAACTGGTCGTCGTCGACAAATCCGGCACCGGGGAGATTCACCGCCGGGCGGTGGCGCCCGTGAGGTTTGTTCCGATGGTGCCTGAGTAATCGCGCAATTAAAGCACGAAGAAAAACGCTGTCCGTTGCGTTAAGCGCCTGCACCAGATCCGAAAAAATCATCTTCTACGTGATTTGACCCAGCCTGATGGCCAGCACCTCAGCTTTTCTTCTTTGACCACCTCGCCTCCGCGGCCTTCTTCGCAATCTCCCTCCGTCTCTTGGCTGAAAGTTTGGCGGCCCGCGCCGGTCCTCCCAACTTCCCCAGAGCCGACGCTGCCGGGTTCTTTTGCTCCGTGTCTGTGCGTTTCTTTTCAGCCATTTCCATCTGAGTATATACGTGCTGGACCCCAAGCATTGAAACCAGGCTCCGGGGCATGGCCTCATTGATTTCTATACTTGACAGTCAAGCATAATAACTATATGCTTGGCGTCAAGCATCGAGGGATCAACCATTCCAGGGCCAAGGCAAACCCACCGATTCGGCGCGCCGGAATCCTTCGAGACTTGCGACGCGTTCGAGTTTGTGGTCGCTAATTCGCACGCGGGAGATGGCAGCGTCCGTCGAGAAGCATCGAGTTGTCCGGCGCGAGGCACACGGCTGGACCGGACCGTCGCGATCAAGGTTCTGCCCGAACATCTTGCCAGCAATCCTCAGCTTCGCGAACGTTTCGAGCACGAGGCACGAGCCATCTCGAGCCTGAGCCATCCGCACATCTGCCCGCTGTACGACGTCGGCCAGCAGGACGGTGTCGATTATCTGGTGATGGAGTTTCTGGAAGGCGAGACGCTAGCGCGTCGGCTCAAGAAAGGGCCACTTTCGCCGGATCAGGTCTTGCAGTACGCCGTCCACATCACGTACGCGCTCGATACCGCACACCGCCATGGCGTGACCCACCGCGACTTGAAACCCGGCAACATCATGCTGACCAAGGCCGGGGCAAAGCTGCTGGATTTCGGACTGGCGAAGGTGCGGGCAACGGAAGCGGTTGCGGGCATGTCGTCAGTGCCCACGCAAACCGCTCCGCTCACCGGGGAAGGAACGATTCTCGGGACGATGCAATACATGGCACCGGAACAATTGGAAGGCAAGGATGCGGATGCGCGCACGGACATCTTTGCACTCGGCGCCGTGATCTACGAAATGGCGACTGGGCGGAAAGCATTCGAAGGGAAGAGCCACGCAAGTCTGATAGCGGCGATTCTAGAGCGAGAGCCCCAGCCGATTTCAACGCTGCAAACCATGGCACCGCCCGCTCTGGACCATGTGGTGCGGACTTGCCTGGCCAAAGACCCCGAAGCTCGCTGGCAGACGGCCCATGACGTTCTGGTTGAGCTGAAATGGCTCATGGAAGCCGGATCCCAAGCTGCCATGCCCAAGCCGGTAGTCGAGCGACGGAGGCGCCGCGACGTTCTGCTTTCCTTGCTGGCAGCATCTGTATCGTCCATTGCCTTTCTAATCCTTGCGTTCGTACATTTCCGCGAAAGGCCGCGTGAAGTGGAGGCCATCAGGTTCCAGTTTCCGATTCCGGACAAAGTGACCCTATCGGGGGCCGACTTCCCGGTGGTGTCGCCGGACGGCCGCCGCATAGTCATTAGTGGGAGAACGCCAGAAGGAACGAGTCTTCTTTGGATCCACTCCTTGGATTCCCTCGCTACCCAAAGCTTCGCCGGGACCGAGGACGCCTCTATGCCCTGTTGGTCGCCCGACAGCCGATTCGTCGCCTTCTTTACCGGCTTGAGCGGCGCTGCTTCAGCCAAGCTCAAGAAGATTGACATTTCAGGCGGGCCGGCGCAGACCATTTGTGACTTGCCCTCTGGCGTCGCCAATACGGGCACCTGGAACCAGGACGGCCTCATTCTCTTCGGCAACAATGCAAATCCCTTATTCCGCGTTTCAGCAGATGGTGGCCCTTCGCAGCCGGTAACGGCGCTCAACAAATCGCGTCGCGAGACAGGTCACTTGTGGCCGCATTTTTTGCCGGATGGCCGGCACTTCCTCTACGTGGCCCAAAGCATAGACTCAGGTGAAAGCGGCGTTTTTTCAGGGTCGCTCGATTCCAGTCAGTCCAAGTTGGTCATGCGTGGCGCATCCAACGTGACCTACATGCTGCCCGGATTTCTGATCTATTCCCGCCAGCGAACCGTGCTGGCGCAAAACTTCGATCCCAAAACGCTTCAGGTTACAGGTGCGCCCTTCACTGTTGCCGAGCAAGTGGGCACATTTGGATTCGTCCCTGGAGCACAGTTCTCTGCGGCTCGACGAGATGTTCTGGTCTACCGCGTCGGGAACTCTGGTAGAGTTCAGCTTGCCTGGCACGACCGAGACGGGAGACGCCTCGGATCGATTGGCGAGCCCGGATATTATCCACAGATTGCCTTGTCGCCGGATGAAAAACGGCTCGCCGTGGAGCGATCCGACGCAGAAACAAATAACCTCTGGATTCTGGAGCTGGCTAGCGGAGTTTACTGAGAACGAACAAATAGCGGCGGGGCGTTTCCCTCCAAGTCCTTTCCAAGCAAGCCCGTAGCGCATCTCCTCTCTATCACTTTTTGTATTAACCTATATAGAATAATTCTATAGGGAAATGTTTTAAACAGGGTTGACTTCCTGAAGGGGTGCTCTACTTGGTAATAAGGCGTAAAAACAGCACCTTAGAATAAAGGGTGCCAATGGACACTTTTTGCATTTGACTTTAGGTGTCCATTGGAGTACACAATAGAAATGCAGACCGTTGTTGAAACCCCAACCTACCTCAAGGCCGCTGAGAAGCTTTTCAGCGCCGCAGAGCGCGAAGGGATAGTGGCAATGGTTTCCTCCAATCCTGAATGCGGCGACGTGATTCAGGGTACGGGCGGATTTCGCAAGGTCAGGGTCGGACGTGGCGGCATGGGAAAGCGCGGCGGGGCGCGGGTAGTCTATATCCTCCGCAATGAAAGCTTTCCCATTTTTCTGATCGCCGCTTATGCCAAGAACGAAAAGGAGAATCTGACGCAGGCGGAACGCAACGAACTGGCGAAAATGGCAGATGCAATCTTTAACAAATACGGGAGGTAGATCATGGCTATGTTTGAGGACTTAAAGCAGGGGCTTAATGAGGTCGAGGCTTTTCTCGCCGGGCAGCAGGAGGGCTACAAGGTCACCGTTCCTTCGCAGGTTGACGTCAAGAATATCCGTAAGGGTCTCAATTTGACTCAGGCCAGGTTTTCCAACCTGTTCGGATTCAGCCTCGATGCGGTCAAGCATTGGGAAGGCGGCCGCAGAACCCCCGAAGCCTCGGCGCGCGCCTTCCTTACTGTGATTGCCAAGAACCCCAAGGCCGTCATCGCCGCCTTGAATCCCCCAAGAAAACTCGCCGCTGCCAAGCGCAGGTTCCCATCCAAGGAAACAAGCAGAAGTCGCCCGTCGTAATGGTAGGCCCATCCAGAACCTCGTCTGGCCCGATGTTAGCGACATGTCAGCGCGAGCTTCGTCAGGGAAAGCGAGATGTGCCATCCAGTCAACACGTAAGCAACATTCGGATGGCGGGAGTCCAACCCGCCTCGGCCGTTGGCAATCGACCGAACTTCTCCCTCGGAGCGCTATCAGTCGCGCAAGGGTTGTGCTCTGCTACAATTCCACCTCGGGGCAAGACATGCCTTGGTTCAGGCCAAATATTGCCAAGCTTAGAAGCCGTCGCGATATCGAAGAACACTATAAGGCCATGCTTTATGGCAAGCGTGACAAGAGTGGCAGATTCCCAATCGAGGACGAACAGATCCGAAACGAGGCTTTCAATGCATTAGTAGCGGTTATCGCTCCGACGGACTCGGCGCTTGTTGACTCCTTAATCAGGCTTATGGATGATCCCAGGGAGTGGAAGCGCGGTGCGCAGCTCCTTGCTAGAATCGATCCGTCTCGTGCCGTCGCTGCCATCCGGGGGTGCCTAAACGTTTTCGGGATGGCAGTGGGTTCACTAAAACCCGTCTCCGGAGCAAGTATCGCTCCGTCGTCGTGATGTTCTTGGGGCCCGAGAAGTATTCGGTGGAGCCAGGCAAAGAGAATAATACAAAAGCCTAAGATATGAACCAGTAATAACATATCAGCCCGAGGCGGAGTGAGTACATTGTGCGCGTCGAGTCTCGCCCCCCGCTTGAGCTTGAGTTGTCTGCATTTTACGCCTGTGATTCCCTTCGATTCGCTGCTGCTGTTGTCGGCAGAGTCTACCTGAATTATGTTATAGTCTCTCCTGTAAAGCTGTTAGTATGGAGGAGAGCGCTACCGCCGGCCAGAAGCACAAAGAGCTGCACGGCAACATGGCAGAAGGGGTTGTGCACAGTGCTGATTCGCATGGGCTTTTATAGGGTCGCGATCATATTCTTACTGTACTACTAAATGTTAAATAACCGTTTCGCGGGCCTCGGCTATGTGTAGTGCGGGGATTTTTCTATGTGCAGGTCTGAAATACCACGAGACCACAGTCAAGACCAGCAATAACAATGAGGGAACCAATTCTTTCATCGGATCGCCCACCGCGATATGCGAAAATGCCGCTCCCGTCATGACAAAGAAAAAACCTGCATACGCCCATTCCTTGAGCAAGGGAAATTTGGGAATGAGTACTGCTACAACTCCCAAAATTTTCCAAACACCGAGTATCGTCAAAAAATAGATGGGATAGCCCAAATGCGTAATGCCATATACCCCGGGCGGCGCCAGCGCTCCTTCCGCTTTCGCTTTGAATAACTGCAAGGTTCCAGTTGCTAGCATTCCTGAGGCAAGCCAGAGAGTCGAAACCCAATAGATAATTTTATTTCTCTTTGTCATGGATCCTCCTCGATTCACGACTGGTGAGCCGCCTTAGAAGGCGAGTCGGGCGCTTCCGCCCCGAACTGCTTGGCGTACTCCGCGACCAGCCGCTGCCAGCCGTCAAACTTCATGGCCTCCGCGCCGGCGATGCGGCCGATGGGAGCTCCGCTCAGGAGCCGATCCAAAACGTCGAAAGCAATGTGCCACCCGGCGGCGCCCCACGCGACGAACCGGCGATCGATCTTGGACCACAGCGTCAGGCGCGTGCCGCCACCAATCGCTTCGAGCTCCCAGCGGTTGTCGCCGTACTCAAGCATCCTGGGAGCATCGGCCCGCGTCACTTTTGTTTCGATCGGCGTGGGCGTTCCCACCCAGGTGAGCTTCACCGTTCCAACGGTGCCCAGGTTCCCATCGACCTCAAAGGGCGCCCACTCGCGCACATGCGCCGGGTCGGTCAGCGCCTGCCAGACTCTTTCCGGCGAATGGCGCAGCTCTCTGACGAGAATAAGCGTCCACTTTTCTCCTTCCTTTCGTACCTGTGCCCCCGTGGCCAGACCCGGCGAGTACTCTTCGCGATCGGTCATCGTCTTCTCCTCGTCTTCCTTTTCGTTGGCGTGGGTTGATCCATGCGGTCGAGGTGCCGTTCGAGAGCATCCACGTGAGCGGACCAGAACCGGCGAAACTGAGCCAGCCAGGCATCCACCTCCTGAAGTGGTACAGGCTTTAGCCGGTAGACACGGCGCTGGGCGTCCACGGTGGATTCCACGAAGCCGGCGTCGCGCAGCACTCGCAGGTGTTTGGACACGGTCGGCTGCGGCATGCGAAGCTGACGCTCGATCTCTCCAACCGAATGTTGCGACGAGAGCAGCAGGCTCAATATCGCGCGGCGGTTCGGCTCGGCAATGACTTCGAACGCAGATTCCATGTCTCGTAGTATACTCCGGACAGTATATACGTCTCAAGGGACATTTAGGTCGGGGCACAGGCAACCTCGGCCGAGGTGGGCTCGATAGCCTCAAGTGGCGCATGACATGCCTCAGTGCGCTTGGGGAAGATCCAAATGACTGCCTGGGTCACGCGCCATCCGGAAGTAAAGCCGCTTCGGCGTCAATTTGACGGGAAACGCGCAAACCGTAGAAGTGGAGCCCGAGGCCCGCGAAGTCCGGGATCTAGTCAGTTGTCGCGCGCATGGCCAGTTCTGACGCTATTTGCGAGAACCCCCTATCCGGGGACTTTCTGGCCGGCGACACTTTCTACGACCGCCGACGATACCGCCAAGTGGAGACAGGACCGATTTCAGAAGACCAGGACGTAATTCTAGGATTGTCTAATCTGCGCCTTGATATACTTCTTCCGTCAAGATGCGCTATGCCGTACGGTTGCTCCTCAAGACCCCCGGATTCACCGCAGTAGCGGTGGTGTCTCTCGCATTGGGCATCGACGCGAATACTCTGATGTTCAGCATCGTCCACGCGGTGCTGATTCGTTCATTGCCCTATCCTGGCTCAGAACTAGGCTAGCTAGCTACACCTCCGCCGGTCAGCGCATCGTACAGGACACAGGCTGTTCGTCAGGTACCAGGCGTCATCCCAGTTAGACGGTGAGCGGTTCAGGCGAAGCCACACCAGAATCGTGGCGCAAAACAGGCAGCACATCGCCGCCAACGCGATTCTGGCCGCTCGGGATGACCCTGCGATCACTTCCGGATGGGCAGCAACTTGATGTTGCGGAACGCAATCGGATTATTTTTCTGGCACTGGAAACCGATGACGCCGGAAGCATGCTTCGAATCGTGGGCATCCAGCAAGGTCTTGCCGTTGAGGATCACCAGAAAGTGATCGCCCTCGGCCGTGACCTTGTAGCTGTTCCAATCGTTCGCAATGATCTTCGTCGGCGATGCCTTCACCGATCCCACCAGGCTGCCCGTGTTGTAACCGGCCGGTTGATAATCCCAGATTTGCAGCTCGTAACCGGTGATGTGCGGCTGCCCTTCTTTCTGCGACCGGAGGAACACGCCGCTGTTCACTTTCGCCGAGCCGCGAAACTGCAGCTCCAGGACATAATCGGAAAACGATGTCGAAGTGCCCAGCCAGCTCGGCCCCGTCGCCGCGCAGACGATCACCCCATCCTCGACTTTCCAATCTTCGGCTCCCGCGTGGGGCTCCCATCCGTTCAGGCTCTTGCCGTCAAACAGGAGCTTCCAGCCTTCTCGCGACTCCTTCCCGGTCAGAGTGTTCGGCCGGCCCTGGGCAGCTGCCAGACCGGCCGACATCACAACCAGTCCCGCTGCGAAGATAAAACGGCGCATCGGTTCTCCCTTTCAGAACGAATACTTCAGAGCGAACTGCAGGTCCCGCATCGTTTTCGCCGAAGTAATCACGCCGAAGTTCGAGGGGCTGCGCGCATCCGAGCTGGGCGCGTTCCAGTTGGGGTGATTGGTGGCGTTGAACGCCTCGAACCGGATCTGCAACTGGTGGCTCTCGTGAATCCGCACGTTCCGGCTCAGCGACAGATCTGCGTTGCGTGTCCCCGGATTGAACAGCGTATTCCGGCCCATCGTGCCCGGCCGCCAGCTCAGGTCCGGGCTCGAGAAATTAAACGCGGCGATGTTCCAGAACTGCTGCGGGGTCTGCGATGCCGGGAAGGAACTGACGCCCGTCGCATCCGGCTGGTTGCCCAGCGTGTTCAGACCGGCGGTATCGCCAAGCTGCGCCACGTTGATCGGCGTGCCGTCGGCAAACGTAAGAATTCCGCCGAGCTGCCAGCCGCCCACGATCTGGCCGACCACGCCCTGGCTGGCCCAGGGCTTGCCCTTCCCAAACGGCAGCTCATAGACGTATGACGCCACGAACCGCCGGCGCACGTCGAATTGCGACAGCCCGCGCTCCCTCCGCAGATCGTAGCTGTTCGTCGGCCAGAGCGTATCGCCGCTGTTGGTGCGGATGGCGCTGCCTCCGTCAATCGCTTTCGACCACGTGAACCCGATCAGGTACGTCAGGCCTTTGCTGAACCGCTGCGTCAGTTTGGCGCTGAGCGCGTGGTAGTTTGAGTTGCCGTTGGCGTCCACCTCCTGAATGCGGCCCCAGGCAGGCCACGGCGTTCGTTGGGCGACGGTTCGCGTGTCGCTGGCCCCGCTCTTGACGACCGGTTGATTGTAGAGCCGGAACCGGCCGAGTTTGTGACCTTCGTTTCCCAGATAGCCGGCCTCCAGCACCAGATTGCCGGTCAGCTCGCGCTGGATATTCAGCATCCACTGGTCCACGTAAGGCGTGCGGCTGCCCTGAATGTAGCCGAGCACCTGCGGCCTGACCAGGCAGGGCCCGCTCCATCCCGTGCACCTGGCGTTCGCGCGCTCCAGCGCCCAGGGATCGCTCAGAACCGCGCTGCGCTGCTCGTTGCTGGCGATGTACAGGTCGCGGCCGGCCTGGTTGCGCCCCATATCGAACGTCGGGTTGGCGGTGTCCTGCACGTAAAAGACTCCGCCTCCCGTCCGAATCGTCCAGCGGTTGCTCGGGCTGTATGACAAGCCCACTCGCGGCGCAAAGTTGTTGTTATCGGGATTCACCAGCGAGTGCCCCATGTACTGGTCGCCGCTCTGCACCGCCTGCCCGTCCGCAAAATGGAAGTTCAGGCCTTGATAGAAATCGCCATTTCCGGGGCGGGTAAAAATCGGTGACTTCGAATTGGCGATGATGCCGTTGGCGTCCACGCCCGGACCGAAAAGCTGCGCATTCATGATGCCCCGGTACTTGTCATGCCATGGGCGCGCATTTTCGTAACGCACCCCCAAATTCAGAGTCAGCCTTGGCGTGATCTTCCAGTCATCCTGAACGTAGGCGTAGTAACCGCTCCGGCGCAGCATCGTGTCGGCCATGGCGATGCTGCGCGCCGACTGCGCCGGCAGTCCCAGCATGTAGTCCGCGAAGGCGAAACCGGTGGCGTTGCGGTTCGTGGGATCGAATGTGGCCTGGGCGTCGAAAATGAACTCGCCGGTAATCTTCGAGTTGCCGAACTCGTTGTACCGGTCGCGGCGAATCTCGCCGCCAAACTTGAGCGAGTGCCGGCCCCGCACGATCGAGACGTTGTCCATGAACTGGAACGTGTCATCGCGCGCGATCCACGGCGTAACCCCGCCGAAGCTGCTGATGCCTTGCCGCAGGCCGATGGCCGGAACCCCGAATCCCAGCGGGCTGGGCGCGAACAAGCCATTGATGCCCAGCGATCCCTGAATATCCTCCGTGTTGGCGAAATATCCGCTCAGGTCGTTGTTGAACTGGTTCCAGGCAAACCGCGCCTCGTTGACCGTGGACGTGCTCAAAATCCTGGTGTTCGAGATCATCGCCTGGCGGGCGACGCTGGCCACGTGCATCGTGTCGGTCAGAAACGACGCTGCCGCCTGCTGGAAGTCGTCGGCCCAACTGAACCGGCCGAACCAGGTCGACTTGTTGTTCTGGAGCCAGTCGACGCGCTGGTTGAACTGCGTCGAGTCGGTGGGTTGCGAAGCGTTGCGCAGGAAATTGCGAACCAGGCTGGTGCCGGGCTGGTTCGGGGACGGGAAGAACCGCAGCATCCGCTGCGCCACCGGATCCAGGCGCGACTGGGGAATCACATTCCCCGGAAACTGCGTGGCGGAGACGGCGATGCCCGGCTCGTTATAAGTCCGCGTCAGCGGATCGAAGATGTTGCGCCCCGCGGCCGAGAAGTCGCCGTTGCGCATGACATCCGGAGCCACCGACGCGCTGACCTGCGTGGTCAGCCGGTCCCGCAGCTCCTCCAGGTTCGACATGAAGAACAGCTTGTCGTGACCGCTGAGGACCTTGGGGATCGTGACCGGTCCCCCCAGCGTGAAGCCGAACTGGTTGCGCCGGAACGGATTCTTGTTCCCCTGCGATTGCAGCCACTGCCGCGCGTCCAGGCTCGAGTTGCGCAGAAATTCGAAAGCGGCGCCATGGTATTCGTTGCTGCCGGCCTTGGTGGTCACGTTGATCTGCGACGATCCCCGGCCGAACTCCGCCGAGTAGACGCCGGTCTGCACCTTGAACTCCTGCAGCGCGTCCACCGATGGTCCGATGATCCAGGAGTTCCAGTTCGGATCCGTGTTTTCTATGCCGTCGAGCGTGTAGCGGTTGAACTCCAGGCGCTGCCCGGCGATCGAAAGCGAGGTTTGCGCCCGCAGACCTCCCAGGCTGTAGGACCCGCCCGCGCCGCCCTCCGTCGTCACGTTCGGACTCAGCGTGACCAGTTGCAGGTAATTCCGCCCGTTGAGCGGTAGATCCACGATCCGCCGGTTCTCGATCACGGTGCCCAACGCCGTGTTTTCGGTCGCGAGCAGCGGCGCGCCGCCGCTGACCTCCACCTGCTGGCTGACCTCGCCGACTTCCAGGTTGAAATCAATCCGCGCCACCGCGGCGACTTCGATGCCCACACCCTTGCGCACGGCCACTTTGAACCCCGAGCTTTCGGCCCGGAGGTCGTAGACGCCGGGAACCAGGAACGGCACCGAATAATTGCCCGTCTCGTTGGTGACCGCCCGGCGAACCTGGTTGGTGGTGGCGCTCGTGACGGTTACGGCAGCTCCCGAGACCACGGCTCCCGTAGCATCCGTGACGGTTCCCGTGATCTCTCCAAAGTTCTGCGCGCCTAGCGGCACGGCCGCAATTGTGATGCAGATGACCAGCGCCCCATAGCAAAGCTTCGACATACTCCCTCCTTTGCTAACACCTTACCAGGGCATGCCGCGCTTGGTGTACTTGCGGCCGGCCTCCGCCGCCTGCTCGCCGCCCGATCCGATCATCACCCCTTCCTGAATCGCAGAAACCACCGTGTTGGGGCGGACCGTATTCAGGAAGCAAATTTTGTGAGCCTTGCAAGCGGCCAGAACTCTGGCCCGCGCCTGCCGGAGCGGCTCCGGCGCGTTGGGACCCTCCACTTGGGCAAAGGGGAAACCAAGCGACAGCGACATGTCGCCAGGACCCCACTCGGCGAAGGCGATCCCCGGAACCTTCAGGCTTTCCTCCACGTTGCTGAGCGCCCGCTTGTCTTCGATCTTGAGGCCCAGCATGATTTCGCCGTTGGGGTTGAGCGGCCAGACATCGGCTTTCTGCACATATTCCTGCTGCGAGATTCCCCAAATCCTGGCGGCGGTGGTGACGCCGTGAACGCCGCGCCGTCCCTCATCGAGCCCTTCGCCCACGGCGAGCCGTTGATTCGGAAAACGCGCCGCTTCCACAAAGGCCTTCACTGCGCCGGGCGAATCCGCATGGCACAGCAGAATGCCGTGGATGCCCGTGGCCAGCACCTGTTTCACCATCCAGGCATTCGCGCGCATGCTGACCTCGTCGGTGCCATCGGTGGGCAGCGTCACGATCACGGCCGGGGTGCGATGTCCGCTCTTGGTCGGGCCGCCTTTCACCAGCCCGCGCATGAACTCGGACAGCGCGGTGATGTCATAAGGCGCGTGCTCCATGTCGTAATTGATGTAATCGGCCCAGGTTTGCGCCATTTTGACGCCCGCCTCAAAGGCGCCGCCCGACCCGCCCATGCCCTCGTGACTGCCCGTATAGTAAATGGGCTGCTCCTGTCCCAGCAGCTCGATCGCCTTATTGACCCGTTTCGGCGTTTGTGCCAGCCCGGTGGCAACGCCAAGGACCAGGCCCAGGCAGACGCCGAGGCACACGCAAGCCAACCTCTTCTCCGCGATTTTCATAATGGCGAAAAATTATATCAGGCTGAGGAGCGGAGATCAAAAAGTCCTCCACCTTGACACGCCGCGATCCGTTCGGCAACTCATTTCCACCGTATTCTTATCCGCGGCAGACTGCGCATACGCTGCCGGCTTCTCTGATTGCGCATAGACATTTCCCGAAAGGAGAAACGGCAAAAGCGCATAAATGGAGAGAAACCCCTTCAGCCCGTGATTGCGTGTGCTCATCACTGAATTACGCGACTCGAGTTCTGCCTTCAGATCTTGATCGACCATGGACGCTTCCGGTACAAGCGTATACCAACATGGGCTGATCCCGGACTGAGCTGGCTGAACTGAGTCCGGAACGGTTCCACTTCGACGGCAAACCTTCTGACGAAATAGAGGGCGATAATGGCAAATAACGCCGTCTTCATTCGCGATTGTTTCCGAGTGCCCGACGTCCACTCAGAGTCGACCAGTACGCTTCCCACGCCACGACATTCCTCGGTGTAGACTTAAGCCATGAATCGTATCGCCCTCTCTTTCGTCTTTGGCGCGCTGGCAATTCAAGCGCAGCCATCTGTTACATGTCCATCCCCCGATTGTGATCAGTAAATGCGCACCCCGAGACACCAAGGATGCGGGGCGCGCGAGAATCGCGGGCACGGTCGTCCTGTACGTCAAGATCACACCCGATGGCCGGGCAAACTTCGTCAAAGTAACGCGGTCTTTAGGGATGGGTCTCGATGAGAGTGCGGTGGAGCCTGTGAAGCAATGGAGGTTTAGGCCTGGAAGGAAAGACGGCAAACCTATTACTGTGGCGATTACGATCGAAGTACGTTTCCGGCTGGACGGGCGTGATCGCGACGAGCCCTGCCCAGCTCAAATGGAAGACATAACCGTTTAGTCAACCCCGCCTTCGTCGAATCGCCTGCTACATGCTAATCAGCTCTCAGCCAGCCTTTGAATCGCAGATAGCGGCCGATAACACCAGTTAACTGGCGCAACCAGCAGTAACGGATGTGCCAAAAGACTCGTAATGCTTACTTCTTCTTGGCGGCCAGAATGCGCTCAATCTGTTGGAAATGATTGAGGTCGTGTCCTGCGAACATGCGGACGATCGTTTCGACGGTTTCCGCACCTCGCTCATTGTGTATGCCGTGCTGTTTCCACTGCTCAGGCGTGAGGGTCCTGAGCAGCGCGAGATTGGCCTCGCGTAGCGCGCGGTACTGCTCGAACGATTTCCGCAGGTTCCGCTTCTCGTAGTGCAGCGCAGTTACCCAGCCGTCCTGGTCAAAACCGATGATCTGGCTACCCGGCGCTCCAAGGATAGCGCGGATGCGGTAGCCCCCGACAAGCTCCGTATCCGCGATGTGCGCCACAATCTCCGCGACCGACCATTTCCCGGGCGCTGGGCGCTTCCGTGCTCCTGCCGGACTGACCGCCTTCAGAAGCCTTGCAAGCTTGGCCGGCGCCGCAGCCTGCAGTTTCAGAGGGTCGCCGCCGTTAAGATAGCTGAACATCCGTTGTCGATATTGGTCGGCTGTCTCTTGCATGATTATTGCTCCACGTCGCGTTTTGAATTGCTCTCCATTTTAGATTATCAGCGTGTGGTTAGGGTGTTCGTCAGATCGGAAGTTGTTCTGCGACTCGCCGATTTCCTATTTCCAATCCGACGACGATCATTTCCGCGGTTTGGACAAACCGTCAACATGGATTCGTAAACGCTACGCCGTCTTGCAGGTTCTATCCCGAAAGAGACCCAGCCAATTTCCGGATGCACCGCGACTCCGGAGTTGAACCGCTCGCGGATGGCAGCACTATCCGCTGATGAGTAGAGCCGACTACCCGTTCTTGGCCCCTGGACTCCCACATCGCGCCGGATGGCAAACGCTTCTTGGTGAATCAGTACGTCAATCCCGACCAGGCGCTGCAGCTCACCATCAAGTTGCACTCGGATAGTCCGGCAAAATGATGGACCGACGCGTCGAACTGGAGAGTCGACGGCGAATCGCCGGTACTGCGCCGCGGTTTCGTTGTTTGCTTCTGGAATTCTGCTGGCCCTTACTTGACCGGCTCGATCAGCGGCGACTCGGCACGCTGCAAGTCCGTCGCCACCTTTTCCATCCGCCGCATCGCCCGCAGATGATTCTGCCCGGCAATCTTCAGCACATCCTCATCTGAATATCCGCGCCGGAGAAGTTCCGCAAACAGATATGGATAGCGCGGCACGTCGCCCAACCCCTCGACTATCGAATCCGGCGTTCCCTGGTAGAAGTCTCCTCCAATCCCAATATGGTCGATGCCAGCCACCTTGCGAATGTGATCGATGTGGTCCGCCACCTCACTGATCGTGCCGTGCGGCGCCTGGTTCGCGTTCTCCCATGCGGAAATCGCCTTGGTCACCTCGGCATCGGTGTGCAGGCGCCCATGGATTGCGCGCAACGCAGCCGTCCGTTTCTCCGACCAGGCCGGGCTCTGCGGCGCGACGAAATCCTTGATGAAGTTCACGTGCACCACACCGCCGTTGGCCGGCATCATTCGCAGCACATCATCCGGCACTCCGCGAGGATGCGCATCGATGGCATACGCATTCGAATGCGAGAAGATCACAGGCGCCGCCGTCACAGCCAAAGCGTCCCGCATCGTCTCCGCGCTGACGTGCGACAGGTCGACGAACATGCCCACTCGGTTTAGCTCCTTCACCAGACTCTTCCCAAATCCGGTCAACCCGTTGTGATCCGGCCGGTCCGTGGCTGCGTCCGCCCAATCGACGTTGTCCCAATGCGTCAGCGTCAGATACCGCGCGCCCAGCTGCTGAAACACGCGCAGCACGGCTGGCGAATTCTCGATCATGTGCCCGCCCTCTACCCCCAGCAGACATGCGATCCGTCCAGCACGATGAATCCGCTCTATATCATCCGCTGTCCGGGCCTGCTCGAAGTATTGCGGGTACCCCTGGATAAACCGCAGGGCCACGTCGAACTCGCGCATCGCCTCGTGCAGAGACACATGCGTTCGCTGCGTTCCTGAATCCACATACACCGACCAATACTGCGCTCCAACCCCGCCCTCCCGGAGTCTTGGTACATCCGCGCACAAAGCCGTCTGCACCTTGCTCAAGTCGAACTTCGTCAGGTCCCCGCCGTTCAATTCGAGAAACATCGAGGGCAGGTCATTATGGGCGTCGATCAGCGGCGCCTGTTTGAGTAGCGTCCGGGCACGTTCGAGCATCAAGACCCAGCAGCACTTTGCGCAGGTCTTTCGTGATCTCTGTGGAATTAGCCCGACAGGGTATCGCCAGGATTTTCCGGGCTATGAAGCGCCTTGCGCGTCGGAAACCTGCTCCGAAGATGCGCCACGCGTGGGGTCATCACCTACGACCGCAGAGGCTTCGGCAAGTCGAGCCAGCCAACCGTAGGCTACAACTACGACACGTTTGCAGAAGACCTTCACAAGCTGGTCGCCCAGCTTAAACTGCGAGATTTCATCTTGGTCGGCTTCTCCATGGGAGGGGGCGAAGTCGCACGCTACTTCGGAAAATACGGCTCCAAGGGTGTGCGCAAAGCCGTGATTATTTCCGGTGTGCCGCCGTACCTGCTAAAGACGGCGGACAACCCGGAGGGCGTGGATGGCAGCGTGTTTGCCGGGATCCAGAAGGCCGTAGCTGCCGACCGGTATGCCTTCTTCACTGGTTTCTTTCAAAGTTTCTAAAAACACCGACGTGCGTACCCAACTGAACAGGTCGTTGACGATTCCCGGGAAAGCGTGTCAGCGAACAAGTCGTCCAGGCCAGTTGGAACATCGCGGCCAGCGCCTCCGCTGGCGCCAGCTTCGCGTGCGCCCCCGCGTGGCATGAAGACTTCCGCGCGGACCTGGCTAGCATCGACGTGCCCATGCTGGTGATTCAAGGGGATGCCGACCGCATCCTTCCCATCACAGCTACAGGACTGCCCACAGCGAAGCTCATCTAAGGAGCGCGCCAGTTGATCGTGAAAGATGGACCGCACGCTATCACTTGGACGCACGCGGAAGAAGTGAACGCCGGACTGCTGAGCTTCCTGGGCGAGAAGACCGGCAATCTGCGGAAGGAAGTTGCCTAGGCTTCCTCCCGAACGGATCGGTATGGGCAGTGCCCAAAAGTAAGGAGAACTCACATGAAATTCACGACGTTGTCTTACGCGGCTATGCTCGCGCGGGTAATTCCAAACATCGCCTGGGCCCAGGCGCAGCCAGCTCCGCCGCTTTCCGGAGTTCTGGGCAAGGTCCAGTCGTTTACCGGCAGTTCGCTCGACGTTGCGACGCCTTCAGGCGTCGTCCACGTTACCGTCACGCAGCCCTTCGCAACCTACAAGCAGAGACCGTCGGATTTGAGCCATGTCACCTCAACCTCTTATGTCGGCGTGGCATCCGAGCAGCAAGCGGACGGCACAGAGCTGGCAAAGCAGATCATAATCTTCCCCAAGGAACTGCGCGGGGCGGCGGAAGGTAGTGTTCTGCTGGATGCGCCAGGCGCAACGACTCACAGCAGAATGACAAACGGCTCCGTCGCTAACCCTGCCGTTTTGCATTCACGCATGACGAACGGCACGGTACAGCAGGGCGGCAACAGCACTCTGGTGATTCGATATCAGGACGGCTCGCAGACGATTTCGGTACCTGCCGGTGTCCCGGTTACGCTAGTTGCAAAAGAAAAAGTGAACGTGGGCTCCGGCGATACCGTCTATGCAGTGACCGAGAAGCTGCCGGTCGGAACGCTGACCACGAACAAGATCTTTCAAGTCGTGGCCGCATCCGCTGGCAACGCGCAGTAGGGCTCCGGGAAATGGGCCGCTCCACAACTCCAGTTAAGGAAGCGATCTCCACGAGCACGCTACTGGAGCAGCCGGGCGTGCTCGTGGCCAAGAGGCATCATCTCCTGGTGCGCTGGAGTCACTGGCTGAATGTGCCGATCGTTCTCGGCCTCATTTTGAGCTGCATTTCTATTTACTGGAGTTCGCCGATCTATCAACACAAGCCGGATCCGAATACCGGAAACTTCGATGTGGCCGCGGATATTGGAATCTGGATATGCGCCCATGTGCCCGGCCTGCACCGCTACAACACCCCGCCGGATTGGATCTATAACCATATGAGCCTCGGGCCGGGTATGTTGGCTCTCGCTTTGCGCCTCCATTGGCTGTGCACGTACGCATTCATGCTGAACGGCACAGTGTACCTTGTGGGCTTGGTCATGGGAGGAGGCTGGCGCGGATTACTGCCCCGCCGCACCGATCTGCGGGATGCGCTCAGGATGTTTCGGTACTACATAGGATTTCCGTTGGCCAAACTCACGCGCCGCCGATGGCCGCATCCCAGTTTCAACACTAAGTACAACGCGCTCCAGCGCGCGGCATATTTCTCTGTTCCGATCGCTGGGTTCCTTTCGGTAGCTACGGGCTGGGCGATTCACAAGCCCATGCAGTTCCATTCGTTGGCGGCGATCTTTGGTGGGTTCGATGCGGCGCGCGTTTGGCATTTTTGGCTCATGTGGGTCTTTATCCTCTTCGTCGTACCGCATGTGATTCTGGTTTTCGCTGACGGGTGGGATACCTTCCGCGGCATGATCGTAGGCTGGTCGGCGAGAGTAGAGCGGCGGGAGGTCACGGCTAATGAACAATAAGGCTCTAGGCTTCTTCGGAGAGCGGCCACTTCCAAAATTCGAGCTGGCTCCTCACGTGTTGCGTCGCCGCACCCGGCGCGACGTTCTGCTGTCTGGAGCTGGGGCGGTGGCAGCGCTCGCGGGTGCCGGGTCCCTCCTGCCGCACGATACGCTCACCCGTCTGGGCGTGCGTCGGAATATGAACTCTTCCGCGAAGCAGTGGCTTCTGAACAGAGCTCTTCGTATCGACGATGATGTGGCTGAGACACTCTACTCTCCACGTCGCACGGTGCCAACTTACACCAAATCGCAGATTACTCCGCTCAAGAACAACTACAACGGAGCGACTAGTGGCTTTCACACCATCGGGCGCCGTAATCGACTTCGAGGCCCAATCCGATGCAGAGTTCGTCCTGGGCTCGGCCGTCCCGCATGACTACGACCTTGTCTTAGGCTTCCACTCCGTGCATACAAACAGCGGCGCGTTGCAGGAAGCCCAGGCGCGTATCTCGGCCATACAAACGAGCCTCATTCAGCAGGGGAGGCTTTGACGAACGATCGGGCGACGATTCTGGAAGCTACTGGCAAAGGAACGAAATCAATACCCCTGAGGAAACATCACCGGGCCCTCTCGCCGTCGTCGACGAGGTACGCGCACCCGTGACGAACGACGCCTTGTCGGACGCGAGGAGCATGATGGTCTCGGGCCGATCCCTTCGGGTCTTCCCTATCGATTGAGCGGCACGGTCGCTGCCAAACCCGCCTTTCTTTCGGCAGTACCTGCGCACTACGGGCGGCTCTGGCGGTCCGCTGTTCAACAACGAGGGCAAGGTGATAGGAATTAACTTTGCGATGGTGCGTGAGTTTGGTGGATCAAATTTTGCCATTCCCGTTAACTACGGGATGTCGCTGTTGAAACCGTAAGCAGGAGGGAACCTATGAGCAAGTCTCAGCGGTACACAAGCAGCATGCCGGAGTGGGTTGACAGATCGAGCGTGGTGGTCCGTGGCAGCGCCGCCGGATTCGCACAGGAGGTTTTCGCCGGGCTGCACCGATTCACGGCGGATGAGCCGGTGGCTGATGGAGGGACAGACACCGGACCGGGGCCCTACGATCTTCTGCTGGCCTCCCTGGGCGCGTGCACGTCTATGACGGTCGCGATGTACGCGCGGCGGAAGGGCTGGCCGCTCGCGGGCGTGACGATCCGGCTTCGACACTCCAGAATATATGCCGTAGACTGCGAAGAATGCGAAACCAGGGAGGGCATGCTCGACCGGATCGAGCGGGATATTCAGTTCGAAGGAACTTTAACCGGGGAACAGCGTTCCAGGTTGCTCGAGATCGCCGATAAGTGTCCGGTCCACCGGACACTGGTTTCGGAGATCAACATAAGGACGCGGGCGGTTTGACCAGCGCTTAGCATCGACGCGCGGGAAGACGATCACGGAAATCGAAAGAACTCAGCAAGAAAAGAGCAAAACGAATCGCCGCGAGAGCTTACTCAAGCTGTGACTATTCGATCTCTATGTGACAAGCGCCCACATCACATACACGGGCTTAACAAACAAATCTTTGCCAATTCATCCTCGGCGCAACCCACACAGGAACGTCTCCTATATGAGCAACAGGAATAGACTCACTCTCATTTCGCTGGAAATCAAATCGAAAGGTCCAGAATCACCCGCCTGCGTTGCGTTTAACGTGACGCAGTAGTATTCTGGAGTCGTGATTCGGTCGTTCTGTGACAGGGAGACCGAAAGAGTCTTCCGGCGTGAGTTCAGCCGGAAACACCAAGGTATCGCTCGAGTGGCGAAGCGGAAACTTGACCAACTCCATGCGGCGGCGGCGCTCGTGGATTTAGGAGCCATTCCGGGAAATCGCCTGGAGGCCCTCGCCGGTGACAGAAAGGGTCAGCACAGCATTCGGATCAATGATCAATGGCGGATCTGTTTCCGATGGGTCGATTCTGATGCGAGCGACGTTGAGATCGTCGATTACCACTGAGGGTTGAACCCATGCCGAAAAAAAAGAAGACTATGCCTCCAATTCATCCGGGTGAAACACTGCGCGAGGATTTCCTGAAACCACTTGGCCTTACGGCGAACCGACTCGCCATGGAGCTAATCGTGCCAGTGACGCGGGTGAATGACATTG
>QHXW01000105.1 GCA_003223115.1 Acidobacteriota bacterium
TTCGCTCAAGGCCCGAGATACGGGGATGTAGGAAGTGTGCCAAAAGGGGCGGCGAAAGCCCGCTCGCAAACTGCTCCTTTTGCATTACCTTTCGACGGCTATAAGCGTGCGTGCCAAAATCACAACCTTTCGATCCACGCGTTCTGCCGTCGGCCACCGCACGATTCTGTGTATCCCAAACCAGGCTTATAAAGTTAGAACAGCAGTTTCAGCCCGCGTTCGCCATCCTTAAAGATTTCCACCAAGCCGGCGGCTGAGGTACTATCGCCGAGAGGTTCCGTATGCAGTACGGCGCAAGACGATTGATCAAAATCATTCTGACGAGCGTGGCCGCCATATTTTGCACTGCTCTGCTTGTCGGCATCGCTTGTGAGCAACTGGGAAGATGGCAAGATCGGGAGCGATTTCCGCAAATCGGCCGCTCCGTAGACATCGATGGACGATCGCTCAACATCAACTGCTTGGGCGAGAGTGGGCCCACAGTCGTTCTCAACAGTGCCGCAAACCAGCCAGGCTACGAGTGGGCGGTCATCCAGCCCAAATCGCGCAGTTCACCCGCGTTTGCTGGTGGGACCGGGCAGGTGTAGGGTGGAGCGATCTAGGGCCATACCCGCGCACCTCTCAAGCAAACGCGAAGGATCTGCACGCTCTACTGCAAGCGTCCGGAATCGCGCCGCCCTATGTTCTAGTCGGATATTCGGCCGGTGGACACGACGTTCGGGTGTACCACGGGTTATATCCGGACGAAGTCGCCGGGGTGGTGTTAGTGGACGCAGCGCATGAAGAAGAGGGCGAGCGCGTTGGCCCGTGGGGGCGAGGGAGACGCATTCCACGTTGGTTGTGGTATCCGAACGATCTGATCGCGCGGATGCTGGCCGAGACCGGCGTGCTAAGGCTGATGCACTCCAAAGACGAAGTAACCTCGCCGGGACCGGGTTGGAGCCACGAGCAGAGCGACATTCTCTCGCATCTTCAGCGTCGCCCGGAAGCGGTTGCGGCGGGCGTCAGCAGCGGAGGCTCAGTTGTGAACGATCGCCTAGCCCATGAATCAGGCGGGCTTGGGAATAAGCCTTTGATCGTGTTGACCGCAGGGAAAGCCCATCCGGCGCCGCTACAGTTCGCCAAAGAGGTCGCGGCATATCAGGATGTCTGGAAGTATGAGTTACAGCCAAAGCTTGCGCGGCTATCGACAAGGGGGCGGCAGGTAATCGTGGAGAACGCGTCCCACGCCATGCCGTTTGAGGTACCAGAAGTCGTAGTCGGCGCGGTGAAGCAAGTAGTCGAAGAAGTGCGCGGCAGGCAGGATTAGAGGCGTTGCCGGTTTTTTGAGCGCACGCGGATCGAAGCGCTGGAACCAAAAGGTTGTGCTTTCGGCACACCCATTTGAAGCCAAGGAAAAGCGAATGCAAGCAGCCGTCTGCGGACGAGCGTTCGAAGACCCCTTCGACACACACTTCCTACATCCCCGTTTGGGGACAGCTACGCGTGGCGTTGTCTTTCACCAGTTATTTTGGAGCGAAACTGGTAATCAACTAGCTAGCTAGCTGTCCTCTTGCTTACCGAGGGGAAATATTTTATACTCTGATCTCGGTAACCGAGGGAAACCAACAGTGAGCAAACCCAATGATTTGGTTCAAGGCACCTTGAACCTGCTGCTATTGAAGATTTTGGCCCTGGAGCCATTGAACGGCTGGTCCATCAGCCGGCGCCTGAAGCTGGTTTCGGGCGAGGTGCTGCAGGTTAGCGACGGATCGCTTTACCCCGCATTGCACAAGCTGGAGCAACAGGGTTGGATTACCGCCAAGTGGAAGCCCAGTGAGAATAACCGGCGCGCGAAATACTATTCGCTTACCCGGCTGGGCCGTAAGCATCTGGAAAAGGAAGCGGCCAATTGGGGCCGGCTCTCTGTTGCCATTTCAAACGTGGTGGCGTTGGAGAAGGCCTAGATATGTGGACGCAACGGTGGTTCTACACCTTGCCGCTCCGCTTGCGGTCGCTGTTGCAGCGCCGGCGGGTCGAAGGAGAACTGGAAGAGGAATTCCAGTTTCACGTCGAGCAGAAGACCGAACAATACATCGCGCGAGGTCTGGACCCCGAGGAGGCGCGGCACGCCGCAATGCGCGACATGGATGGGCCCGAACAGCGCAAGGAGGAGTGCCGCGACATGCGCCGCTTAAACTTCGTGAACGATTTAGTGCAGGACCTTCGTTACGGGTTCCGCATGATGCGCCGCAGTCGCGGCTTCACCATGGTGGCGGTGCTCTCGCTGGCGCTGGGCATTGGAGCAACCACGGCGATCTTCAGTTTGGTCAATGCGGTGATGCTCAAGATGCTCCCGGTGAAGCACCCGGAACAGCTCGTAGTTATCGACTGGAGAGCGAAGACATGGCCCCGGATTTCGCACAGCGGCAACACCTGGGGCCCGCGGGGTGGTCCGATTACGGCCTCGTCGATTTCTTATCCGGCCTTCCGGCAATTGCGCGCACAAAACCAGGTTCTGTCGGATCTCTTTGTCTTTGCCGATCTCGAGCAGGCCCATCTGACCGTCGACGGGTACGCCGAAATTGCCAGCGGCCATCTTGTTTCTGGCAATTACTTTTCGGGCTTGGGAGTGCAGGCTGTCGAGGGCCGAACGTTCACGGATCAGGACGATCGGCCCGACGCTGAACCAGTCGCTGTGATCAGCTTTAGATACTGGAACCGCAGATTCGGCATGGATCCGGCGGCGGTTGGAAAAAGAGTGGAGGTGAATAGCGTACCCGTCCTTGTGATTGGTGTAACACCGCGAGAGTTCTTTGGCGTATCGCCGGGCGACTACCCCGACATCTGGATTCCAGTCTCGCTGCAGCCAAGAATCGCGCCGCAGTGGGGAGGAGAGAAAAAATCGCTGCTCGGCGCGGCGAGCGATTGGTGGGTGCAGCCCTGGGGTCGGCTGAAACCCGGAGTCAGCGAGCAGCAGGCGCGCGCTGCGTTGGATGTGATCTTTCGGCAAAGCATAACGGCTGGCTTGTCTTCTCCTCTAGCTCCCGAGAGTATGGCTTCCATCCAGATAAACCCGGGAAGCAGGGGACTGGATGGCTTGCGGTCCGAGTTCTCGCAGCCGGCGCTGATCTTGATGTCGGTTGTGGGGTTGGTGCTGCTGATTGCGTGTGCCAATGTCGCCAATCTGCTGTTGGCACGAGCCACCGCACGGCAGAGGGAGACCGCCGTTCGTCTGGCGCTGGGCGCCGGACAGCTGCGGCTGGTCCGCCAATCGCTGACCGAAAGCGTGCTGCTGGCGAGTTTGGGTGGAGCGCTGGGTTTGGCACTGGCGTTCCGAAGTGGGAAGCTGTTGCTGGCGCTGATGTCGCCGGGAGAAACGCCATTACAGCTTGATGTCCGGCCCGACGCTCATATTCTGGCTTTCTGCGCGGTGATTTCTCTCCTGACCGGCGTCTTGTTCGGTCTTGCGCCAGCGCTGCGATCCACCCGGATCGACGTCAGCCCGGTGTTAAAAGGTAGCGCCGGAAGCGTCAAAGGCGGCTCCGGGCGATCCCGTTGGAGCTTAAGTAAGGCGCTGGTCGCTGCGCAGGTCGCTGTCTCTCTGCTGCTGTTGATCGCCGCCGGTTTGTTCGTGCGCAGCCTGCAAAAGCTGAACTCTATCGACATCGGATTCAATCGCGAAAACCTACTGCTTTTCGGTATCGATGGATCGCTCAGCGGATACAAGAATGAGCAGCTCGGCAGTCTTTACAGCCGGATTCAGGACAGTGTCGAGGCGCTGCCCGGCGTCCGTTCCGCCAGCTTATCGCGGCACTCGCTGATCGGGGATGGCTCGTCGCGAAGCGGCATCTCGGTTCCTGGCTACGCGAACCGTCCAGGTGAAGAAATGGCGGCATACGGGAATCGTGTTGGACCGGCATTTTTCGAAACCATGGGAATTCCCATACTGTTAGGCCGTGGCTTGACCAGTCACGATAACGAGACGGCGCCAAAGGTATTGGTGATTAACGAAGCTCTGGCCCGCCGGTACTTTTCAAACCAATCGCCGCTGGGAAGACTTGTTGCCTGGAACAACAAGGATTGCGAGATCGTGGGCGTGGCCAAAGACGCCAAGTATCCCAATCTGCGGGAAGAAGTTCAGCCGACCGTCTACGAGCCGTACTTGCAGTCAGGAATCGGTCGCATGATCTTCGAGGTGCGCACGGTAAATGACCCGGCATCGATCATCCCGACTGTGCGCCACGCCGTAGCTTCCGTAGACCGCAATCTGCCGCTCTACAACGTCAGGACGCAGGTCCAGCAGATCGACTCGTACTTGATCCAGGACCGCCTGTTCGCCAAGCTGACCGCTTGTCTCGGAGCTATGGCCATGCTGCTGGCATCGATCGGCTTGTATGGAGTGATGTCGTACACGGTGGCGCGCCGGACAGGCGAGATCGGAATCCGCATGGCGCTGGGCGCGCAGCGTCGCGATGTGCTCCGGCAGGTGTTGCGGGAGACGATGGTGCTGGTCGCGATTGGACTCATCATCGGCCTGCCGGCGGCCTTGGCCTTGACGCGCCTGATTCGCAATCAACTGTTCGGGTTGAAGCCAACCGATCCGTTCACCATTTCTGTAGCGACGTTAGTGTTGGTGGTGGTTGCGGTGTTCGCCGGCTATCTGCCGGCACGACGCGCCTCGCGCGTGGATCCGATGGTGGCGTTGAGATACGAATAGGGCATGCGGCTGCGTATCCTCGCGAGAACCGCGTCGCGCCCCGATGGCAGATCCTGCGTAAGAAGCTCGCTCTAACGACCGTCGGGAGTGTAATTGTGCCAGTTTTGCTGCATCACTCCCCCGAAGTCGGGTTGGAGGAAGCTTGGAGGCGTAGAGCCTGGTCAGCTGTGCCGAAACGATTCCCTTTCGGCTCAGCACTCACCTGTGAGCAGGTACAACTCGTATGCTGAGGCGTTTGCGGTAGGTCTCTAAATCCTCGTGGAAGGATTTTGGATCGGGGCTTTAACGACAACACTCGCGAGAGAATCGCACCGATTAGGATTGCCGCGTGCAATACACGTGCACTAGAATCGCCGATCATGCCATTTGTGCCAATTCTGCCTTTCGTGAAATCAGCAACTTGCCCGTTTTCAATAGACAGAGCCGGTTCGATTCCGACCCGCGCCTCCAATATTTTCAAACAAATCATCGGCTGTACCAACACTTGATGGCGCAATTGGGCCAAAGCCTTGACCGGGAACGGCGCGTGGCACCAGTCGCAGCAATGCCTTGAAAACCCATTTGCATATTCACAGGATAAGGGCATCGGTGTAATATTGCTTGTGCTGGGAGCACTCAGGAGGTGCGGTATGCGGCTGGGGCTTTTGTTGACTTGCCTCTTAGGGCGGATCGTCGCTGGCCAGCAGCGAGCCGCGGTGTTGAACCCTGACCACGAAATCGTTCAGCAGTTGATCGAGCGCGTGAAGCAACTGGAGGCGGAGGTGCGCGAATTGAAGGCGCAGCGCGCCGCATCGGCTTCCGCGCCTGCCCAGGCGGTTTCGGCGCCGGCGACTGCAGCACAACCGGCGCCCGAACCGGCCCGGCCGGCGCCATCCCAGACCATGCCCGACGCCATGCCGGGGCCGTCGGCAGGATTTGCAGGCATGCAGTTTCGCGGATTCTCCGACGTGCAGTATCACGCCAGCGACCTGCGCGGCGAAACCCATTCCTTCAGCTTGGGGCAGTTCAACCTGTTCATCACGTCGAGACTGTCGGACCGGCTGAGCGTCCTCGCCGAGGCGGTGGTTGAGGCCGACGATCACAACGCGGTGGGGATAGACCTGGAGAGGCTCCTGCTGCAATACACGCCGAGCGACTACTTCAATGTCAGCTTCGGCCGCTATCATACGGATATCGGCTGGTACAATACTGCCTACCATCACAGCACCTGGTTACAGACGGCCACCGGGCGCCCATTTCTTTTCGAGTTTGAGGATAGAGGTGGAATCCTGCCCGTCCACAACGTGGGGATCTCGGTCAACGGGCGGATTCCCTCGGGCAAGCTGGGGCTGCGCTATGTGGCTGAGATAGGCAACGGCCGCGCCTCGCCGTCGCGGCCAGAAGGGGTCCAGAACGTCCATGACGAGAATAACGGCAAAGCGGTGAATTTCGGGATTATGGCGCGGCCCGAGTGGCTGCGCGCATTCCGGGCGGGCTTTTCGGTGTATCGGGACCGGCTGACGCCCGAAGGCATGCCGAAGGTGGGGCAAACCATTCTGGCGGCTTACGCGGTGTATCAGGCGTCGCTTTTCGAGTTCCTCAATGAGGCCGTTTTCATTCGAAACGCAATCGGCGAGACCACTCGGGTGATCCACTCTCCGGGCTTCTACACCCAGGTGTCGCGGCGCTTCGGAGCGGTGCGGCCCTATTTTCGTTACCAGTATGTGAACGTACCGGACAGCGACCCGCTCTTTCCGGGCGTCGGGCTACGGTACGGGCCATCGCTAGGGATCCGCTATGACGTCAGCGAGTTCGCAGCGTTTAAGGTGCAGTACGACCGTACTGACCGTCGCAGGCTGAGCGGGTTCAACGGCGTGACGACGCAGCTTTCGTTTACGTTCTAAAGGCGCGGCCGCGAGAGCTTATGCATCTGCTACTAAAGGCCGGGCGTGCAGTGGGAAGAACCTTCATGATCGGGGCCGCAACCATCTTCGCGCTCGCAGCACTGCCGCCGGCGACAGAGGATTCCAAAGCGGGTAACGTCGCGGTGGTGGTGCGCATGGAACTACCTGTGGACAATTTAAGTTTCGGCGAAGTGCGCCAACTGCTTCTCGGCGATCGCCAGTTCTGGACCGCTGGCGTGCGGGTGACCCTGCTGATGAGGGCGCCGGCGGCGCGCGAGCGCGAGGTGATCTTGAAGACAGTTTACCGGATGAGCGAGACCGAGTTCCGGCGCTATTGGATCGAGAAGGTGTTCCGGGCGGAGGCGCCCACCGGACCGAAGATCGTTTATTCCAACGAGGCGGCGACCGAGCTGGTGGGCTCCATCCCCGGAGCAGTGGCCTTCGTGGATGCCAACCAGGTGCCGAAGGGGCTGAAGGTGCTACGGATCGACGGACGTCTGCCGGGCGACAAAGGATATCCGCTGCACTAGCGGGGTGGCCATGACCATTCGCCGGCGACTCACCCTATCGTTTCTGCTGGTTTTGGTGTTGTTCGGCCTGAACCTGGTAGTCTTTTTCCGGAGCAACGAAAGGCGCATGGAGACTGTGGAAGAGCTCCGACGGGCCAGCGTGCGCCAAGTGCTGATCTCGTCGATTCGTGAAGATTTGAGCAGCATGCAGAAGCAGGTGACGCTGCTGAGCCAGTTGCCGCGGGAAGGAGCTCGGGGCGGCGAAGGCGACATCGCGGACTTCAACCAGCGGTTGGCCAGGATCGGCAGCGACATTGCCCGGCTGCGCGAGATGTCCGACTCGCCCGCGCGGAGGCAGGTGGAGGCGTTCGAGAAGGCCTTCCGCGAGTTGAGCACTTCTTGGCGAGTGTTCTATGAGAACTTTGGGGTCCGCGAGTCCAAGGCCATCGAGGAGTTGGTGCTTCGGGCCGAGCCCGCCAGCCGGAAGGTGCTGGAAGTGCTCCTGCCCGGGATACAGCGCGATGAGACGAAGCGCGTGGCGGACGCCAGTACCAACTTCTATAACGTGGCGGCGCTCACGGCACGCATCACGATCCTGATTTTCCTGGTGTCGGCGATCGTGGCAGTCGGGGTGGCATGGTGGACATCTCGTTACCTAGGGCGTGGGCTGCGGGAGCTCAGAGAGGGAGCGGCGCTGATCGGCAGCGGCCAGTTCGGAGCACGGTGTATCCCCATGCAGAACCGGGACGAGTTGGGCGACGTGACGCGAGCGTTCAACGATATGAGCGAGCGCCTGGATACGGCCCACACCCAACTCATGCACGCCAATCAGGAATTGGAGCGGCGCCACGAAGAGTTGCGCCAGGCCCGGGATGCAGCCGAAGGGGCCAACCGCGCCAAGAGCCGCTTCCTCGCCCAGATGAGCCACGAGCTGCGCACTCCGATGAACGCGATCATTGGTTACAGCGAGATGCTTAGTGAGGAAGCCGGAGACGTCGGACAGAAGGGATTCATCCCCGACCTGCAGAAAATCAATGCGGCAGGCCGGCACCTGCTCGGGCTGATCAACGACATTCTCGACCTCTCGAAGATCGAGGCGGGCAAGATGGACCTGTACCTGGAGACGTTCGACGTCGCGGCGCTGGTCGAGGACGTGGCCACGACCATCCAGGCGCTGGTGGGAAAAAACTCCAATACTCTTGAAGTCCACTGCGCGCCCGACGCGGGGACGATGCATGCCGACCTGACCAAGGTGCGCCAGTGCCTGTTCAACCTGCTCAGCAACGCTTCGAAATTCACGAGCCAGGGGACGATCACCCTGGAGGCCGGCCGCGGGAAGGAAGACGATCGCGATTGTGTGATTTTCCGCGTGAGCGATACCGGGATCGGTATGACGCAGGAGCAGATCGAGCGCGTGTTCGAGTCCTTCACACAGGCTGACGCCGCGATTACGAGCAAGTACGGCGGCACCGGGCTGGGGCTTACGATCACGAAGCGATTCTGCGAGATGATGGGCGGCTCGGTGACCGCGGAAAGCGAGGCGGGCCAGCGGACGACGTTCACCATCCGGCTGCCGGATAGGATCGGTGAAGTCAAGAGCGAGACGAAAGCGGCAGTGGCCGGACCCGTGGCGGTCGCCGCCAGAACGGTGCTGGTGATCGACGACGATCCCGTGGTTCGTGAACTGATGCAGAACTTCCTCGGCAAGGAGGGCTATCAGGTCGTGTTGGCAGCTAGCGGCGAAGAGGGCCTGCGGCTCGCCAAGGAAGCGCGTCCCGACGCGATCACGCTCGATGTGATGATGCCAGGCATGGACGGCTGGAGCGTGCTGACAGCACTGAAGTCGGACAAAGAAGTAATGGATACGCCGGTGATCCTGCTGACGATTCTGGACAACAAGAGCATGGGTTACGCGCTGGGCGCCTCCGAGTACCTGACCAAGCCGATTGAGCGTGAGCGCCTGCTGGCGGTGCTGAGAAAACATCGCAAGGCCTTGCCCGTCTTGCTCGTGGAAGACGATAAACCATTGCGAGAGATCTTGAAACGGACGTTGGAGAAGGAGGGCTGCACCGTCGTCGAGGCGGACAATGGACAGATGGCGTTGGAGCGCGTCGTCGAGCGCCGGCCAGGATTGGTCCTGCTGGACTTGATGATGCCACAAATGGATGGTTTTCAATTTGTCGAGGAGTTGCGAAAGCGGCAGGAATGGCGTCGAATCCCCGTAGTGGTTATCACGGCGAAAGACCTCACCGAAGAAGATCACCGCAGGCTGAGCGGGGGCGTGGAGCAGATCGTGCAGAAGGGGGCCCAAAGCCGGCAGGAGTTGCTGCGAGAGCTGCGCGAGTTGGTGGCAGCGGTTCGATAACGGAGCGGAGGAGCGCGATGGCTTGGATATTGGTGGTGGAAGATAACGAATGGAACCGCGACATGCTATCGCGGCGGCTGGAGCGGCGCGGCTACAAAGTGGCCCTGGCCATGAACGGCGAGGAGTGCATGGAAGCGGCCCGGAAGAACCTGCCCGACCTCATCCTCATGGACATGAGCCTGCCGGTGCTGGACGGTTGGCAAGCGACGCAGCAGCTCAAAGCGGCGCCGGAAACGAAGGCCATCCCGGTCATTGCCCTAACCGCGCACGCGATGGCGGGCGACCGTGACAAGGCGATTGAGGCGGGCTGCGATGATTACGACACCAAGCCGATCGAGTTTGCGCGTCTGCTGGAAAAAATTGAAAGGCTGCTGGGAAGAGGGCAGGTACCGGCCACTCCATGAAGTCCGAGAACGGCGACACACTGAGGAAACTGCGGCACGAGCTGCGGACGCCGCTGAACCACATCCTCGGCTACGCCGAGATGCTGATGGAGGATGCTGGTCTGCAGAGGAACGAGAAGTTCCTGGCACGGCTGAGCGAGATTCGGGCCGCGGCGACAGAGCTGGTGGCTGTCATCGGCGGGGACGTGAGCGATCGGGAATCTTTGCGGGAGAGAGTAGCGGGGCCGGTGTCGAAGATCCTTGAACAGAGCGCCGCCCTGTTGGGACAAGCGCCAGGAGAATCTGTGAGCGACCTTGAGAGAATCCGCGCCGCGGCCGGACGGTTGCTCGCATTAGCCGGAGAGGCCGGAGCGAGCTCCAGTGAGGAGGAAACGGCGGCCGAGGATCGGAGTGCGGCGGTGGTGGAAGGACTGGAGACAGCCGCAGTGGCGGGTATGGGCCGCCTCCTGGTTGTGGACGACAACGAGGACAATCGCGAAGTGCTGCGTCGCCACTTGCAGCGCCAGGGTTATCACATCGCGGTGGCGGAGAACGGGCTGCGAGCACTTGAAACGGTTCGGCAAGGTGGCTTCGACCTCGTACTGCTGGACATCGTGATGCCCGCGCTCGACGGCTTCGAGGTGCTGAAGCGGATGAAGGCGGAGCCGGCGCTCCGTGACATTCCGGTAATTATGATTTCGGCTCTAGATGAAATCCAGAGCGTCGTGCGCTGTATCGAGATGGGCGCGGAGGACTACCTGGGCAAGCCGTTCGACCCCGTGCTGCTTCGGGCGCGCATCGGCGCGTCGGTGGAAAAAAAGAGGCTGCGTGACCAACTGGTAGTACAGGAGAAGCTGGCGTCGCTCGGGACGTTGACGGCGGGCATCGCCCACGAGATCCGCAACCCGCTCAATTTCGTGACGAACTTCGCCGAACTTTCGGTAGAACTGGTGCGGGAGCTGCGACAGAGTCTCGATCCGGCGGCCGCCGGGGGCGTGGAAGACATCCTGGCGGACTTGGAACAGAACGCGGCGAAGATCCGGGACCACGGAAAGCGCGCGGACAGCATTGTGCACAGCATGCTCCTGCACTCGCGCAGCCAGCCGGGAGAGAGGGAGATGACCGACTTCAACGCGCTGGTGGCGGACAATATCAATCTCGCCTACCACGGCCTGCGCGCGCAGGATGCCTCGTTTTCCGCCACGATCGAATCCGAGTACGACCCGTCGGTCGGGCTGGTCAGCGTCGTGCCGCAGGACATCAACCGGGTTTTTCTTAACATTGCCAACAACGCGTTCTATGCCGTGCACCAGAAGGGGAAAACCGCCGGCGAGGGATTTAAGCCGACGGTGCGAGTGTGCACGCGGAACGCCGGGGCGCGGGTGGAGGTGTCGATCCGTGACAACGGCAATGGCGTTGCCAAGGCAACTCGGAAGAAGATATTCACTCCGTTTTTCACCACCAAGCCGGCCGGCGCGGGCACGGGGCTGGGGTTGTCGATCAGCTACGACGTCGTGGTGCGGGAACACCACGGAGAGATCCTGGTGGAATCAGAGGAGGGGAGCTTCGCGGAGTTCCGCGTGATTCTTCCGAGGGGCGAGGAGCAGGGGGCCGCAACGTGAGCGATACAGCGGTGAAGATCCTCGTCGTCGACGACGAGCAAGACGTCGAGATGCTGATCCGTCAGAAGTTCCGTAAGCAGATCAAGGAAAACAAGTACTCTTTCCTGTTCGCCTGCGATGGCCTGCAGGCGCTGGAAGCAATCCGGCGCGACCCGCAAATCGACATTGTCATGACCGATATCAACATGCCGGTGATGGACGGGCTGACGCTGCTGTCGCGGCTGAGCGAGCTGAACCGGCTGCTAAAGATCGTGATCGTGTCCGCGTACGGCGACATGCGGAACATTCGAATGGCGATGAACCGCGGCGCATATGACTTTCTGATCAAGCCTATCGATTTCCAGGATTGCGAGCTGACCATCCAGAAGACGATCCAGGAACTGCACGTGAGGAAGGAGGGCCAGAGAGCACAGGATGAATTGATGGCGCTGCAAAACGAGTTGGGCATCGCCACCCGCATCCAGCAGTCGATGCTTCCGCGAACGTTCCCGCCTTTTCCTGGAAGAAAGGATTTCGAGATCTACGCGGAGATGATGGCGGCCCGCTCGGTCGGCGGCGATTTCTACGACTTCTTCCTCCTCGACGAGGACCGGCTGGGCTTTGTGATCGGAGATGTTTCCGGAAAGGGAGTGCCGGCTGCGATCTTCATGGCCGTCTGCCGGACGCTGCTGCGGGCGACCGCGATGCAGGGAATGCCGCCGGGCGAATGCCTCGAATACGCCAACACGCTGCTGAAGCGGCAGAGCGAGGCGGCGATGTTCGTGACCATTTTCTACGGCATTCTCGACACGCGCACCGGCGAGGTCAATTACAGTGCCGGTGGCCACAATCCTCCCTACATGCTGTCACGGAACGGCGGGGTGACCCTGCTGGAGTGTTGCGGAGGCACGCTGGTGGGCGCGTTCGATCAGACCCGATACGAGACTGGGGCGATTCGCCTCTGCCCGGGAGACGGGATTTTTCTTTACACCGACGGCGTGACCGAAGCCGACGACGACGGCGGCCGCTATTTTTCCGAAGAGCGCCTGTCTGGGGTGCTGGAGCAGGTGAAAGCGCGCCCGGTGCGTCAGATCGTCCGGGACGTGATCGGTGCAGTGCAGGGTTTCTCGGCCGGCGCTGCTCAAGCCGATGACATCACGGTAATGGCTCTGCGATACCTGCCAGCAGACTGCCAGGAATTCTAGCCGGAGACCGCTGGGACCGCTACTGAATCACATCCACTTCCACCGCCGATGGAGCCGTACGCGAGCGGTAGACGCGCTCGGTGGCTTTTTGGAAATCATCGGCTTTGGCCTGGTAGATGTCCACGAACTTTTGCGGGTTGCGGTCAGCCAGCGGAAACCAACTGCTTTGCACCTGTATCATGACGCGGTGGCCGCGGCGGAACGCGTGGTTGACGCCTGGCATCACGTAGTCGATTTTTTCCATCTTGCCCGGCACAGATGCTTCCGGTTTCGAGTAACTGTGCCGGAATCTGCCGCGCATCAGCTCCCCGCGTAACAGCTGCTGGTAACCGCCCATCTGTACGTGTGCCGGATTGGGATCGGGATTCGGGTAATTGTCCGGATACACGTCGATCAACTTCACAGCCCAGTCCGAATCCGTTCCGGTGGTCGAAACAAAAAGGTGCGGTGAAATCGGTCCCGCTACAGTGACGTCCTCGGTAAGAGGCTCGGTTTCATAGACCAGCACATCGGGACGCGTGGCCGCGAAGCGCTGATCTTCCACCATATGCTCGCGAGTCATGTTGAACGAAGTTTCGCCGATGTACGGCACCGGACGAGCCGGATCGCTCACGTACTCGTCAAATGCCGTTTCCTCTTCCGGCCGATCGAAGGAAAGTTTTCCGTGTGCGCGGAAGAAAAGCGACTTCGGTTGCGCCTCTTTGGGTGGCCAGGCATCGTAGCGGCGCCACTGGTTGGTCCCGGTTTCGAAAACGTAGGCTTCTGGCAAATCGAGATCGCCTTCCAGTTTTAAGTAGTACCTGAAAAACGGAAATTCAATGTTCTCGCGATAGAAGACCGCGGTCTTCGAGCCGAACTGCACGTTGCCCAATGCTGCTCCATCCGAGCCGGCCCAGCCCCCGTGGTACCAGGGGCCCATCACCAGAATGTTGTATGTGCTTGGACTCTGCTTTTCGACCGACGCATAAGTGTTCAGCGCGCCGAACAGGTCTTCGGCATCGAACCGGCCGCCTACGGTCATCACAGCCGGGTGGATATTTTTCAGATGGGGGCGCAGATTCCGCGCCTGCCAGAACTCGTCATAGTTCGGGTGGCGCATCAGCTCATTCCAGAAGGCTACGTCCCCTTTGAAAACTTTTTCATCCACATTTGAAAGCGGTCCCAGCCGCATGAAAAAGTCGTAGCTGTTCGGATTTTTGGTAGCCGCGGCGCGCGGTGGCGCCTCCTCAATTGGCTCGGGCCGCGGGTGTCCAAATCGCGAAAAAAAACCGAAAGCATGGGGCAGGTAGAGCGCACCATTGTGGTGGAAATCGTCTCCGATGAACCAGTCCGCGATAGGCGCCTGCGGTGACGCCGCCTTGAGAGCGGGATGCGCGTCGATCATTCCGGCAGCGACATAAAACCCTGGATATGAGATGCCCCACATACCCACACGCCCGTTATTGTTGGGAATGCGTTTGACCAGCCAATCGATGGTGTCCCAGGTATCGGTGCTCTCGTCGATGTCGCTGGGCCCGCGCTTCACGGGGTTGTGCGGCCGCATATTCGCGTACTCGCCTTCCGACATCCAGCGCCCGCGGACATCCTGATAAACGAAAATGTAGCCGTCCTTGCTGAAAATCTCTGACGGCCCGAGATTGGTCTTGTAATTGTCCACGCCGTACGGCCCGACGCTGTAGGGCGTGCGCATCAGCATGATGGGGTACTGTTTCTCGGTGTCCTTGGGCGTATACACCGAAGTGAACAGCTTCTGGCCATCGCGCACAGGAATCTGGAACTCGCTCTTGGTGTAATGCGCCTTGACGTACTCGAGACCTTGCGCCCACACCGCCGGCGCAGCGAGCGAAACGACAAACAGAAATGTGCTGAGCTTCATACAAGGTAATCATGATACTGCACTGTAGAGCAGGCGTCGTCACGAGCTCCGAACCGGAGCGGTCGTCTCGCATGCTATGGAACAACCAACTGGCGGGGGTGGCGTTGAACGACATCCTGGCGGGGCGGCGTGAAATCAGGAAGCGGTAGGTAGGGGTTCGACCACGGCGGAGAGCGCCCGAAGCTGCGCGCACATATTGTCCAGGGCTCGCACCAGGTCGCGCCCGTCGACGCTGCCCATGCCCAGGCTGTACAGCACCAGCTTGAACTCAATAAACAGTATGGTCAGCGAGAACGTGAAATGCTGCTTCATCAACAGACCCGCAAGATCGGGCCGGTCTATTTCCGACTCCACCATCAATTTTCTGATGGCGGTACAGATCCTGGTGAAATCATGAGCGAGGCAGTTTACATAATTGCGAAAAATATGGATTCTTCGATCGCGAAGCTGGTTCTCGAGCTGGCGCCCAAAACCGGGCTGAGTGCTGAGATAACGGTAGTCGACTTCTTCCAGCAACCGCTCCATTGCTTTGTACCGTGCTGGTGAAAAAATATCTTCCCAATCATCAGGCAGGGGCGTTACGCGGTCGCGAGCAAGAAGTCTAGCAAACAGAAAGCCAAACCCCGTCCCTAACAGGACAAGAAACAAGGCAGCGCCAAGGAGTACTGCAGTCATATACTATCTCGACCGAGAATAGCTCCATTGCGGGGTCCACGCAATGATCAATTTGAGATTACACCATAAGTAACTATTAGAAAAAATACAGAATCTTCTTTACTAACTTCAGTGACTATATGCAGTGTGTAGAAAGGTTAATAGTTAGGTTTACTGACTTATCTTAGTTATTGGATAACGCTTCCTGAACACTGATATCCACACTCTCGACACGCAACTTCTTTCCTGGCATAATACGTCCAAACACTCGTGCGGATAGAACAGATGGTCGAGGGTTCGCGAAGCACGGCCAACCGGCAGGAGCAGAGACGGGAGCCTCGTAGCGTCGCCGCGGGCGAAGTGCGTTTCTCTTTCAGCGAGCTCGGCCCCGGTTTGGGTACGCGGGAAGTCAGGGGCAGGCTTATGGACGTGAGTAAGAGCGGATTCCGCGCGCAACACGATTGTTCCGCGCTGACGGCCGGCCAGGTCGTGCAATTCCGTTTCATCCCTCGAACGCACGGGCAGGCGCGTGTGGTATGGACCCGCATCCTCGAGGGATACGTCGAAACCGGCTTCGTGATTCTTCCTTAGTCGCTCTTTATGAAGTTTAGTGGGCAGGCGTCGTAGTCGAAGATCCGCGACTTCCCCGGAACCCGCGTTGTATCCGGGCTTTCGCTGCCGCCTACCTGTTGTAGCGCAAGATGATGTGAATTAAATCTGGCCGGCTGCGGCAACTAACGGCTGGTCAGGCGCTTTCAAACGTGCCAGCACGCCCAACACATCATCCAGTGCGGCGGCCCGTCGAGCTTGCACGTCATTCAAAGAGCGAATGACTTCGGCCTGCCGGTCCAGCCTTTCGATAAAGC
Organism: Acidobacteriota bacterium; assembly: GCA_003223115.1. Lineage (GTDB taxonomy): Bacteria > Acidobacteriota > Terriglobia > Bryobacterales > Bryobacteraceae > QHXW01. Next base: position 16,042 of record QHXW01000105.1, read on the forward strand.
CCGCCACCTTGCGGGAAATATCCGAGACCGTGGTCTTTAGGCCGCTGAGTTCCTCCAGGTGCAGTCCGAGTCTCGCCGCAAGCGTGTCCACATGCTGGCCCACGATCGCTGATAGGTCTTTGGTTTCGCCGCGCAGGCCCGCGAGTTCGCTTTGGTGGCGCGAAGTGGTTTGCTCGAGCGATGTCACCGTCTGGGCCAACTGATTGTATTTCTCTCCAAGCGCTACGCTTGTCGAGCGCTGCTCCGAAACAGCCTCGGTCAGGTGCGCAAACCTGGTCTGCAATTGAACCAGGCTCTCCACAGTCGCTTGCAGGCGTTCGAGTTGCTCCTGAAAAGAGTGCGCCACCTTGCGGCTCTCGCCGACAAGATGAATTTCCAGCTCATGGAACGCTCCAATCAGGATCTTGGCCAGGCCATCGGCGAGTTTGGCGGCGATCTGGGCCGTGATCTGTTCGTCGACTTGGCCGCGTTCCAATTCTTTGTCCGCAGTGGCAGCGCGTGGAGTGGCGCCGGGTGGGGCGGCAGCGTTCCATGCGTTTGAGTGTGACACGACGGCGCGTACGGCCGCAGGCACTGGGTGCCCGGCAGCGGCAGCAGCCATCATGGCTTCCGCTTTTTCCATCAATGCACCGGCCTCGATGTGGCGCCCACTCGAATACAACTGCGCAGCCTCTTCCAGAAGCTGTTCGATCCCATTTTCTGTGTTGAGCTTTTGCAGTTGATAGATAGCTTCCTCGAGGTTCCGATCCGTCATCCCATGAGTGTATACCTTCGTAAACGGGAAGAAAAGGTGAAAATACAGTCTCGTTTTATCGAGTGCCGTGGGACGCTTCGCGGCTGTGGAAAGACTACCGGGTATGTTATGTCCGCGGGAGGCCGTCCGGTGTGAGCGCTCAACGCCTCTTCCTATCCCTTATCTTCGCCGGTAGACTACTACGTCATCGCCGAACGCTCCGTCAGCGCTATAAGAAACGCTGCGTCTGCCCAAGTACTCGAGCGCCGTCGGATGCTGCGCGGGGAGCGCGGGATTCACCAGTAGCACGCCGCGTGGGTTCATCATGTGCGCCACGCTGGCCATAGACATGGCCTGCTCAAATAGGTCGTACTACACCAACACATTGGTGGCGACTACCAGATCAAATCCTTCGCCTGGCGCTTGGTCCATAGTTTGGGCAACGACGTTCAGATTGACGGCTGGAAGCCGCGACGCGTATTGCGGCTGAATCGCGATGGCGCGCGCAGTCACCGTTTTCAAACCGGCTGGTAGAGGGCGGGGTTTTGCCCGGGTGCCGATCAGATCGCCGAAGTGCTGCCAGTACGTCTCGGCCGGATTGTCCAGTTCGCTGTAGTGTCACGCGGCAGTTGAATGGAATTGGGACTGCCGGCGCGCGCACGCTCGGCAAGCTGGCGCACGTGCTCGAGCACCAGCGGATTCAGGTCGAACGCCACAACGCGAACTCTTGCCGCGTTTCCCAGCCCCAAACGCGCCACACCCTCCAGCAGGGCAAACGGCTGGATGGTCTGCGCAGGGTAATAATCGTATCCCTCGCGCTTATCCGCAAAATCCAGACCCGGTCCGATTACCGCGATGCGCTCGGTGCTTGCCAGGCTCAGCGCTCCTCTGCGCAACATCGCGGCCAGCGTGTCTTCGATGGCAAAATTCGGCAGCAGCGACGTGTCGACCGACAGCCCGCGCCGGCTGTAAAGAGTGCTGCGGACATACAGAAGCTCTCCAGGATCGCTGCCTTTGCCGGCGGCCCTCAGCTTGTCCAGTTAATCACGTTGTTCGAGCGAGTAGCGGCGTAAATTGGCCTCGAGCATGGATTGGGCTGATGCCGGCCGAATACCGCGGCGCTCCAGATAATCACGCACGAATGCGAGCCTTTCATGAGGCTGCGGCTGTGACAACGCGGCTACCAGGGCGCGCACGCGATCGCGAGCCGCCTGGACCAGCGTGCCGTCAGCCCCCACGGCGTCTTCGCCTCCTTCGAAACGCGCTAGCAGAGTGAACGAAGTGCCATAGAGCGCCAGGTTGCTGATGGAATCTTCGACGCCTCGATCGATGCGTGCTCGATTTCACGGTCGCGCGCGCGAATCCAACCGTCCCAACCCGAGGCCTTCGATATATGCGATACATCCTGCGGAGCCAGGCCGTTGACCTTGAAGCCGTCAATGATTTCACGCGCCTCGTCGAAACGCAGATATCGAGGGGTGGGCCGCGGAGCCTGCTGCGCGAACGCTTCGCCGGCCGGTGCCAGGCTCAGGATCGTCGCCAAAAATTCTCTACAACACTTCTGCAGTTTAACGGTTTTTCGCAAGCTTCACGCTGCGCGGAGCCATGGCTTTGAGAAGCGCGTGCGGCGAGACATTTTGCCGTATCCTGTAAGGCATGGCTGCTAAGTTCACCATCATTTTCCTACTTGTCATTCTAAGTGTGGTTGCGCAGACACATCCTGCCACAGGTCCGCTGCGCATCTTGAAGACCAACCCGCGATACTTTACCGACGGATCTGGCAAAGCTATCTATCTGGTGGGTTCGCACAACTGGCACAACTTCCAGGACAACGGCCACCGGATGCCCACTACCCAGGATCCTCCGCCGGTCTTCGATTACAACGCTTACCTCGATTTTCTGGTGGCACATCACCACAATTTTTTCCGCTTGTGGCGATGGGAAGCGCCGAAGTGGACCGATGCGCAGCCCAAAGGCGTCATCAAGTTTTGTGAGCCGCACCCCTGGATGCGTACCGGGCCTGGAACCGCCGTTGACGGCAAACCGAAGTTTGACCTGACGAAATTTAACCCTGGTTATTTCGACCGCATGCGCTCGCGCATCATCGCGGCGCGGGATCGCGGTATCTATGTCTCCGTAATGCTGTTCGAAGGTTGGGAGCTGCAGTTCACCGACGCCTGGACCTACCATCCCTTCAACCACGCCAACAACATCAACGGCATCGACGGCGCTGAGAGCGGTGAGGCGCGTGAGTTGAACACGCTACAGAATTCCGCCATGGGTAAGCGTGTGCTCGACATGCAGGATGCGTTTCTGCGGAAAGTCGTGGATACCGTCGACGATCTTGACAACGTGCTTTACGAAACGTGCAACGAGGCCGCCGGAGCTTCGACTTCGTGGCAGTATCACGTCATCGAATATGTGCACCAGTACGAGGCCGGCAAGCCCAAACGGCATCCAGTCGGCATGACCTATCAATATCCAAGCGGAGCCAACGCGCTGCTCTACAACAGTCCCGCCGACTGGATTTCCCCGAACGATGGCGGACCCGAAGAACGATTCAGAGACAACCCCTGGCCGCCGCGCAGCGACAAAGTGATCGTCAACGATACGGACCACTTGTGGGGACACACCGGCGGCGACAACATCTGGGTCTGGAAAAGTTTCATGCGCGGTCTGAACGTCCTCTTCATGGAAGAGCTGCTGCCCTCACCCACCTGGCAGGATTCCGCGCGCCAGGCCATGGGCCAGACCCGCCGCTTCGCCGACAAAATGAATCTTGCTGAAATGTCGCCTTCGCGCGATATCTCGGGGACCGGCTATTGCCTGGCGAACCGAGGTAAGGAATATCTCGTGTTTCAGTTCGACAAGGGCGAGTTCAACGTGAATTTGAGCGATGCTCCGGGCACATTTTCCGTGGAGTGGTTCAATGTGAACAAGGACGAAAGCATCGCGGCGGATCCGGTAGAAGGCGGCGAGGCACGTACCTTTACGACGCCTTTTGGCGGCCCGGCGGCGCTGTATCTGAAGCTGAAGTAACTGCGGAACCTGCGAAAGCAGCTGACCGCTTCCTGCGGCCGCGGTTTCGTGTGGGCCTAGGACCTAGGAAGGACCATGAATTACTCGTACCGCAGCGCTTCCATCGGATCGATCCGCGCTGCGCGTGACGCCGGAATGTAAATCGCCACCAGCACCACAAACAACAGCAGCAACGGGACGGAGATGAAGATTGCGGAGCTGTGCAAGCGAAATCCCTCGAGCGTCGCCGCGAATACTTTGAGTAGAGGGGCGGCGGCCAACAGACCGAGGGTCGCGCTTACCAGCGCGAGCAGCATCCCCTTGCCGATTACCGACCGGAGAACATCGCCGCGTTGCGCTCCCAGCGCCATGCGAATACCGATCTCATGCGTGCGCTGTGCCACCGAGTACGCGATGACACCGTATATCCCTACCGCCGCCGGCACCAGTGCCATGACGCCGAAGATTCCGAGCAAAGTGTCGAACACGTAATCGCCACCCTCCTGTGGTCCTGCACATCGCCGACGACGCCAACAACTTCGGCTTCCTGCGACTTCGTTCCATTGGCCAACATCATGGGATGTGTTTGCCCACGGCGTCCTCATGGGGCCAGAGCCGGGCGGCTGCAGCTTTATCCAGGATCGCCACTGCGGACTTGGTGTCGGCAGCGGTCTGAGCCGCTGCAAACGGGCGGCCTTGCAGCAGGGAAATTCCCAAGGTCGTGAAGTAGTCTGGCCCGACGATGTTGAAGCGCGCCGGCACGAGTGTGCTCGTGGCAGAGGGCCTAGGAGGAGGATCGCTCGCACGCCCGATGTCGCGACCCAGGGATACGATTCCAACGGGACGGTGCCAGCCAAGCTCACTGTTCGACACTCGGAATGCTTGCCAGGCGCTCGAGCAAGCGCCCGAAAGTCTTCCGGCCATGCACCTCATCGTAACCGGCCAGGCTGGGATCCACTTCCACGAGGACATTCCGGTCCAGACGGAATCCGGGCTCAATATTGGCCGCTCGGCCGGCGCTACGGACAAAAAAGGCCGGCCGAAGTCAGCAGCACCAGTTCCGGCCTCAAGGATGGTGAGCATTAAGACATCGCAAGTGGGAAGCGGCAACCGCTTGTTCTCCCGCAGAAACGTGCTGGTGATAATTCAGTGACGAGCTGCTGGAGGATCTTGTGGCGCGCTTCACCCAGTGCCAGCCGGATCGCAATCTCTTTGCGCTGCGCCCCGCGCCAGCATCATGTTGGCCACGTTCAGGGAGGCGATGAGCAAAACCACACTCGCCATGGAGAGGAGCAAAACAACTGGTACCATCATGTTTTCATCGGGGGGGCGTGATGCCCAATCGCGAAAGCGGACGAACGATGAAAGTCTGATCCTTGTTTTCGCCGGGATAGGCCTTTGCCATCTGCGATGCCACTGCCGTGAGCTGCGCGTCGCCTGACTTCTCGCTGATTCCGGGCCGAAGGCGTCCGACGAGGATGAGAGCATGGTTGTCGCGCGATGCAAGCTGGCGCCCCAGGCCTTCAAAATCGTTGGTCATCGCGTCAT
>QHXW01000527.1 GCA_003223115.1 Acidobacteriota bacterium
CGGCGGTCACGGACGACGAGCGCGCGCCCTGGGTGGCCGTGATCAATTCGTCCATGGCGAACCGGTACTTTTCGCGTGAGAATCCGGTTGGCCAACAGCTTTTTGTCAGCTTCACGGATACGGGCGGACGTAGGGTCGCCGAGGACCGGCCACGCGAGATCGTGGGAGTAGTGGGAGATGTCAGACAGTTCGGCGCTGCCCAGCCAGCCCCCGCCATGATCTACGTGCCTGAGCGTCAGCACATTCGCGATTACCCAGGAGGCGCAAGCTCTACGCATCTTGCGGGAATGCTGGTTGTGCGCACGAGCGGCAATCCGCTGGTTCTTTCTGATATTGTGTGTGTGCAGAGTCATTGCTGGAATCGATCGCACGCAGGTGGTTTCAGGCGTTCAGACCATGGAGCAACTTGAGGGGGTTGCGCCGTGGCGGATCTTTACCCAGATGTTCGGCTTTCTTTCCGTTGTGGCCATTGTGCTCGCGGCTGGAGGAATTTATGGCGTGGTGTCGTACACCGTGAGCCGCAGAACGCACGAAATTGGCGTGCGCATCGCAGTGGGCGCAGGCGCCAGCGATGCGCTTGGCCTTGTGCTCAAACAAGGAGTGAAGCTGGACGTGCCCGGCATATTGATTGGGCTGGCCGGGGCGGTCACGCGAGGCATTGGACGGTTGCTGTATGGTGTGTCACCCACCGATTTGCCGACGTTCTTGAGCGTGTCCATCCTGCTCGCCGCGGTCTCGTTGGCGGCCTGCTACCTCCCGGCACGCCGGGCCATGAGTGTAAACCCTGTGCGCTCGCTGCGTAATGAATGACATGGCTCTACGTTGAGGGGGCTTCACGTGCATTCCGTCGACTCCGACTACTCACACCGCAGCGCCCGCATCGGATCCACCTGCGCCGCCCGCCGCGCCGGTATCCACGCCGCCAGCGCCGCCACTACAATCATCAACACTCCCGCCGCCACGAAACTCACGGGATCGTTGGGCTTGATCCCGTACAGCGACGCCTGCACGTACTTCGTCAACGCCAGCGCCGTCGGAATCCCAACCGCGAGGCCGGTCGCCACCATCGACAGGCTTTCCCGCAGCATCATCCATTGCACATCCCCGCGGCCCGCTCCCAACGCCAGCCGGATCCCGATCTCGTTGGTCCGCCGCGTCACCGCATACGCCATCAGTCCGTATAATCCAATCGCCGCCAATAGCGCCGCGACGGCTCCAAACGATCCCACCACGCCCGCAAACATCCGTTCGGTTCCGAGCGTCTCCCGGATCTGCTCTTCCTGCGTCCGCGTCGCCGCCACCGGCACATTGCGGTCGATTGCTGCCACCACCCGCTGCACCGCCCCCGCAATCGCCATCGGCGGCAGCGCTGTGCGCAATTCGAATGTCATCCCAAGATCGAAGTCAGCCGCCTGCAAGTACGAAAGATATACCGTCGGTGGAATTTCCTTTCTCAAGCTGTCGTACTTCGCGTTTTTGCACACTCCCACAATCTCCACCCGATCCTGCGATCGCGGATTCTTACCGTTGCCGAAATAAAAGAAGCGTCCAACTGGATTCCTTTGTCCAAAATAGTCGCGCGCAAAACGCTCGTTAATTACCCCTACCCGCAAAGCCGTTTGCAAATCCCGCGTGTCCAGATCTCTCCCCAACAGCACTGGGATCTCCATCGCTGTCAGAAAGTGGCTGCCCACTCGCAGAATGTACGTCATGGGCGGCCGGCCGTCTTTCGAGGTGTACCCCGGAACCGTCACAAAGTCGTTGCTCATCGAGCCCCGTATCAGCGCTGTGTCGGACAATGTCGCCGCGCGAACACCCGGAATGACTGCCACCTTCTCCCGGATGTTTTCGTAAAAGCCCATAAGCTTTTCGCCCTTATAGCCACTCTGCGATCCGTCCACATCGAACAGCAGCAGCCGTTGTGTCTGAAAGCCGGGATCGATATTGGACAGATTCATCAGCGTCCGCACAAATAATCCCGCGCCCGCCAGCAGCAGCGTAGACACCGCAACCTGGCCGGCGATTAACAACCAGCTCACGCGCAACTGCGGCCTCCCACCGAGCGGCCCCGTAGATCCGTCTTTGAGTGCGGGGGTAAGATCCACTCGCGTCGCGCGAAGGGCGGGCATCAATCCGAAAAGAAGTGCAGTCGCCAGCGCCGCGGCAGCCGTGAACAGCAGCGTCCGCGAATCTAGGCGGGCATCCAATACAACGGCTCTTCCTCCTCGCGCTACGCCGGAAATCAACTTGGTAAGCGGCGGTGCAAATGCCAGCCCGATTCCCGCTCCCAATGTTGCCAGCAGAATGCTTTCCGTGAGCAGCTGCCGGATCAGCCTCCATCGACCGGCGCCAATCGACAGCCGAACCGCAATCTCGCGCCGCCGCGCGACACCTCGCGCCAGCAACAGATTCGCCAGATTTGCGCAGCCGATCACCAGCACGAGCCCGACCACGCTGCTCAGCACCAGCAGCGTCGGTAGGGCAGCATCCCGCAAAAGCTGAATGCCACGTGCACCTTCTTCCAGCACCGGCCGCCAAGGTTCTCCCACCGTCTGCCGCTTTTTTACATCCGATATATTTGCCCGCTGCATCACCGAGGCAAGTCCCGCCACCGCACCCTGCTCGCTTGCGCCTGGCCGCAGTCGGCCCACGATCTGCACCCAAGCCAAGTCGGCATCCTGTAGGTTAAGCCACTTACTACCAACGATTCCGATGTGAGCTATGGGCACGTACAGATCCGGTGCAGACCCTGGCTCAGTTCCAAGAAAAGCTCTCGGCGTTATGCCGACGATCGTCACCGGCTGACCGTTAATGAAAATCACCTGTCCGATGATCTCCGGATCCAAACCAAAACGGCGCTCCCAGTAGCGATAGCTGATCACTGCTAGTGGTGACGCGCCCACGCGATCGTCTTCCATAGAGAAGATCCGCCCGGCGAGTGCGTTTACGCCTAGGCCTGTAAAGAAATTCCTGGTGACTAGTTCTGCCGAAGCGTAATGGCTTGCTGCGCCTGCCTTCACAGTCACGCGTGTCCGCACGAATCCCATGAGATCCGAAAACTGCGGCACACTGGCTACGAACTGCTGATACGTGGGGTAAGGAAACGAGCTGACAACGCGGATGCCGGACTTGGTTGTGGTGCCATACGAGTAAGCCATGTTCATCGGAGCGCCTTTTTCCCCCGTCCACAACACCATCCGCAACTGTTCCGGATCCCTCACCGGCAGCGACTTCAGCAAGATCGCATCCACCACGCTGAAGATCGCTGTGTTCCCCCCAATCCCAATTGCCAGCGACAAGATCGCCACCAGCGTAAATCCCGGACTTTTCCGTAGCATCCGCGCCGCATGCCGCAAGTCTCTCCAGAGGCTCTCAACAGCGCGAAACGTCCACTGGTCTCGCAAGTCTTCCTTCACTAATTCCGGATTCCCAAACGACCGCTGCGCGCTCTCCGTCACCCCCGCCCTCCGGTTCTTCTCCTCCCGCATCGCCAGATGAAACGCCAGCTCGTCTTCCAAATCGCTTTCCAGTTGCGGCCGTTTCCACAGCGCTCGCCATCTGAGGCGCAAATTCGTGACTATCTCCGGCATGCTATGCCTCCATCACCCGCGCCACGGCGCTGCTCAACCGCTCCCATTCGGACGATTCCGCCGCCAACTGCTTCCGTCCCGCCGCCGTCAGTCGGTAGTACTTCGCGCGCCGGTTGTTCGCTGAAACACCCCATTCGCTTGCCAACAAGCCCCGCAACTCCAGCCGGTGCAGCGCCGGATAAAGCGCTCCTTCCTCCACGCGCAATATATCGCCCGACCACGTGAGAATGTACTCCGCCACATCGTAACCATGCAGCGGCCCGCGCGCGAGTGCCTTCAGAGCGAGCATATCGAGCGTGCCTGGCAACACACCTGGAGGCGCTTCTTTATTTTTTCCCATAACTTATTTATGGGAAGTATGCTCCGTTTGCGGATGGATTGCAAT
>QHXW01000529.1 GCA_003223115.1 Acidobacteriota bacterium
TCCCCAAAAACTCGGCCGCAAACCTAACGGTAGAAGCGCACCAGCCATTCCGCAATCAGCGCCGGTTTTGCCGAGCCCTCCACCTCCACCATGGCCAGCCAGACAATCTGGTAACCGCGAGCGATATCTTCGACAGCCTGCAGCGTGAATTTCCCGCGAATGCGCGACCCTTCCGGCACCGGCGCCGTGAAGCGCACACGGTTCAACCCGTAGTTGATGCGCATACGAAAAGCGCCGCCGATTCGAAGCGCCTCGCGGCTAAAGCGGCTCAGCAGCGAAAGAGTCAGAAAACCGTGGGCGATGGTGCGGCCGAAGATAGATTCATTCTTGGTGCGCTCGGGGTCTACGTGGATCCATTGATCGTCGCCGGTCACACCCGCGAAGGAGTCGATCATGCTTTGGTCGACAGTGATCCAGTCGCTCGAACCGAGTTCCTGGCCGATGAGGGTCTTGAGCTGATCAATATTTTCGATGGCACGAACCGGCATGGTTCGATGGTAGCGTGACAAACGGCTCCGGAATCTTCACCGAAAGGTTCGTAACTCAGGTTCCAGCAAATGTGGAGTTCCGTTGAAGCTAAACAAAATCAAGTCGCCGTCGCGCAGACGCATGGTCGTGAGCGCGGTGTTGTAAGTCACTCCGGCCAGACGCAGCACATGCCTGTCGTTCAATCCGAGGGCCATTCCCGTCCATACTGCCATAGGCGTGGCCGAAGTAAACACAGCGACGGTTTCGCCCGATGGAACGCGACCCAACTTTTCCAAACATCCGCAAATGCGCTCCTGGAATGCGATCCAGGACTCTTCTGGCACCTCGTATCGAGCCTCCACCCAGGCTCGCACCACGGCGGTATCGCACTTGGTCCACGCCCGGTGCACGGGGGAATTGTCGTCCGCCAACATGCGCTTTAATTCGTCATGCTGGACGCGGAACTCCGCGTCCTCGGCAGCGAGCTGCGGCGCAATCGCCTGGTACACTCCGTCCAGGTCGAACTCATTCCAGCGCGCATCAGTCTCAATTCGCGGTGCTGGCACGCCGGCGTCCTCGAGCATCCGCACGGCTTCACACGCCGTCTCTCTTTGACGGTTCAGTTCGCCCGAGTAAATGGCGCTGAATCGGATATTCTGGCGAGCCAGGTATTCGCCCAGCAGGCGAGCTTGTCTCCGGCCCAGGTCGGATAGTGAATCGTAGCTGTGGCGCAGACCGGCCTGGCCATGCCGGATCAGGTAAATGGAACTCAACTCAGCCGCTCCGCAAGATCGACGGCGGCCCGCATCAAGCCTCGCACGCGCAGATGAAAATCGCGGAATCGCTCGTCGTGCGTCTGGCCGCGGTGATAGCGGAAATAGATTTGTTGAAGAATCACACCCAACTTGAACAATCCCAGCACCTCGTAATATCCGAGATGCGAAACGTCGCGTCCCGTTTTTTGCGCGTAACGCCGCACCAGTTCCTCCCGTGTGTACCAGCCTGCCCCAGTCGTGATGCCGCTCAGCGCGCCTCCGCGAAATTCGGGATCTCCCGCTTCGGTCCAGTAACAAAGAGTGCACCCGAGATCGAGCAGGGGATCGCCAACCGTGGTCATCTCCCAGTCAAGCACGGCCTCCACGCGGCCTGGATCCGTGGCATCGAGCATCATGTTGTCGAGCTTGAAATCATTGTGGACCAGCGACGGTGTTCCCGAGGTCGGCAGTTTCTCCATGAGCCAACGGACCAGATGATCGAGACCGGGCAACTCTTCCGTCCTGGCGCGTTCCCAACGGTCCGTCCAGCCGCGTACCTGGCGCTCGAGAAAACCTTCGGGCCGGCCGAGCGATTCGAAACCGTGCCGCGCAACATCGATCAAGTGCAATTGGGCCAAACAATCGATGAACGCCTCGCTGATTTTCCTGGGCAGGCCGGCATCACTCGAGAACTCCGGAGGTAAATCACGTCTCAAAACGATGCCACGACGCCGCTCCATGAGGAAAAACGTGGCGCCGATGACCGAGACGTCTTCGCAAACCAGGTACACCCGGGGAGCCGGAGGAAACAGCGGGTGCACGGCCCGCAGGACTCGAAACTCCCGCGCCATATCGTGCGCCTTGGGCGCCACCGGACCGAGCGGTGGCCGCCGCAGCACATATTCGCGATCGCCCGCTCGCAACAGATATGTGAGATTCGAATGCCCGCCAGGAAACTGCTGGATCGCAATCTCCTCTTCCACTCCCTCGACTTTTCCGCGCAGGTAACGGGCGAGCACCGCGGGATCGATTTCTTCACCCGCTCGGATGGGAGCCAGTTCCGGTGCCATCGAAATTCGAGCGTAACAAATGTGAGGCGTTGCAGTGCGGATTCGTGCCGCTTAGGCCGCGTATGCGTGAATCTAGACCAGGCTAAGACGTCTGTCCCAAGGCTTGCCCGCCGCGACCTTTTCACCGCTTGCGATCTGCGCTACATCGCCTGCGTACGGATTTTTCGGTATGGCGTCGATCAGCCGTCGCGTGTATGGGTGTGCGGGGTCGCGGAAAATCTGTTCGGTCGAACCGAACTCGACGATCTCTCCCTCGTGCAAAATCGCAACTTTGTGGCAGAGTGAGCTGACTGAAAGAAGATCGTGGGAGATGTACAGCACGGCCATATTGAGGCCGCTATTGAGCCGCGCAAACAATTTCAGGATTTCGGTCTGGGTCACCGCATCGAGAGCGCTGGTGGGCTCATCGGCAATCAGCAGAGGGGGACGGTGCAGAATGGCCATGGCAATCAGCAGCCGTTGTGCCTGTCCCACGCTCAACTGCGTCGGATAGCGGCGCAGAAAAGATTTTTCCGCCGGCAGGCTGACGCTGTCCAGCAAATCCAGAAAATGGCTTTGACGGCGGTCCGCGCACCCCTTGTTGGCATGTGCCAGCCAGGTTTCGTTCAGCAGCGTGCCCAGGCGCAGTGCGGGATTGAGCGAAGTTCCAGGGCTCTGCGGCACTAGACCGATTTCCCGGCCTCGCACCGCTCGCATCTCGCCTTCCGGCAAACTCGCCAGGTCTCGGCCCTTAAAACGGATCTCGCCGTTTGCCATGCCGCCCTTCAGGTCCAAGAGTCTCAAAATGGCTAGCGCCAAGCTGCTTTTCCCCGAGCCGCTTTCCCCCACCAGTCCGACAATCTCACCGCGCTCGACTGAGAAGCTGGCCTCGCGCAGTACAGCAGGCTTGTCGCGATAACCGATTGACAACCGTAAAGAAAGCAGAGGCTCGCAGGTTTTCATTTGAAGTTCCCAGCGAACTGCGCGCGTCCGAAAGCCAGAGTTTCCGCGTTCCAGTAAGTCTGCGGCCGAATCAGCGCGGGCGCTACATTCTGAAGTTTTGGAGAAAATGCCATGAGCGAGTTCTTATTCACTAGATAGATGAAGGGCGCCTGTTCGGACACGATCTCCTGCACGCGATCAAAGTACGCCTTGCGCCGCAGACGATCGACGGTCGAGGCCTGTGCCTGCATCAATTTGTCGATTTCCGCCTCCCACGCTGTTGCCGGGGTCTTCTGATTCGGATACCACTGGTGATTGCTGGCGGAGCTCAACCAGACATTCATCTGGGCATTGGGATCGAGGTCCACGTTGGTCAGACCGAGCAAACATGCCTCATAGCGGGAATTCTGACTAATGCGTTCGATGAGCGAACGCAAATCCAGGCTGACCAGATTCATGCGAATGCCGATGGCCGCCAGGTCTTGTTGGATCATGGCTGAAATACGCTCGCGGGCCTTGTTTCCAGCATTGGTGATGAACGAAAACTCGACTGCATGGCCCTGCCGGTCTCGCAGCACGCCATTCTCGAGCTTGAAGCCTTCCCGCCGCAGCAGATCGAGCGCTTCCTGGCGGCTGTACCGGTGAGGTTTCAAGTCCGACCGGAACCAGAATTTATTCGCAGGCGAAATGGGACCCACGCCGGGTTGCGCGTGGCCAAAGTACACCACGCGGCAGATATCTTCGCGATTGATGGCGGCGGAGACTGCGCGACGGAAATTCGTGAGGCGGAACCACGCCTTCTCATAATCCGGCAGCGGCGCCTCAGGATTCTGGTTAAACCACATCATCTCTGATTCAAGCGAGGGTCCCGCGTCGTGGGCCAGGTTCGGCGTCTCGAGCGCCAGGCGGCTGAATACCTCAGGCTCGACGCTATTGATCAGGTGCAGTTCACCGCGCCGGAAGCGCATCAATTCAATCTCGCGGTTTTGCTGGATGTCCAGACGAATCGAGTCCAGGTACGGCAGGCGCCGGCCGGAGCCGTCAGTCTTCCAGTAATTGGGATTGCGGCCGAGCAGCACCTCGACGCCGGGTGTGTATTTCGTCACCAGGAACGGCCCGAGAACCGCCATCTCCTTTTTCGCGGAGCGGGACGACATCACCGGCACCTGATCGAACAACCTTTCGAGACCAGCAACCGGCGCCGGGAAAACAATGGTGACTCGCTCGGGCGTCTCGACCAGCGTCTCTACGTTGCCGTTACTGGAGCGGAATGAATCCGCCGTGGGGTAGTGCAGCACGGGATTCATCAGCGCGCGAATGGTAAAGGCCACGTC
>QHXW01000108.1 GCA_003223115.1 Acidobacteriota bacterium
CGCCATGGAAAACTTCGTCTCGGGCAGAGGTTGCGTTTGGACGGCGGCATGGAGCGCCTGGCGGGTCCGCTCAATCGCGGCCGCCGCAGCTTGGCGTTCGCCGGCGGTCGCAGCTCCCTCGAATAATGCGGTAATCTTACGCAGCCTTTCGCGGAGCTGTTGTTCGGTCGTCAACGGTTCAACGATGTAGGATGAAAAACGGCCCGGAGAGCCCGGCTGGCTTGTCCTTCGAGCGAATCACCGAAGCCCTCCGCGTACACCCAACCCGGGAGTCTCGAACACTCCCAAAAAGGATACTCATTCAAATCCTACACCCATTCGCCGGCTCGCGTGGCGCTGGCGCCGCTCGTGGCCCCAGCGTCCGCGCCCGATTTCGTTTCGCGGGCTCTGGGCATGCTCGAATCCATCGGATGGATCGCTGCTCACCCCTTCCTGTTTGCCCAGTTGCGCGCGCACCTGCTGGGCTGGCCTCCTTTTCTCGTTCCGCAAGGGCGGCGCGCCACGCTGGGCGCGGCGGTTCCCAGCGCCTGAGGTCGCCCCAGATCCAGCAGGATGCGCGGCAGGTTCTTCAGTCGCTTCCCCCGAATGGCAGTCCGCTGGATGTGGTGCAAGCGGACTTTTATTAGCTGAAGTCCCGCATCGGTTTCGTCCCAGGACGAGCCATTGAGCACACCGTTCCAGTCCCGGCTTTCGCTTCATGCTGTCGAAGTCCTGATATGTCCGGCGCAGATGTCCGAACTGTGCAGCGGCGGACCGTGCCGACGCTTAGGCGACTGCGATGTCCGAGCCGGTCGGCGCCGGGCCCCGGGAGGGCAGGCGGTGTGCTCCGCCTTCGAAGAGCAGATTTCTGACCGGCTCCCGGATGGCTCTTAAAATGGCCGAGAATGCAGAATAGACGCTCTCCACATGCCCCGGCTAACTGTCGATGACGAAATTCTCGCGCTGTTCATCAGCGGCCGTTTCGACCGTGCCAAAAGCCTCCTCCGTTCCTGAGCGGGAGGCGCAAGTCGGAACAACAAACGACTCAGCGACACCTTTGTAGTGTCCAAACGAGTAGTTTTCGATACGAGCGTATTTTTTTCCTGTGACTCGGAAGCAACCAATGCTGCAGCGGCTAATCCCTCAGACGATGATTACGGCCGCATAGCGCGGCCCGATTTGATTCGCTAACCTGATCACATCCTGACCGGAGGGTTGACGACGAAACCTGTCACAAAACCCGAAATGCAGCTTTTTGGAACGCTTATCTCGAAGCGGGGGGAGTCCGATAGGCCCTGCGAATTGTTGTGGCGCTTACACCGAGCCGACGACCGATCTGGCGCCAACCCAGGCCTTGCTCCTTGAGCGCATCGATTTGGTCCCGGCGGAAAGCAGCTCTGGGTCTGCCGATCGGCTTGCCCGATTTGGTGCCGTGCTGACGGGCGTACTCAAGACCAGCGATCACACGCTCACCAATGACGGAACGCTCGAGTTCCGCCATGGCCGCGATAATGGTGAACATCGCCCGACCCATTGGGATCGAGGTATCTAGCGCTTCCTGATGGGAGATAAATCGATTCCCAAGGAGCGGAACTCATCCAACTCCAAGACCAACTGTTTCACGCTCCGAGCGAATCGATCAAACCTCCACACCACCACCACGTCGAACGCACCGCGCCTGGCGTCCGACATCAGAGCGTCCAACCCGGGCCGCCTTTCCTTCGCACCGCTGGCTCGGTCGGGATAGACGCGGTATGTCGTCCACCCCCTCTGGGCAACCAGTTCGCGGGGGGTTGCTCCTGAACAGCAGGATCTTGATCGAACGTGAGAGTGTCGCCGTGTTTGGTCCGGCTGGCTGTACTGACACGAACGTAGACACCGGCGCGCTTCACCTTTTTGGCGTTGCTCGAATGCGTCAGATCGGTCATGGCCGCACTCTCAACCGGCGGTAACGGATGTTGCCATGGGCAATGTGAGGCCAGCGCCAATGTCGTCCCGCCCGGCGAACTGAAACTGTTGGAGTCGCCAGAGGCGGCTGCTGAGCGCAGTCCGCGTGTGTACTTACGTGTGTGTAGGGCGATCTTTTGGGCTTTTTAGATCTTTTGGACAATCCGAGAATCAACAAGTTGCGTGTTTTCAGTGGGCCCCGTGACTTCGGAGCAAGCACGTGGGCAAGAGTCGGACGCACGCAGCGATCTGTTCTCATTCGGCGTAGTGCTGTATGAGATGGCAACTGGCGCACGGCCATTTAAGGGTGATACCACCGCGGTGGTTTTTGAGGCCATTCTAAACAAGACGCCGTTACCTCCAACGCGCGCGCCAACTGTGGCGCATCTCGAACACGACTAACGCCCGCCCCCCCGTATCTCAGTTGGTGGAGCAGACAGCGGCCTTTTATCAGTTTCAGCTTCACCGCCATCCGGAAGCGACACGCTACTTGGAACTGTCGCTTCCTGTGGAACAGTGTTCTGTCTGAATTAGACAAGCCTGCCCATGAGGGTGTCGACGAGTGCGCTAGTGTAGAATAATCAGCCTTGGATGGGACGCAGAGCACGGCGCAAACAGGAAGAGAATACCAGTCGCGGGGCCGCCTCCGCGAAGCCAGCAGCACCGGAGACTCCCGGGCACAACTGGCCGGGTGAGGGCTCGCGATATCTGGTTCCCGTCGGCGTGGGGCTCATCGTGCTGCTCACCCTGATCATCTACGGGACAACGCTGCCGCTTGCCCCGATAGAGTTCGACGACCCGTTTTACCTGATACGTAATCCTTACGTAAATGTGGCCAATCCGTTTTCCATGCTCGGTCCTGTCTGGACCACGCCTTACTTCGGCTTTTTCAATCCGGTGACCACCACTTCCTGGCTGCTGGACCGGGCCCTGGCGGATCAGACCAAGCCCTTCGATACCCGCCCGTTCCGTGCCATGCAACTGGGCTATGCTATTTTGTGCGCCGGTGTGCTGATCCTCCTCTACCGTCGGCTGGGCCTACCTTGGATTCTCGCGGTGTTGGGAAGCGTGGTTTTCGCGGTGCACCCAATCCATGTCGAAGTGGTGGCGTGGCTGGCCGGACGCAACAACCTGACGTCGCTGATCCTGCTGGTTGGTGCGGTCCTGGCCTATCTTTGGGCGCGTGGCAGCGCCACTCCGAACCAGTGGCAGCTGCGCCATGCGGCCACCGCAGTTCTGACCCTGCTGGCCATTTTGGCCAAACCGGTCGCAGTGATTATCCCGGTGCTGCTGATCGCGTATGAATTCTGTTCGGAACGGCCGGTAGGGCAGGCGTTCAGCCTGCCAGTGCGGACGATTGGTCTGAGCGCGATCTTTTTAGTAGTGGGCGGTCTTTCCGTTGCGGTCTTCCGTAGCCTCCTGCTGCAGGACCCGCAGCACGGCGGTTGGCTCGTTGGCCTCGCGCTCGGATGTGTGGTGGCGATGCTGGCGGCGGCGCCGCGCACGCCGGATCTTGCTGATTTCCTCGCGGGCCGCGGGCATGGGCTGCGGGTGCTGGCGCCGCCGTTTGTGGTGCAGAGTCTGGTATTCGGCGCCGGATGTGCTTGGACCATTTGGGCGCAAGCGCAGGCAGGCGCGATCAAGGGGGGCCCACCGCTTTTGCCGACTCTGAACCTGGCGTTTGACGTGATGCTGACCTATGCCGGCAAAGTGCTGGTGCCCGCGCGCATGTCGGTCTCGTACGTTTGGGTCCGGTTTCCATACGTCAGCCTGCAAGGCGTCTGCGGCGCGTTGCTGGTGCTCGGGCTAGCCGCCGCCGGCGTGGTGCTGGCGGGCGCCAAGGATCGCAACCGGCGTCTGGCAGCACTCGGAATTCTCTGGTACCTGATCGGCTATCTTCCCGTGTCGAACCTCGTGCCGACAAGTATCAAGATGGCCGACCGCTACCAGTTCGTGCCCAGCGCGGGCGCGATTCTGGCGGTGCTGGCGCTGGTGGCCGCGCTGTTCCCCACCGGGCGCAGCAAACAGGTAACCACGTGCCTGGCACTGGCCCTGTTAGCGGCTGGGTACACGGCTTGGTCGTACCAGCGCGCGCGGGTGTGGAGCGGCCTGACCACGCCCTGGAAGGGCCAGCCGCATCCCGATCTCAGCCTGTGGACGAGCGCGGTGGAAACCAATCCCGAGGACCACGTTGCGCTGTCCGGTCTGGCGATGGTATACCTCCGGTTCGAACCGCCGGAACCGGAGAAAGCGCTGCCTCTGTTGCAGCGGGCGTTGAAGGTTCGCGATGCCGTGCAAGCCGACATCCCAGGGGGGCTGAAACTGGACTTTTCGCAGACGCTGGGGGCGATGGGGGATGCCTACCTGGCGATGGCGAGGGCGCTGCCGGAAGGCCAGGACCCGGCGGTCTGGCAGCGAAGAAAGGATTTGTACCAAAAGGCCGAAGAGAGTTTTCAAGAGGCGGCGCTGGTGCCTTTGGGCTTTGCGCCGAGCGATGGCAGGCTTCAGGGGTCGCTGGGAAACGCGCTCGAAGGTTGGGCGCGGCAACTCGACCGGTTGGCGGCCGCCGCTGCGGGTGCAGGCCGCGCATCGCTGATCCGTCGGCGGGACGAACTGCGCAGCGAGGCCGAAGCGGCGTTTCTGCGGGCGCGCCAGATCCTCGTGGCCGGCAATGTGTCGCGCGCCGATCCGGATTTCCGCGAAACTGCGCTGGATGCCGGGACCACGGTATTCCAGCGCGAGGAGAGAGCCTCGGCGGAAGAGAAGCCGGCGCTCTTTCGCAAAGCGCTGGCGCGCTACCAGGAGGCCGAGGCGCTGTTCCCCGACGATCCACGGGTGTGGGTGTACGAGGGCCTCTGCTACCAGCGGCTTCGTCTGGTGGCGCCATCGGCCGAGGAGAAACGGACGCTGTTCGAGCGCGGCGACGCCGTCTTGCGTAAGGCGCTCACGTTGCACACCACGCCTGCCGGATACACCCAGCTGCTGCCATATCGCGCGCTGGCGACGATGTACTACGAAGCCGGCGATTATCGTGGAGCGCTGGGTTTTTTGAAACAGGCGCAGCAGATGGACCCGGTCGCCAGCCCCACCAACAACGTTGATCGGGACATCCAGATCGTGGAGGGGATGATCGGGGAAGTGAGGAAACTGAACGTGCCCCAGCCATCTCTGAATCACGGTGAGATCGACTCCCGACTGCAACAAGTGCATGGCCGTTGAATAACGAAACGTGTGCGGACTCACCCTGAGCTTGCCTGCTCGGGGTATCGACTCACTGGCAGTTGTGGTCTGGTGGATGATGTGGCAGCGGCTGGACGGCCGAGGGAGTTTGGCAACGGCGGTGCAGCAGGTGGTGCAAGGGGCGTTGGGGGATCTGGTGCCGCCGGAGAAACGGGTGGTCGAGAAGCGCGTGTCGAGCCATACCGGCGCGCTGAGTCGCGCGCGCACCCGCTTGCCGCTGGAGGCGGCGGAAGCGGTGTGCGACCAGGTTTTCGCGACGTTAATCCAGTCGGCGCAGGCCGGACCTGCTGTCGCGGTTGTTTCTGGTGGATGGCTCCTCGATGCGCCTGCCGCACACCCCAGCCTTAGAGAAGGTTTATCCGCCCGGTGGCAATCAGCATGGGGAGCGCACTGGCCGGTGATCCGTGTGCTGACGGCGCATCATTGGAGCAGTGGATTGGCGGTACGTCCCTGCTGGGGGCCGATGGCCAACCAACGCTTCCAGAACCGGGATTGCGCCCGACCTCTCCAAAGCGTTGAGGCTTCCCAGCCGCGCCCAAAACAAGACCATGGAGGCTTTGGCTACCGTGGCCGTGGATATGCGCGGCTCCGGTCTGCGGTCGGTGATGGAGGCCAGGAGTCCGGCCGAGAACCGGAACACCTTTTCCGAGTATGCGATCAGACGTCGGAGAATGTTAGGGCTTCCTTTCCTGGAGACGTTTCCATTCCAGTTCGGACACTTCATCCAGGAGGCGTTGCAGCTCCTGGTAATCACTAACGGCTTGGCGCACTCGCTCCCGCCATGCCTTGGGAACGCAAAACTGGCGCAACTTGCCGGCCTGACTCTGCACCAGGTACACCGATTGGTGCAGGGGGCCGTTGGCGCAACGGCAGTTGGGTTTGCCACACTTGCTGGAACGTTCGGAAAGAGTGCCGCGAAGGAACCACTGGCCTGAGGCAATTTGGGCAATGCGGGAGCGGAAGCTGCGTTCGGCAGCAGAGAGTTTGGCGCGAATGAAGGGCTCGGTCATATCTTATACCATAACATTATACAAGACAAGAAGGGAAAGCAAGCGCAAAAACACAATACGAATTTGCTCTTCGCTCGAATCCAGGCTAAAACAACAATGGGATCAGATGTTTTGGCCAGCTAAAAAACTTGGTTGCGGAATCGCTGTCAGAGCCCAATGTTTACGGCCCTGCGAACCCGAGAAACAAATACAACAAAAAGAGGCACCTAAGCCGCACCTAAGCCCGGAGGGTCGCAGAAGGATCATCGAAGCTACTAAGAGACGCTGGGCGACGAAGAAAATGTCCCAGGCAGGAACACCCAAGCGGGTGCGGTTCCATCCCGCTCGCGTCGCGGTAAGCTGAGCGACGAGGGCCGGAAGCGGCTGGCGTTGGCTATGAAGAAGAGATGGGCCGCCGCAAAGAAGACCGGCAAGCAACGGCTCGCTTGACTTGCTGAGGACAGCGTCTGGTTTGAGCTCGTCACCAGCGCCGCCGGCAATCCGATTTTTGTTCAAGCGAAGCGCCAAACGAATACCGCGTGGCCAAGTTGGAATGAATAGTCTCGTGGACTAGATCCGAGCTTCGGATCGGGCCCATCCGGGTCACCACGGCGCCGGGGAAACTGTGGGCACCGTTGTGTTTCAGCAGGTCGGTGTAATCCTTGGAAGCATATTGAATGCCGCGATCGGAGTGATGCACCAAACCAGGCACTGGCGTGCGGCTGCGCAGGATCATGCGCAAAGCTGCCAAGGCAAGATCATCTTCCAGCGTGCGATCCAATTCCAAGCGATTATGCGCCGCGAGTGGGCATCCAGCATTACGCCAAGTAGACGAACTCGGTCTCCAGCCGGATGTAGGTGATGTCGGCCACCCAGAGCTGATTGATGCCGGTCAGCACCAGTTTGCCCGCCATATTCGGATACACCGGCCGGTCATGGTTCGAATCGGTGGTCACCACGAACTTTCTCGGCGGAGACACAGCAGGTTGTCCTCACGCATGATGCGTCGCACCCTTTTGGGATTTACGGTCCAGCCGCGCCGTCGCAGTTCGCCCGTCATACAGCGACGACCGTATGGTCCCCGTCACGTGCGCGGCTGTCGACGGATGCGAATAGCTAGTTAATCAGGAGTTGTTGCTGCGAGAATGAGTACTTGGCCGCCGAGAACCCCATCTTGAGAGCCCGCCTGCCCGCCAGACTCCGGCTTTCCGATCCAGAACGGCGCATCAGATCCAGATGCTAGGATTCTACTTGGTGGGATTTCTCTGCCTGGATCAAATCAATCGTCAATTTGGGAAGTTGCGGAAGGTCGCTCTCGCGGTGCTTTTGATGAGGGGTCGTTCAATTCAATGAGCGAGGCGCTTTACGAGGTCAGCTGCCGTTTTGAACTGGATGCGATCCGGACCAGTTTCTACGAGTTTCAAGATCCGCTCAAGAGTGCATTGTTAGAGAGAAGTGGCTCGGCAGTTTTCGAGGCTGGACGGATTGGGCCATTTTTCGCCGAGGGAGGGACCGTGAGTTTCGTGGCCGAACTGTATCGGAAAAAGGGCCAGCAGGATCACGCGGACCGGTTCCTGAAGTTGGTGCAGGCTGTTCAAGACAAGGCTTTCAAAGAGCAGAAGCGTTCCCTCTATCGGGATCAGGATTGGTCCATCGAAGCTAAACGCGAATACAGCAAATGGCTGGTGCTCAAATGAAAGTATCAAAGTGAGCCAAGTCAAGTTGACAAAGCGATCGGGGGGATGTCCTATTGCCTTCCCATAAGAAGCGTGCCACATACCTGTGGAAGGCCCATATCAGCGTGGCGAACAAAGTGGCTGTCTGGCAGGGCACGCTTGCCCTAATGGTTCTGAAGACTCTGGAGACGATGGGACCGCCGCACGGCTACGGGATCGCGCGTCGCATCGAGCAGACCAGCCGCAGTCTCCTGCTGCTGAACTACGGGACGAAATAGGCGTCTATTACCTCCCTGACGGCTGTACAGTTTAGTTTAGGAATCGATCATGCCGTGAACGCCGCAACCGCATCGCTGCTTGTGACCTGAATTGCTCGGTGCCAGTTGACTACATCCCCATTTTCTCAGGCGTCTCCTTCGAGGGGAGCTCCCAACCGCTTCGACAAGGCAGCGGCAGCCTTGGTTGCATCCAGGAGGAGACTGATCGCATGCATCGGCTAGTTCGTCTATCGGGGGCGCCACTTCGGTGTGGCTTGAGGAGCTAACTAAACTAACTAACTTAACTAAGGACGGTCGCGGGTTCGTATAGCGAACGCGAGCTTTTCGTGCCGGCGTGGAGAACGTCACGTTTTCCGGCGGAGGCGGACCGGAGGCGCTGACGGAAGCGCGGGTCTCGGCCAATTTTCTCCGGACTTTTGTTGCCGGCCGTCCGAGGAGCCATACCGGACGTCCCTTCCCTACTATCGGACCACGACTTCGATGACAACTTTCGCTCAAACACCTCGGAGGGCCGCATCGGTGCGTGGATCGCCTGCTCGACCGCCTCCGCCTCCGCCGCCTGCTGGGCGACAATTGCATTCGGGAACAATCCTGCCAAAACGACGAACAAGACACCCACGGTCAGAATCCACCTTTCGCGCGGCAACGCATCCGCCATCACCGTGAAACCCGTTCTCCGCCTGCCCAGGAAAAGCCGTGCGAACAGACGAAAAACGCTTACAGCATTCATCGCCGTGGCGATGGGGAGCAACAACCCCGTTTGCGGGTGTGAGGCCAGTGTTCCATGAATCAGAAGGTCTTGAGAACAGAAGCTCAGCGTGCCCGGTAAACCAACCAGCGCGAGCCCAAATATTATGAAGAAGACTGCCAGCCTGGGAGCGTGCTCGGCCAAACCAAGATGTCTGCTGGCCGTCAGGTTCTCACCGAAGCGGACCTCCAACAGCCGCAGAACCCCGAAGAGACCCATGGTGGATACCGTCACTACGAACCAGTGCACAAGCGCGCCGGTGATTCCTTCCACGGTCCGGCTCTCCAGTCCAGCCAAAATACATGCCGACTGGCTGAGCGCTAGAAAGGCGAGCAGCCGGCGAGGCGAATTCTCAGTAAGCGCCCGAATGGCGACGTAGAGCGCGGTGGCTAGCGCGAGATACGAAAGCAACGGGAACAGATCGCGCGCGGTATGCGGAAACAGCGGCACGATCAGCTTGGCCACCAGCATCGCTCCGAAATGGCCGTTCAGCAGAAGAGCGGTGGGAATTGCGGGACCGCCGTCTGCGGCATCCGCCACCCAGGCGTGAGCTGGGCAGATGCCTTTGCGAAAGATGACGGACGCCACCAGGAGCCCGAAAACGGCCAGCCCTCCGGGGCTCCGGCCCTTCAAGCTGCCGATCGACATGGCGTGGCCGTGTGCCGCAATGAGCGCGATAGCCAGCGCCAGAGCAGTGCTGGAAAGCAGCAGCCCCAGGCGCGGGCGCCATGTGCGGGAGCGGAACCATTGCTTCGGGAAGAACGGGACCGTGGAAAGTATCCAGGCGGCGAGCAGGATCCGGAGGTCATCCGTCGAGTAGGCCAGGAGCGTGGATCCGAGCAGAAAGAGGATTCCGCCGATCGTGCCGGAGTTGCAGTCGCGCCGGGGAAGCACCAACGTCGCTCCCAGCGTGACGCACGAGAACAGCACCATCAGGGCTTCGTCCAGCGACTCCCTGGCCGGCGCGGCCCACAGCAGTAGGACGCTCGCCGACACAGACACCGACGACGCCGCGAAGCCGATGACGCGCGAGTGCCGCCGGGTCACCGCAGTCAGAATGCCGGCGAGCCAGGGAATTCCAATCGCCACGCTGGTAAGAATCCTCGCGCCGCCCGCCATCACATGTTCCCCTGGCCGGCGGCGCTGTGCCTGGGAACGGGGGCCTCACGCCCGCTTAGAGATAATCCCATGCTGTCAAGCTTCGCGAAAAGCCTGGAGAGACGCATCAGCGGATAAATCACGAAGCGATCGAGGATCGTGTCTAGATGGCCGTGGTCGAGGGACCATCGGTAGAGCCACAACTGCACGCGCTCGGACAACAGCTCCTCCAGGTGCTTTCCAGTCGGCGAGAGTTCGCCTCCGATGGCGGAGTGCATCTTGTGATAGTCGTGAAGCATTGATGGAGCGCGCAGGAATTGCAGTGTCCGAACCATGGCGTGTCCTAGGATGTGGACTAGGGCGATCGCTTTCCACCCGATTCCAATCTCCACGAATACTACGCCCACCTGCGTCAGCGACGCGTAAGCGAGTGACGTCTTGGCGTCGGCGCTGGCCCGGCCAGACATCGTGCCGTGAATGGCTGTGGCGACGCCAATCGCGATTACCATGGCCGAGGCGAGGCCGGATTGCACCAGCATGGGCTGCACTCGGAGTAGGAGATACGCGCCCGCGTGAATCGAGATCGCGCCGTAGAAGATCGCGCTGGATGGCGTGGGTCCCTCCATGGCGCGGGGCAGCCATCCCGAGAATGGAACCTGCGCTGCCTTTCCGGCGGCCGCAAGCAGAAGAAGCAGGCAGACGATTGACGCGCGGTTTCCGGTCAGAGAAGGAAGGCCGCCTGCAAACGAAGCGGTTCCGGCCCAATCATGCATCGCGAACACGCCCACCAGCAATCCGATGTCGCACGCGCGATACACTGCGAAGACGCGAAGTCCGTTTTCGACCGGGGCCGTCCGCTGCTGAAAGAAGGCAATCAGCAACACCGAAGTGATGCCCACCATCTCCCAGCCCCCCACCAAGAGATCGAACGAACCGGCGGCGAATGCGAGCAAGGATCCAAACGCAAAGAGATGTAGCAGCAGGAAGAACCGGAGAAAGCCGGGCTCGCGATGGAGGTAAGTCGCCGAGAACTGCCCGATCAGTCCCGAAAGCACCAAGGTCATACCGAGGAATGGCAGAGACAGGTGGTCCGCCATGAGGACCAGCGGGAAGTGATAATCATGCACTGTGAACCAGTTGCCGAAGGTCACCGTCACGGCCGGGGCGCCCGTCGCCGCGAGCCTCCAGATAATCACGGCCAGCGCCAGAATAGACGCGGAAAACACCGCGCCCGTGATTCTGGAAACAACGCGCTCCCGCGGAGTCCAACCCACTAGCCACAGCAGAGCCAGCACGCTGAAGACCACGCCGGGCGCCAGCACCACAAACACCAGCATGGTTTGCGAATAGGCCACTCTTATCGGCCTCCGCCTTCAGCCTGAATCCAGGCCATAGGGAGGTGCTCGATCTTGCCGCCATACCATTCGGCGGAGGAAAAGGCGACTGGCAGGCGTTCCACAGGCCCATCGAACTGTTCAAAACCACTGTTCCTGCGGACGTGAATCCGGCCCGAATCCGGGTCGATCGTAGCGACGCGGATCCAGCGATTCTCCACCACCTGTTTCAGCGACGCGCTGGCGTTTACTACCTTCATGAGACGTTCCGGCGTCGTCTCGATCACGAAGAGCAATCGCACGGGCTCGTGGATCTCCACCATCTGCCAAGGCAATCCAGTTCGCAGGTCGCTCGCGTGGCCATCCATCACGCCGACGAGCCCCGCCACGTTGTGCGGAAGTTTGGTGCCGCACCCGTAGCGATCGTTGTCGACGAAGGAGAAGTAGTACTCCAGGCTGATGCCCGTGCAGACGGGAACCACTGCGGCCATCACTGCTGCGAGGCTCTGGTCGCCGGGATCCTGGGCGGCGTCATAGGAAGCCAGGAACACCCGGCGGTCTAGAAACAGTCCCCGCGTGAGGCTGCGCCGCCCCACAATGCACACGGCATTCGTGCAATGCCCATACTCGGGCCGCGGCTCTGCCAGGTGTTCGCTGCGCTCTTCGACGTGGCGAAGCGTAGCATGCGGTGAGGCGTTCTCGGGACACGATTCAAACCTCCGCGCGCGCTCCCGGGCGTTATGCGCCCTTGCTTTTTCGAGCGACTCCACCGTGCGACTCAGATCGGCCTGATGTGTGGCCGGAAGGGCGTCAAGATCGTAGAGCTCCACATCGTCGCTGCAGGTATCGTGATAGCCTCCGATGAACCAGGTGTCCGGGGGAATGTCGATGCCCCGTTCGCGCAGGTGCGCGCGGACTTCAGGCCGGTTCGCCATGGCCGCAAACAAACGGGCGTTGGGCCCGCCGCGACGCCCTCCACACGCTCCGCAGTCGTGGGCCGATTCGTGCGGGTTATTTAGACTGCTCGATCCGTGCCCGAGGATCACCACGAGGCGCGCGAAACGGCGCGTCAGCGCCGCCGGCCCCAGAACGCTTGCCACCCTTTCCGTTTTTTCCAGGGCTGCGAACCCCATCAACAAACCAGTCACGGCTCCTTGCGATTGCGCGGTGTTGCGCATCAGTGTGAGCTCTGTGCGTGGCTCAGGCAGGAACGCCTTGTTCATCCAGTCGCGGAGCTTCGCATAGCGCCGCGGCGCCAGCAGATGGCCGATTAGGGGAACCGCCGAGAGCAATCCCAGCACCGTAGTTGAAAGCCAGCCACGCATCAGCGTCCGCGACGATACGAACGAGTTTCGCGTGAGCAGTCCCAGCAACCGCCGGCGCCACCGGCGACTCTCCAGCAATTCGCGGTCTTCCGCTTTAGGCTGTTCGAACACCGAGTGCCGCGGCTTTACCACTACCGGACAGAACGCCGCGCTGTTCGGGTCGTCGATTCCCTTGTAGTCCACGGCCACGCCGAAGTACCCGGCCGAGCTGAACGTCTCCACTGCCGCATCCGCTTCTTCGAGCGCGCGCCGCATGGATTCCTCGCGCTCGTCGATGCAGAAGAACACCTGCGCGGTGGGCCGGGCTTCAAGTTCGCACAGGCCCCGGTACTGGCGATGGCTCGCGAGACCACGCAGAATCTCACGTTCGTGCCACCGTTCATAGGCTAGATGGAGGATGCGGCGGCGTTCCAGTCCATTGCAGGCTTTCACCTCGCTCACAAACGCCGTCCACTCGGCATCGGAAAGGCGGGTGACTTCGTCGGCGGAAAGCGATACCACTCGCGCTGCGTCATAGACACGGGCGGCTCGGCTCAGACGGCGCTTCTCCTGGTTCTTGAGCGGGCTCTCCTGCGGGACAGTCTCGGCGGCACCCTCGCGCGAGGCCACGCGGGCCATCGTCAGCCGCACGGCCAGGAAATCCATCAGCGAGCATGGCACGGTTTCATGCGGAGCTAGGCTGGGGTCTTCCTCAAGCCTGCGCATCAATCCCGCCCAGCCGGGCAGGGCGAGCAGCTCGGTCTGAAGGACCCCTTCCCAGTCAGCCTCGCAGAAACGCTGGGTATCGAGGTAGTCCAACACGGCATCAGTTGCCGAGAAGGAAAAGTACTCCTGCCGCTCGAGCTCTTCGTCCAACCCAGTGAGGTAGCGCGGGAAAATGCCGCCTCTAGGTGCGAGCAGCGTCCGGACGCTCTCATAAAAACCCTTCTCGCGGTGCAGCATAGGCCAATAAGCCATGCCTTGGTCCAGAAACACCGAGCACAACCGGATCAGCCACGGGTGAATGATCTCGTCTACCGAACGCGGCGCCGCGGGTTCGTCCTCATGAGCGATAATACGGGCAAAGCAAGCGTCGAACAAGGCCCGCAGCGCCGGCTGTCGGAAATCTCTCGCCAAATCGCCCTGCTCGGTGCGCCACAGGATGGTGGCGGCGTCAAACTCCCGCACACCCGGCGTCATCATAGCTCTGCGAAGCGAGTGCCGGCTTAGCCTTGGGAAGACGACCGCGTCCGGTTCGCTATCGCACACCGCGTCGATATCCTCCAGGTGGATGCGGCCGCGTGCCAGCGCGGCGCGGTATGCCGCTTCGGTCATATACGGTTCGGCGCCGAACCGATGCGACGCCTCGATCACGGCCTGCTCGAATGGCAGATCCTGGAATGCGTGTAGAGTGTTGTGATGGACGAAAACACCGATTGGACCCTGCATCGGAAGCAGGTGCCCCGCGTGTTCAACTGCCAGGCGCAGTTTATCCCCTCGCGATTGTTCAGGGTGATCGTCTTGGCTCAAACCACCACCACCTGAGACTTTTTGGTACACGCGAGTGCGTGACCTGACATCGATTCGTGCTGAGACGAGCCGGCAGGCACGAGTTCCGGTCTGTCGTGAGACTTCCCCATGCGGCGGAGCTTCTCCACCTGGAGGCGGTCCTCGACCCGGCTGTTCTCGAATCCCACTATTCCAGTCATGCGGAGCCGCCCCCATTCTGGATCCTGTGCTGGCTTCGGCAGAATCTTGCGCTCAACCTGTTCCTGCGATTTGTCTTTCAACGAGGAGCTCTCCTCAGACATCTTGGAGAACCCCGAAACCCCGAGTACCAATATCAGGACTGCAAGGGAAAGCTGGTGAGCCATCAACACCAAAACAACCATGAACGCCTTGGATAAACCATTTGTTTTCTCCTCCGTACCCTCGTTACGCGGGGCTCCGTCTTAGACATTGTAATTGAGTGTCACGCCGGGAGTTGGAAGTGGCGGTAGTGCCTATTGTAGGGCGTCCGAACGCGGGGGTAATGCCTCGCGGGCCGGAGAAGGAGGAAGGTATGGAGAAGCTAAGCGTTTCCATCTTGCAGACATGGACGTATCGTCCTCAGAAACGCCAGGTTGGTTCCGCCTTCGCCTTGACGTATAGGCTCTTCCTCAGGTCTTGCAAACTGATGGGCGTTTTTCTCATATCACCTGGCTCGACGACGAAGCGAACGGGCGGCACCGGTGTAGATGCCACCGTTACCCAGGTAGCCCACGGTAAGCGACCGTCCACAGCTGCCGCACAACATCAGCCCTTGCGATAAGGCCAAGCCTTCTCGGGCTGGACCGCTCGGCACCGTTTCCTATTCTTTTCCAAGCGCTCCGCGTTTTTCTCAAACTCTTCCCAACTCCCTCGAAAATATTCCTTGAACTGTCCGGAAATGCTGGGGTTGAGAGCAAGGCGAGAAATTGGATCGAGTCGATTCCAGATTCGGCGAAAGGGCAGGCGATTCCCGTCCCCGCGAGAGATCAACTCTGCGGGCCAACGTGTGATGTGATGGTTTTGTGATCGCCAGTAAGATTAGTCGCATCCGGAGGTCTTGACGTAAACGAATCTGGTTATCCAGTCGAGGCCTGACAGCGACAGTATGGGTCTTCGGCCCATTGGGGCCACCGGTGGCTTGACCAGCGGAAGTTCACGGCGCGAATCCTACTGACGATTAGACTAGGCTGTCACCCGCTACTCGGCGGTCGGGGTTGGGGTCACTGTAACCTGAACTTGAAAGCCGAGTTTTGCCAGTCGCTGCACAAAGCGGCGTTTCACTTGGTCCTTGTTGAGACCTTCGAAGAAGTCAGCGCCAAACTCCCGGTAGTGTTCCTTATGTTTGAGCATCTCGTAGGCAGCTACCAACAGGCTGTGGGCGACAGCGAGCAGGGCGCGTTTCTTGCCCCGCCGAGCCGCAATGCGCCCGAACTGAGCGGCAAAGTAGGTGTTCTTGCTATGCGCCGCAGCCCATGCCGCTTCACACATTGTCCGCCGCAGCCACACGTTGCCCTTACATGTCTTGCCGCTCATCCTTTCCCCGCACTCTCGTTATTGCCCGGACACAACGCCGCCCAACTGGCCACGTGGGCCGAGGTGGGGAATTGCTCCATGTTGACCCCCATTTCGGCCACCAGGCTACACGCGGTCGTCAGCCCAACCCCTGGCAATTCCATCCACAACAGGATCGCTTCCTGGCGCGGTGACGGCGGCAACGGCGCCTCGGCAGGGAGCGACTCCCCCATGCGGGCGATCTCCTCCGCGGTAGGCTTCATGCGCTCGGCAATTTCCTCCTCAAACTGGCGCATCTGGTTCTCCAGAAATTCCATCTGCCGCCACTGCCGTTCGATCAGAAAACGATGGTGTCCCGTCACGCGTCCTTCCAACGCCCGCCGCAGTTCGGGGGATCTTACTCCGCAGTCGGCCTTTGGACAACTCGGCCAGCGCCTCGGCATTGCTTTCGCCTTTCATCATGGCTAGCAACATGGCGTGCCCGGAAGCGCCGAACACGTCGCTGGCCACCGCACCCAGCTTGATGTTGGCATCCTCCAGCACCTTCTGTATCCGGTTGCAGATCGAGCTGTGCTCTTGCGCCAGCCTGGCCCGAGTTCTGGTCAGATCGCGCAGATCGCGAACCTGTCGCGGTGGTACGAAGCTCTTGCGCAACAAGCCGTGCTGGTGCAAATCGGCGATCCACTGGCTGTCCTTCTGATCCGTCTTGCGCCCGGGCACAATCTTCACTTCTTGTGCGTTCGCCAGCAGCAGATCGAATCCCTCCAAAATATTCCGCACCGGCTGCCAGTACACACCGGTAGACTCCATCGCCACATGTTCTATCCCGCGCGCCTTCAGCCAGGCGGCCAAGTCCAGCAAGTCTGCCATCATCGTCCCAAAGCGCCGCGTTTCCTCTTCGCTCTTGCCATCCCTGGTAATCACTACGCACGCGGCGATACTGGCCTTATGGATATCCAATCCACAACAACGTTCGTATAACCTGTATCCGGCGTGAAGTTCCTGGTCTTCACGCCGGATATAAGTCATGCCTCACAAAAACCGTATCGCAACGCCACCAGCGTGGCGCCCATTTTCATGATTCGTGCTGTCGTCAAGACATGGAAAACTCGTTGGAAGCTGGGCGCCACATAAATCCGGAGGCCAAAACGCATCATGTGGCGCGCCACATAATGAGGTAGTTCCGTTTGTACGGATCCGTGCGGGGTTGTGTCAAGAATGCGCGAGAGGCGCAATGCTGTACCAGAGATGAAGGAGGTTCCTTCGTAGCGAATCATGGCCGCGCGGCCACAACGTTGGATGAAAATGTCAACTCTTCACGGATGATCGGACGGCAACCTACTCTGCCGGTTGAGCTTATGTCAATCACGCGTCTCACTTCCTATTTTCGAGAGAGCCGGCTTGCAGGAGCAGGCTTCAAACGGCCGTAAGCTGCTGCCGTCCAATGGCGGTGGTGGTGAACGTTACGGAAAAGGCATGAGTAAATTACGTCATGTGTGGGTTAGAGAGACGAATAGAAGTGAACCACTGATGAGGCCTCGAAACGGATCTACCGGTGGCATCAAAACCGGAGCGCCCTCGCTCTCCGGAAAGAGCATCGCGGAAACCCGGTTACTGGCCATGTTGTGTGTCGGGCGTGGCGCGACTCTAGCCTTGGCTCTGGTATGGAACTTGAGAACCTGTTGGGCGGTGATAAGGGAAAAGGCACAAGCGGCAGCCCCGCGAGGCCGAAAGTACTGATTCGTCGGGCAGGGGCGGACTGTCCCATTTGGCAAAACTATGGGGTAAAGTGACATTTCGGAACAACAGAATTGCTCGCCGCAATGGTGGCCAGGTATGGAATCGAGCCGCCGATTTTTCAGGGCTGCGTTCTTGTTGGCCTTCTACTCCACTGACATTAAATTAGTTACGAAGAATTTACCTTGACAAGTTGTTCGATCACGCCCACACTAATCGCGAGGAAAAAGCCCATGCCCAGGTGGTTCGCTTCGGGGTGGGGGCGCTCCTACCCGCGAATCCGATTTGTTGCCTTTGGGCTTGCTGTTGCACTTTCCGGTGCGCTCGGCCGGGCGCAATGCACAGCAACGCAAACTGTTTCCGCGCAAATCGACCCCATCGGAGACCCGCATTCCAGCGAGTCTTACGCTTTCTCATGTGGGATCGCCCATAAAATCGAGGAAATCCCATGATGGAATTTCTAAAAAAGCTCTTTGCTTCAGACTTCATGGGCCACGGGTACTGCTGCCTTTGGATGCCAGAGACCGTCTGGCTCCATGTTGTGTCAGATGCTCTGATCACGCTGGCGTACTACTCCATCCCCGTCACTTTAATCTATTTCGTTCGTAAGCGGCGCGACTTGCCCTTCAATCGGACGTTTCTCATGTTTGGAGCGTTCAGTCGGAGATCACGAAATGGACGAAAAGCCTGATCCCGAAACTCATCCGCCAGAGGCACAGAATTCCGTGGAGAGTGAGAAAGGTGCCGATGGAAATTTGATGGCCGTAGGTGTCGGCGCGTCGGCCGGAGGGCTGGAGGCGTTCACGGAACTGCTAACGCATCTGCCGCCCGCCACGGGTATGGCGTTCATTTTAGTGCAGCATCTGGATCCTCATCATCAAAGTGCTCTACCGGAAATCTTATCGGCCAAAACCCGCATGCCTGTCGTCCAGGTTCAGAACGATACTCCCATCAAACCTGACCACGTTTATGTCATCGCTCCAAACACTGTGATGCTGATCCGCAACCACACCCTAACACTCGAGGCGCGGCCGGTGACACCGGAAAAATTCAGGCCCATCGATTCTTTTTTTGACTCTCTGGCCGAAGAGTTCCGCTTCAATGCCGTGGGAATCGTACTCTCCGGCACGGCATCAGACGGCACATTGGGGCTGAAAAAGATCAAGGCAGAGGGCGGGATCACCTTCGCCCAGAACCAGACCGCCAAGTTCGATAGCATGCCGCGGAGCGCTATTGCCGCCGGTGTTGTGGATTTCATTCTCACACCTCGCCGAATTGCGGAAGAGTTGGTCGCGATCTCCCGTCAGACGCTGCATCTGAGCAGAGCGGAAAGCGCGATGACGGGCGACGACACAACACGGCACCGGCTGCTGCTGTTGTTGCGCAGTAATACTGGCGTCGATTTCACCCAATATAAACAGCCCATGGTTCTGCGCCGGTTGAACCGCCGGATGCTCGTCCGGAAGTCGGAGAGTCTCGAACAGTATTTCGAGCTGCTGCAAAGAGATTCGCAAGAGGCCAAAGCGCTTTTCGACGATCTGCTGATAAAAGTTACGGATTTCTTCCGCGATCCCGATGTTTTCGAGTCCGCCAAGCGGGTTGCATTTCCTTCCATAGTTCGCCATCGCAAACTACCGGACACCATTCGCGTCTGGATTCCCGGCTGCTCCTCGGGCGAGGAAGTTTACTCGATGGCGATTGCCCTGGTGGAATTTCTTGAATCCGAAGACCTGGATTCGAAGATTCAGATGTTCGGAACTGACGTTAGCGACACCGCCATCGATAGAGCCCGCGCGAGCGTGTACGACGAAAGCTCGGTAGCAAATATCTCGCCGGAGCGCCTCCGACGCTTTTTTCTTCGGACCGAGTCGGGTTATCAAGTCAGCCGCACCATCCGCGAGATGTGCATCTTTTCGCGGCACAATGTCGCCAAGGACCCGCCGCTCTCGCGGATGGACCTGATCAGTTGCCGGAACCTTCTGATTTATCTTTCGCCTTCTCTGCAACGGCGCATCATCTCCACATTTGGCTACGCGCTTCAGCCGACCGGCTGCCTCATGCTTGGGCCCTCTGAGACATTGGGCAGTCTTTCGGAGTACTTCCTGACGCTCGATGAGCGACACAAGATTTATTGCAGGAAGGCAGACGTCTCGCAGGGCGTCTTTAGTTCATCGGAAGCCAGATGGAACGATGCGCCACAGCAAACCACGCCGCTGGCAGCGCCGCCCCGCGTGGAAGCGCCCAATCCAGGCGTCGAGGTTCATAGATTCGTTAACCAAGTCGTTCTCTCGCGGTACGGCCCCGCGGGTCTTGTTGTGGACGAAATGCTCCGGATCGTCGAGTATCGCGGCGATCTGGCGCAATACGTGGTAAAACCCGAAAATCAGCCGAATGCCGATCTGATGGATGTGGTCCGCCTGGAACTGCGTGCTCCCCTCAGCACGGCGCTCGAACAGGCCCGCCGAACAAACGTCGTCGTGGTCGCCGAAAACATTCCAGTGTCAAGCGCCTATAGATCCGCAAGGGTTGCGACCACCGTCGTTCCCTTAGAGCTGTCCGGGATCGCCCAGCACTTCCTGATTCTATTCGGACCGGCTCGTGAAGACGAGAGCCCGCCGACGGTCACGGTAGTCGCCTCGAAGGAAACAGAAAGCGTTTCACGGCTGCCGCTTGCTCAGGAAAACGCCCAGCTTAGGCAGGAACTGAAGGGGACTCGCGAGTATCTGCAATCGGTTATCGAAGAGCTTCGTTCGACCAACGAGGAGGCCCAGTCGGCCAACGAGGAGTTGCAGAGCACGAACGAGGAAGTGCAGACGTCTAAGGAGGAACTGCAATCCTCCAACGAGGAACTGAACACGATTAACGCGGAGATGCAAAGCCGCAACGCGGAGATTGCTCAGGTCAACGACGACCTGATCAACCTGCTAGGCTCCATGAACATGCCGGTCATTATGACGGGAAGCGATCTGCGCATTCGGCGATTCACCCCCATGGCCGAGAAGGTCTTGCGCCTCATTTCGACCGATATTGGCCGTCCCATCGCCGATTTGAAGCCGCGCATCAATGTTCCCCATTTGGAAGAGATCCTCCAACACGTATTGGATACCCTCCAGCCGCATGAGCAGGAAGTGCAGGATGAAGAGGGGCGGTTATACCTCATGCGTGCTCGTCCCTATCGGACAGCCGACAACCGCATCGATGGGACGGTCCTGCAGTTGCTCGATGTGAGCGATCTGAAGCGCAGCCTGGAAGAAGCGAGGTACGCGCGCGATTACGCGCAGGCAATTCTGAATACGGTCCGTGAGCCGCTGGTCGTCCTCAACCAGGATCTCGCGATTCAGAATGCCAACCGCGCTTTTTATGCCGCTCTCGACCTGACTCAGGGCGGGGCGCTCGGCCAATCGATCTATGGAGTCGCCAGGGGCCGGTTTGACTTGCCCAACGTGCGCCAGTTGTTCGAGCACCTCAATGGCGGCTCCGTGCAATTGAACGACATTGAAATTGAGCATCACCCGGAACCCGGCGAAACCCGGATCCTAATGGTGAACGCCCGCCGTCTACGGACACCCGATGAGCAGCAGCTCATTCTGATGGCCTTTGAGGACATCACCGAACGCAAGCGGGCGGCCGAAGCGCGCTATCGCCGGCTGTTTGAGTCCGCGCGTGATGGTATCGTCCTGGTGGACGCAGCCACGGGCGATGTGATGGATCTCAATCCGTTTACACAACAGCTTCTGGGCTATGCGCGAGACGAACTCGTCACCCACAAGCTCTGGGAGATCGGGCCCATGCGAAACCTGCCTAACGTGCGGACGGCAATCGAACAGATTCGAGATCAGGGCGCACTTCGATTCGAGGATCTGACCTTGCAGACGAAGGATGGCCGCGACCTGCGGGCCGAAGTGATCGCGAACGTGTACTCGGAAGGCGATCGGCTAGCGATTCAGTTAAACATAAGGGATGTCGGCGAACGAAAGAAGTTCGAGCGCGAGCTGCAGGAAACTCAAAAGCTGGAGAGCCTGGGATTGCTGGCAGGAGGCATCGCGCATGATTTCAACAACCTGCTGACAGGCATTCTTGGGTTTGCGAGCCTTGCGTATTCGAAGGTTCCTGTGGATGACCCGGTGCGGCCGCATTTGCGGGGAATCGTACAGGCCGGTGAACGCGCCGCCTTTCTCACCCGCCAAATGCTGGCCTACGCGGGCAAGGGGCGTTTCGTCACCGAGACGATGGATCTGGGAGAGCTGGTTAGAGAGATTTCGGAGCTCGTCCGGACGTCGATCTCCAAGACCGTCGAGCTGAAACTGGATCTCGCGTCGAACCTCCCGCCGATCGAAGCCGATCCCGCCCAGATCCAGCAAATTGTCATGAATCTCGTGATCAATGGCGCGGAAGCGATCGGTGAAAACGCGACCGGAAAGGTTGAGATCCGGACTTCTCTTCGCGAAATCAATGCGCGCGAAGCAAGTGAATTCTTCCGCGCGGAAGAGTCCGGGCCGGGGACATACTTACAACTCGAAGTCAGCGATACCGGCTCGGGTATGGATGAAGCCACGAAAGCGCGCATCTTCGATCCATTCTTCACTACGAAGTTTACGGGCCGGGGATTAGGTCTTGCCGCCGTTCAAGGAATTGTCAAAGGACACAGCGG
Organism: Acidobacteriota bacterium; assembly: GCA_003223115.1. GTDB lineage: Bacteria > Acidobacteriota > Terriglobia > Bryobacterales > Bryobacteraceae > QHXW01. The sequence continues at coordinate 22,024 of QHXW01000108.1, forward strand.
CGCGATCCGTGTCTATAGCACTCCGGGCCATGGGACATCCTTTCTGATTCTGCTTCCTGCCCGGCGCCAGAAAGCCGCTGCCGCCCGGCCGGCGCAATGTTCTCTTTCGATCCCGTCCGGGTCGGTCGCGCTTGTGATTGACGATGAAGAAATCATCCGCAGGCTCGCCGACGACGTGCTCTCACGGGCGGAAATGAAAGTCTTGACGGCAGAGAACGGCAAGGCCGGCGTGGAAGTGTTTCGAGAACACCACCGCGTCGTCTCCGTGGTCGTTCTGGACCTCCAGATGCCGGTCATGGGAGGCGAAGAGGCGCTTATGCTGCTGAAGCAGATCAATCCGGACGTTCCCGTTATCCTGTCCAGCGGATTCGATGAGAGTGATGCTGCGCGGAGATTTTCGAAACTCAAACCGGCGCGCTTCTTACAAAAGCCGTACACGACCGAGCGTCTCGTCGAGGCTGTCGCAGAGACGTTGAACCGCCGGAAAGATTGAGTCCGTTCAAACCGAGAACGATTGAGACCAGACATCCGCTTGACCGTTCGTCTGAAGATAAAAGTGGATTCACCAAGGGCAGAAAATATGGGCACCATAGATAAGGAGATCAGAGAACTGCGTGAGAAGACCGGGCGCACGCGCTACCAATTCCTGAGGGCAGAGTTGCAAACGTGCTTCACGGCTCTGGAAATGGGCAGATATGAGCTTTCAGTTGGAAATGCCACCGTGGCCGAAAGGGAGGTTGCAGCGGTTGAAAAAGGCATACGCGCCATCCAACGGTTCCTCCCCGAAGTATCGGCGGAGCAAAGAAGGGAAGTGGAGACGAAGCTGGCGGAGCTCAATGAGATTCTCGATCCGCTAAAGGGCGAGCTTAGTGAACAATCGCGGTGACGACACCTTCAAGACATGAGGCTGAGCAAAACGCCGCTGGGAAGACTATTCGGCCGTAGAATCCGCACCCGCAACGGCGTAACGGCCACTGGCGGAGTACCCGCGCTAACTCGCCATATGGCGAGTAATCCTGGCGGACCGTCCCCAGGGCAAACGGAGTTGCCTTTAACGGCGTACACAGCAGTCCGAAACGAGGGCCATAATGTCTGAACATCAGGTGGTGCGTTGCTCCATTTACGCTGTAAATCGACAGAAGAAGGCCTTGCGCAGCCGTTCAATTCTTTAAGATGCGCAGCGCGAGTCGGCTGAGTGTGCCTTCCGTAAATCTCAAACGATCGAAGATGGGGCTTGCGCATACTCCCTAACCTCCAGGCCCTAACGCTCGGAATGCTAATCGCGCTGGTCGCCAATCTTGCGTTGTCGCTCGCGGCCGGTGCGGACCGCATCGGCTTTCCCATCCCCGCGCCTCGCCGAGTCCTCATCTGCCAGTTCGAACTGCCCGTCCCGCAGTTCGTCAGCCGCCTCGCCCTGATGCGCCGCGCGCTGGGTGCGGCCGCCGATCAGAATCTTTTGGTGGACACGCGCGCCGCCGGCCATACGCTCAGCGCCGCGCAGGGCCTGAATCACTTCGTGTCCGCCACGCGGGCCGCCGCCGCCGAGATCATCGTTCTCGACCCGCTCTACTCCACGCACGATCAGGACGAGAACGATACGCGCGCTATGGCTGCCTTGTGCCAGTCGCTGCTGCGCCTGCGCGACGCTTCCGGGGCCGCTCTTGTCGTGGTGCATCATATCATGTCCGCAAATCGATCGGCCGTCACGAGATCGGTAGCGCTTTCCGCGGCTCCAGCGCTCTGCATGCGGTGGACGACAGTTATTTACTGCTCACGCGGCCTTCTCCCCAGCTCGCCACCATCGAGCTGCGTTTCCAGTTCCGCTATGCCGCCTCGCAGCCTCCGCGACTGCTTCAGCTGGATCCCCGGACTCTGTGTTCTCCTCCGCCGGGCCGCCGCCACCGCGCCACGGCGCAAGGTGGAGAAAGCCAATGTCCAACAGGCTCTGGCCGACATGGGCGACCAGGCGCGGTATAACCAACTGCGCGACCAGATCATGAACACCACCGAGTGTTCCAAACGCACGGCTCAACTGGCCATCAGCGAAGCCCTGCCAGCGGGGTGTAATCGTGCAGACAAACGGCCAATACCGCCTGCTGTTGTAGATCCGGTGGCGTCGGCGACCGTTATCGACTGTCCGCGAGGAGTCGCGCCCGAGCGGATGCCCAAGGCCGATGCGACGGGGCTGGCTCTCGAAGAAATCGGCTGATACTCCCTCCCGCACCGATTCGTCTGTGCGGGAGGGTTTGGCTTCCGCTTCTGTCCTTCAGGCACACCGGGCCTCAACCCTCGTGCTGTGCCAGAAAATAAGCCCACTTCTTTGGTGAAGTCTCTGAGCGGAGGCCTTGGGCTTAAAGCGCGAAGGCCGCGTAGCCGCTTTTGCCGGGCGCTCCGATTCCGGTTTTCGTTCTTCCTGCCGCTGGGATACCGGTCGTGCCTACAAGCGAGTATCCTATCCCACTCGCACGCCCACACCAGCCATCCTCCGATTGTCAGGCCGGAAAAAGAATCCGAGAAACAAGCCGGGAACTACGCTGACACCATCGGGGGGAACGAGCGAGACCCGTTACACCCAAGGACCTGGTACAGTGCGACCGCAAATTGCTTTTGCTGGCCACGCGCTCAAGCTCGACTCTAGTCGACTAGCCCTACGTACTCGTGGTGGTGTTGAGGTGAAAGAAAAGTAGCTTTCTACTTTGGCTTTTTTGGTTTTCGGTTTGGATTGGGCCATTGAAGGCGGGGTTAAGTGAGTACACCTTCAGTTTAGGGCGGCTTGGGAATCTGTCAATGGAGAGAGCGGGCGCGGGTTTCGGCGGAATGGTGGAATTTGGATGACGATAGCGCCGCCCTCAACGTCGTCCCGAGGACGCCTTGGCGGCTCGCGGCAGTTCCCCAACGGCGCCTTGCGAGATCTCCGCGGCCTGATCCGGCAGAGCCGGGTCGGTGAGATTGGCCATTGCGTCGGCCGGCACGTCCTCCGCGTCCTTATAGAACGCCAGGCAGCCGAGCGCCGGATTGAAATCCACGCGGATCGAATCGCCGCCGCGGACTTGCCCGGTGGCGATCAGGTTCGAAAGTGGCTGCACCAGGGCACGATCGATGGCCCGCTTTAGGTGTCGCGCGCCATACTTCATGTCCGTGCCTTCGCGCAGCAGATAGTCTTTGGCGGCTTCGGTCAGTGAAAAGACGAACGGCGTGGCGGTCGAAGAGTTGAGGATGCGCTGCTGCACGATGTTCAACTCGAGGCGCAGAATCTTCCGTAGTCCTGCCTGACCCAGCGGCTTGAACACCACGACCTTGTCGATGCGGTTCATAAATTCCGGAGTGAATTTGCGCCGCGCCGCCTCGACACCCGCCCGCGCAATCTTGTCTGAAGTGCCCTCATCCAGCTCACCGGTCCCGTGGCGCCTTTGGATCTCGGAAGTCGCAAATCCCAAATTGGGTCTCAATATGGAACCCATTTCGGCGGCGCCGAGATTGCTTGTCATGAAAATCAAAGTGCGGGAGAAGTCCACGCGGCGATTGTCGCCCAGGGTCAGCGTCGCCTTGTCCAGAATGCCGAGCAGCAAG
>QHXW01000109.1 GCA_003223115.1 Acidobacteriota bacterium
GCCCGACGATACGCTGGTGCAAGCCGGCAACGAGCTTTCCCGCTTCCGAGCCTATTTGCGTAGGGTCGAGCGCCTTTTTCAGCCTTTCCATAACGCCCCTGCATGCTGCTTCAGCTACTACATTGGATTCGGCATGAGGCGGTGACGTTGCGCGCGCGCAAACTTGAGTACGCTCTTTCATCTCTGTAATTCGCCTGTAGGCACGCCGGGCCGGGCATCGAGTTGCCGGTCAGGATCATAGCTATCTCCAATGCTTTCAAGTAGCGACTCATTGGCCGTCGCAATCGGACGGCACGCCAGCGATGAATTAAGGCTCTTTAAGCCAGCTTGCGCCCAGGGACTTGGAGTCCCGGATTTAGTCATGGGTGCGAATGGTTTTGGCGGGGTGGTGAGGGATTCCCGCCTTGGAATCTTCCAAGTGCGGTGTGCGGGGTTTAGGCGGGATTGAGTTTGGGTTCGGCCGGGCGTATGCTCTTCGGCGCGGAAGAAGGCAGGGTTTGGCCGAGAAGAAATTGAAAAGTGTGCGCATCGGCGTGCAACTTGTCCGGCGGCGCCGGGCAGCAAGTTCGCGGGGCGTATTGCGAGGGGTCCGCGAATCGTCCGCCTATTGCGTGCAACTGCCGTCATGCGGAGTGCGCTGCCGGCGAGACGGCGGGTGCGGCGAGTTAGCGACTGCGGATTTCTTCTTCGGCCCGGCGGATCTCTTCTTCGGCTTGGAGCCAGTCGTCGAGCTCGGAGCCCGATTGATTGCCCGTTGAACGTAGAGTTCGTAGGCTCGCCGGCGAACTCGTTCTTCGAGGGAGGACGTTTTCTTGGGGCGTTTTTTTGCAGGCGCGGGTGCTGCCATTGGGATCACCTCTGGCGTTACGCGGCGCTGGCGGCGCGTACTGCCTTAGTTTTGTAGTTCGTGGATTGGGCGAGAGGCAGGGAGCGTTTGTAGCTTCTGGCTGCAGCAGCTTCGAGAACTCGCCGTATTTCTTCGCGCTGGAGTTTCGATCCCTTCGCGTGGCTCAAAGATGTCCTCTCTCGCATCGCCGTCCACCGCATCACCCGGCTGACTGAGCTCCTACCCCACATTGGCTTCCGCCCAGGATAATTAAGTTCTTTAATGTGTGATAACTCATACTGGACGTTGCAGAACCCGGTGTCCGACGGACCCGCAACTGTCGGATGTTGGGCCAGTTTTCGGTAGCGCAACATCACAGGCGGAAACGATACGGTGTTACTTTCCAGAAACCGCGGTGCGTCGAAACAAAGAACCGGTCGAACAGAGGTTTCTGCCGCCAGAGACGTTCCCGCCAGGGACCGTCCGGTGCTTGTGAAGCGCGTTTTGTGAGAGGCTTAGTTACTCTTCGAGCTGAGCTCAAGGTCCACCACCCGCTTCTTGTTCTCTTCCACCCGGCCCACTTGAGAATGGCTCAGTACCTCGCGCAGTGACCGCAGGTCCGCAGACTCGGGGTCGAATTCCGTGAGCGCGGCCAGATGGACCTCGCCCGGCAGCAGATACTTCAACTCAAACTTACCTTGCTGGTCCGTTACGGCCGGGCCACAGATCGCCACAACCTCGCCTGAGGAATCATCGCGGCCGATACAGATCAAATGGGCACTAGGCGCCGCCTTGCCTTCCTGATCCCGGACAACGACGGCCACGCTCCCAGCAGCGCCAGGAACGATCTCCAGTTCCGAGAGCCCGTTTTCGGAAACGACGATCGCCTTCCCGGTCGTGCGCGTCCCCGACAGGGAAAATGACTGCACAAAGCAGTGACTTTGTGGTCTATGAACGTGAGCCGATACTCACCCGTCGGCATCTCCTGAAACTCGAACGTGCCATTCGCTCGAACAGGGGTGGAATAGCTGTCGGGGTTCATCCGTGAGGGTTGACAAGCCCACCTCAATCTCTGACGATGCCAGTTCTCCAAAGTGGTCGCCGCCGATGTCCGCGCGCTTGATCACGCGACTGCGGACCGGCGCCCCAGACCGCAACACTACGGCAGCGCGCCAAAATAACCTGTTCATTTCAGTCGGGGAATGTAGCTGTGTAGCCTGGTGGACGGTGTCGGCCTGCGCGGAGATGATCCAGTTCACGAGATCCCCGATTTAACCCAAAAAGCCGGCGCCGTGCTCACGCCGCCCGCGCAACTGTATAGGACCTACTTTCCATATCCGAAGCCCCACGGGGGCGACATCAGTTCGGGCGGTTCGGGCGCATACTTGTGTTATGAGAGAAACTGATTTTCTCGATGCGGAAGCCTTGTTGATTCGGCTGAGTCACCTGGCTAGGCCGAACCGGGAGGCGGCCTTGATCCTAGAGCGCGTGAAACTGTATCTCGCAGATCAGTTCGATCGCGGGGACCACCCCTACGTACTGCCCGCTGAATTCGCGGCCGCAGGGAAAACTACATGCCGGTTCTTTCCACGCGAAGGAGACACGCGCCCCAACCATCAGTAAAATTGCCTGCGGGCGACCGCGTAGTCCAAAACGTTTTGATGCCGAATATTCGGGGCTTGTGTTCCGTGTGGTCGTTCACTCCCGGTATGAACCCGCGCGGGACTAGGCGATGAGAACGTATCCGGCGCCGAGTAGCACTGCGAGGGCAACAACGCCCATTATGGCGCCCCAAAGCAGAGTGGTACGCTTTTCTTGAACGGCGGTTTCAAACATGATAATTGTTCCTCATCTGTACTGACGAAGTTGATGTCGATTTCGTTCGGTGAAGCTTTTATCGGGCTCAGTAGGGACTGGTAAAAATAAGCGGGCGCGTTTGGGGTGGATAGAGTGAGTGCGCCCGCTGTCGTAAAGGGGTATACCTATGAGACGATGCGAAACCGAATTTCGTTCGCTCGTTTCACGAAGTATTTTTGAGCGTCTCGTCCTGTAACAGCCGGGTTACAAATGCGTGGCTAGAGTGTTTCAAATACGGACACATCGCACCGGCGTTAGCTCAAGATTCAGCGTCTGGCTATCTTCTGGGAACCAACTGCGTGCGGCGCCGCGGAGTGGGTTTCTGAAAAGAAGCGTGCAGATTGCGTGGAGGATTGGATGAGGAAACTTTTGTGCTCTTTGCTATTTTCTGAGTTGATGCTGGGTGCCGCGGAGCTCACCGGCAAATGGTCGGGTAGCTTCGATATCACGACGACCGACGGACAGAGGAAGACCGATACGGCCTACATGGATTTGAAGGAAAAGGGCGGCAAGGTCACGGGTACGGCGGTGCCTGCTGGAAAGGAAAGCTGGATGGGCAAAAGCCGACGTTTGAGGTTCCGACTGATGACGGCGGGCTTTTGGTTTTCGAACTTACGTTCGATGTCACCGCGATTCGGGGCACGTGATTTGGTTTGCGAAAGCAGAAGAGCGGGTTCGCGAGCGTTAATCTCGACTAGCGACCGAATACGGCGTGGATGTCAACGATTATGCGAGTGCGCGGCTGATACACGACCGCATATCCGTCGATGTACCCGCGTTCGCATCCGTCCGGCAGCGGCGGTAAGTGTTGTTCGATTTCATATGGAAAGGGCCGCATCTTCTTTTGCCAGCCCGGCGGTAACTGCCCCGTCCGATAGTATTTCTTCTTCAGGCCGGGCGGGAGATCGCGTGGATGGTAGTACTCGTAAATGACACGAATATCGTCCGATCGAAAACAATGGCCCTGGTATCCCCGGCGACGATAATGACCCTCGTCTTGATCCTCATCTCGATCTTCGCGGTCCTTCCAATGTTTGCCGTGTCCGTCGCGGTCCCCCGCTAAAGCGGGCTGGATCACCGAAACCGTTAACCCGGCAGCAAGCAGTAACAGCATCGCTCTCATCGTCGGCCTCCTCAAGAAATCCGCGCTGCAGGACGTACTTCAGCTCTTGTGGTGCTTGTGCCTCGTCGCGTGTTTTTTCAGGCCTTTTTTCTTGCCTTTGCCGACGTCTTCGGCGCGATCCTTTCCTTTGTCTCGATCTGACGAGGCGGCGGGTGTACCTGCCGGTGCATTGTTATGCGCGCTCCCGATGGTAGCTGCACCTTTGCCGCGACCGTGCCCCTGGGCTCCAAGCGCCAAGGCAGCCGTCAGCAGAAAGCTGGAAATCACGAGTCCTTTTCTCACGTTCTTGTCCCCTCCATTTCTATCTATGGCACTCGCGTCTCTGCGAGTCGATACCACGTTTGTTAACTTTGCGATTAAGTTCGCTTAATTCGCGAAGCGTTCGTCCTGCTGAAAGTGAGCACGTGGGAACATGGCGTTCAGGCATTCAGTGATCGCGGAATGCTCTTGGGAGTTGGCGTGTTATGGGGCGATGTCTTGTTTCTTGAGCAGGCCGACACCGAGAGTGACGAGGGCTGCTGCGAGCACGACGGCGCCAATGAATGCAAGATAGATTATGGCGTTGGGTTCTGTCACTTTAGGCGAAAGGACCGAGAAGAAAAATCCGGCAGGGAGAAATATCGATCCGTGATCTTGTCGATCCTGAAGTGGAAGGCGCCGCTGAGTCTGGTCCGCAGAACTCGCTGGCGTTTTGTCGTGGCGATCCTCGTCGGGTTGGCGGAGACGGCTGGTTGGGTGGTCGGCGTGGCTTATCTGCTGACGCGACGCGGTGCCGGGGGCGGCTAATGGCGGACCGCATTCGCTATCGAAAGTTGCCCGGTCATCGGCGCGGCTTTGTTCGCGGCTCAAGCCATGGTTGGGACCGGACTACCTGCTGGCCGTCAACTCCATGCGTTTCCGCGAGGAGTACAAGCGGTACTATTTTCGAGACATCCAGGCGATCATCGTCGCGCGAAGGCCACGTTTCCACCTTTCCACTCGGGCTGCTCCTATCGGGTTCCTTTGGCTTATTGCATTTTTCATCTCGTATCGATCACCGCAAGTCCCGGCTCTGGTCGGAGCTGCGGGAATCATGCTGGTAGGGATGTGGCTTTATATCTCAACGGCATGCAGTTGTACTTTCCGGATTTACACGGCTGTCAGCGGGGACCCTCTGCCTTCGGTCTACCGGACCTGGGTGGCCCGGCAATTCCTGCGTGCCATAGAACAAATTTCGGCTGCCCAAGGTACCTTGGAGCGGCTGCCGGTTGATTTTGAGAGCATGTGCTTCAAATCACCTTGGCGATTGTCGTACTAGCTAGTCCAATATCGCCGTAAGAAGGTCGGTTCAGCCCAGCAAAAACTAGCCATTGTGACTCCGGCGGAATGCCGCTCCGTCCGGTGGCGGGATTCTTCAATCCCCGCACCAGATCCGGGCGCACTGGCTCGACGAGGGAGGCTTGGTCCTCCAGGAACGAGGCGATGGCTTGGAGGAGAGGATCGAGATGGACGCCCTGGTGGCGCAATTCGAGATCGGCAAAACCGAGCTGGGGTTCGGCGATACGGGTCATGCTTTCTTCTCCGGGCGCAGGAGTTGCTGGTTCAACTGGCAGATGCGCTCCAAGGTTTCCTTGAGTTTGCGGTAGTTGCGCAACCACTGCCGGACTCTGGGGATCTGTGGGGTGGAGAGGCTGATCTGTTTGGTGCGTCCGCCGGGATAGCTGACGGTCAGGACCCAGACGAGATGGCCGGGGCCCTGGGCGCAGACGGCGCAGCCGGTGCGATGGCGGATATGGCGATGGAGCAAGGAGCCACGGAGGATCTCGGTGGTGGAGCGGATGGCGGCGGCGAGTTTGGTGCGGGCTTCGGGGATCGCAGTGTGCTTCATTCGATACAATGAAACAACAAAACGCTCGGCCTTGTCAAGAGCCGGGAGAGCAACTGCGCATTAAATTTTCATTCATAACGATGAAGCAGACAAGGGCGGCTGCGGACCGGGCTGGGTGGGTGTGTGAATCCTCCGGGCAGCGAAATGGAAGCGTCGACGATGCGTGAGGCGGCCGTCGGCGAACAACCCCGAGGTGAAATCACCTTGCCGGCGTCGCCGGGCAAGCGGAAACACATTGGGAATGAGAGTGGCTTGCATCCCAGTAACCTGTTATATATCAATGGCTTAATGGTTTCGCGACAGAAACTAGCTAGGCCCGTCACAAAGGCCAGAAGGCGTGCCCAATTGATGGTGTCGCGCAGATCGCATATTCATCATGGAAAACTGCACGCGCAAGTGCTTTCAGGCAGTCAATTTGACTGTCCCCGGATGCGATAACTCAGGGACGTAACAGCCTGCCGTGTTACAAAGCGGATTTAGGCTACACAACCGTCGCCATCCACATAGGCTAGTTCGGGCGCCTCGGCGGCGTTGCGACACCGCTCATCGCACCCCTCAACCACATGCTCAACAAACGCAGCGCTTCGCCGCTCTCGGTGCGTTGCACTTGTTGGGCTTCCGATGCGATCTCGAGCGCCCGCTCAAAATCCCAGGCATCAAGCGCTCGGCGCGCCCTCTGGCGCAATTGCCATGCTCTTGCCGCGAGCAGCATCAGCGGCTCCAGATCCGCTCCGCAGCGGGAACACATTCGCGCCCCCCGAAAGCGTGCCTGACAGACCGGGCATTGGTGCGGCACGCTCAATCAGCGCTGTCCTTCGACGAAGAACAGCAGTTCCTTCAGCGCGTCCCCAGCCTGCCGCAATGCCTCGTCATCGCGCGACTCGATGGCCGCCTCGATCCTTTCGTGAAGGTCGATGGCTTCTTCGCGATCCTCCGAATGCATGCTGTCGAGTAGCCGGCGCGAGCGTCCCAGCAGATCCTCCACCTCGCGATTCGCGTGGACGCCCCCATCGATCGTCACCACGTTGTCGCCCGCTGCCGCAGCTGCGCTCAGCACCTCTTCCACGATCTCTTCCCCCA
>QHXW01000528.1 GCA_003223115.1 Acidobacteriota bacterium
GCTCGCCCGGGAGCAGATCCAAGCAGTCGACAAAGAACACGTGTTGAACGCAGTGGGAAGCGCGGCGACCGCCATGCGGGGCAAGCTGGGAGAACCGCACAACTCGATCCAGAAGCTAAACCGTCCGCTGGAACAGGCCACCACGGCTTCGCTGGAAGCTCTTCAGCACTACACCGCAGGTCTTGCCGAGATGGGCGAGGGCCATTTTCCAGCCAGTTTTCCGTTGTTTGAGCGCGCCACCGCAATCGATCCGAATTTCGCGATGGCTTACTACTGCCTTGGCGTCGCGTTCGAACAGGCGGGGGAGATGGCGCGCAGCGCGGAATATGGGAAACAGGCTTTCCGTTTGATCGACCGGGTTTCCGAGTACGAGCGGGCCCAGATCGTACCCTACTACTACAGGGCCACTGGCGAGGTGTACAAAGAGACTGATGCCTGGCAATTGAGTATCCGCAACTATCCCCGAAACTGGGGATTCCATAACCAATTGAGCCTCGTCTACATCGACCTCGGGCAATATGACGAGGGGCTAAAGGAGGGGCTGGAAGCGGCTCGGTTGCAGGGCGACGTCGAACCTCCCTATCGTCGTCTGTTGGACGCGTATATCTGCCTGGATCGTCTTCCAGAGGCCAGGCAATTAGCCCAGAAACTGCGGGCGCTGGGGGTAGACGGAGTGAGGATCCACCAGCGCTTCCTCGAAATGGCTTACGTCGAGGATGATCAGGCGGTCATCGCCAGGGAGATTCAATGGTACGCAGGCAAGCCGGGGGAGTACCTCAGCTTTGGGTTGCAGGCGGCCAACCGGAATGTTCATGGCCAGCGTCGTGAGTCGCACAAATTGTACCAGCGAGCCGCGGAGGCAGCGCTGCGCCGGGGATTCCGGAACGCCGCCTCCGAACTCGACGAAGCCGATGCGCGTGCCGACGCGCTCTCGGGCAATTGCCAGACGGCGCGCCGCCTGGGGCGTCCGGCCCTGGCGCTGGCGATGTGTGGCGATGCGGCCCAGGCGGAGAAGCTCGCCGCGGAGACTTCGAAGCTTTTTCCAAACGGAACCATCTGGAATGCAGTGCAGCTACCCGAGATTCGCGCTGCAATCGCGCTCAAGCGCGATCAAGCGGCCAGGAGCGTAGAACTCCTGGCATCCGCCTCGCCATACGAGCGCTCTTACCTTGATGCGATTTATTTGCGCGGCCTGGCTTACCTGCGCCTGCATAAGGGGGCGGAGGCGGCGGCTGAGTTCCAGAAAATCGTGAACCACAAGGGGGCCAATTGGGGCGCTACCTGGGTCCACCCCTATTGGGGACAGTTCTATTCGCTCTCCTATCTGGGGATGGCGCGCGGCTCCGCGCTCGCGGGCGACACGGCGAACGCCAAAAAGGCATTCGAGGACTTCTTTGAATTGTGGAAGGACGCCGACTCCGACATCCCGATTCTTCAGCAGGCTAAAGCGGAATACGCCGACCTGCGGTGAGGACCGAATGACGAAGTTCTGCGGGGGTATTTTGGGCTGCTCTCGCGCGTGACCAACATCACGTCGTTTCCACGAAATTCGCCGACGTCGCGTGGCACAGCTCTGAGGCTGGGGCAAGAAGCATCCCTACAATGCTGGTTCCTGGATCACGGGCATCGAGAAAATGTCCACTTGGACGAAAAACGCGCGTTTCTCCTTGTGGCGCTTTCCAGGCGGGTCCCCGATCTCAGTCGGCGGGATGGCGACTATACTGCCACATGGCTCCCGCCAGTTTCCGGTAACGCCGTCTTTCGTCCAGAACTGAATTTCGCACGGCCTGGGGGGCCGTCACCATCGTCACCCTTTTTCCAGCCCGCGGATGAGGCTGGTCAGGAAAGCCGCTCTATCGGGGTCTGAGCAGGCGTCACGCTTTTCGATCAGCACCTTGCGTGCGCGTTCCAAGCTGTCAGGGTCCCAGATGTACTGATCAAACACCCAGATGTCGCGACCCGACCTGATGGCGTCGAGGATTTCCGCAGCCCCGAATGCAGCTTCCAATTCGTCTCGGCTGCGCGGTATCACTGGTTCGTATCGCATTGCATCCCTTATTGCTGTGCACCAGTTTAGCTCTGCGCTCGTTCGTGGGCAAAAAGTGGGGATTATCGGAAACTGGCGTTTTTGGAATTTCCGAGTTCATCTGGACGGGAAACGCCCTCAGGTTGCTTCGGGCCGCCGGCAATCACCATTCTTCAATCCGCGAGTCGGCGACAAACCGTCAACATGGGTTCGTAAACGCTACGGCATTGCCCCAGAGCGTTATCAAGTCTGGAATAGATGAGCGCTGCATGCTCTTGAACTTGGCGTGACCAGCTCATCGAGCCTGAACGTACGCGATCGTTTCGGCGATCTCCCGTTTCAGGCTGTCCTGGTCTGTGAAGTCCGCCAGATGTCCGAGCAACAGTAAAGTTCTTGAAGGGTCCTTGGCCGACGGCTGGATGGTTTCGGGCTTTGCAAATGCAGCACGAAGAATCGCCAGCGAATTCCGCGTTTCGTTTTCGTTCAATGCGTTGACGCCGATTAGCTTGCTGATTAGATCCGCTGTTTCATCCCCAAGCCCGCCCTGCGATGATTGTAGGGAGATCTGCTCCACCCTCATTTCCTTTCCACTGGCGATGAGGTCTTGGATGACCTGCATATGGTATTGACTGGGTGTTTCTTCGGTTGGGCGCCCAGGGACTAATCTACCGTCCGGCGTCCCTCGGCTGTCTCACAACTGAGGACGATGTTAGGGCCGCTGATAAGAGAGTGGCCCTGCCCGCCCGGCAGACACGGCGCGTTCACCGAAAATTGAATAGCGGGGCTGGCAAGCTTGTCTCCGACGGTCCAGATCTCGCTCCAATCCCCAAAGTCGCTCTTCTCGAACTGCCCGCTGGTAGACCATCGACCTGTGCTATCGGTCGAGCCAATAACGGGACTCCAGTCGGTGCGTCCGTGCATAGTCGTTCTGACGCTGACTGGCTGCTTGGGTGCGCCAGTAATCAGAATCTCGAAGCGTTCGCCAACTTGAAAGTCTCGGCTAATGGGACGGCTCGCATTGCGGAGATGCACGAGTGAACTTTGGGAGGCTGCTGGAATAATAGCCAAAACCAACAGGAAGGGGACCCGCATAATTCCTCCGATCCGAGGTCATCTTACCAGAGCCATGTATTGGCGGCGGGACTCCCGTTGGTAGTCGCCAAATGTTTACTGATGCAAACGGCTCCGCCGTCGGCCCGGCGTGGCAGGCCGCGGTCAAGTTGACGGGAAACGCCCATGCCGCTGATCTGCC
>QHXW01000530.1 GCA_003223115.1 Acidobacteriota bacterium
AGATAGCTGCTCTGAGTTCGTGAAAAAGGGTCGAATACCGCGGAGTGGCGAGGCCGTGGTCCTGCTGATGGCCGCGACGACGATCAACTACATCGATCGCCAAACGCTCTCGGTGCTTGCACCTCTGCTGCAAAAGGAACTCCATATATCAAGCTTGGAGTATTCCTATGCCGTCAACTCGTTTCTTGTTGTCTACTCGGTGATGTACCTGCTGATGGGCCGAATACTGGATCGCCTCGGTTCGCGCCGTGGTATGGCCATGGCGGTTATTTGGTGGTCTATGGCCGAGGTCCTCCACGGCGCAGCGGTGGGGCTCAAGACCCTTTGCCTCTTTCGAGCCATGCTGGCCATCGGCGAAGCCGCCATCATTCCCGGCGGGGTCAAGGCCGTAGCAGAGTGGTTCAATCCGGAGCAGCGCGGCGTAGCCATAGGCGCTTTTGAAACAGGTCTAAGTTTGGGGCCCATCCTCGCCCCTCCGCTGGTCGTCTGGATCGCCCTGCGATATAGCTGGCGAGAAGCGTTTGTGTGGACCGGAGTCATGGGCTTGATCTGGTCCACCGCCTGGCTGCTGTTATACCGGGCTCCGGCTGAATCGAATCGCGGCCACGATGCAGGCGAAGACCTCACCGTAGCGCCGGCGGCCATGAATTGGGCTGATTTGTTTACGGCCAAAAAGGCGTGGGCTGTGGGGCTGGGGCGATTTTTTGCCGACCCGATTTGGTACTTTTACCTGTTCTGGCTTCCGAAATACATGGCCGATGCCAAGGGGTTAAGTATCAAGGTCATCGGCGAACTGGCCTGGATCCCATACGCGGCTTCACTGCTCGGCAGCATTACCGGTGGCGCATTTTCGAGTTGGCTGGTAAGGCGCGGAACCAGGCCTGTCAAAGCTCGGCTAGACGCACTGTTGGTGGGAACCATCCTCGTGACTTTCGGGGTGCTCTCTGTCTATTTGAACGACATTTTCTGGGTGATGACCGTGATTAGTCTGGGCGCCTACGCCATGCAGTTCTGGGGCGGTACTCTGGATACTCTCCCCACTGATCTTTTCCCCAGCCAACAAGTTGCTCAAGTCGTGGGCTTCGGGGGATTGATGGGAGCCATGGGTGGCGTCCTTTTCACCGGGTTCACGGGTTTCGTCGTGACGCATTACTCTTACACTCCAATCTGGATAGCCAGCGGCATGACCTATCCTCTAGGCTTGACGATCATGTATCTCTTGCTGCGCGACACCTTAAACAGGGACGCGTCCCAGCACGGCGCAAAAACTCCTGTTGTCTAAATGAAGTAAGGTCGCCGTCTTCTGAATCGCTTTCGTGTCCGTGCCGGACGCATCACACCACTACAACCTGTACACGATGATACCAGTTTTGGCCATAACCATCGAGGCGCTCAGTGTCCCGCCGCTCCGGCTGGGTATGACCCCGGGTATCAGTGGTGCGACAAACCAGCTCTGCAGGTCCCAGATGGCTCAACTCGAGCGGGCCTCGCCACAGCGCCCACTCATAATGGCTTTTACCCGGAAACAAGTCAGCGTCGTGCCAACTCGTTCCCCCATCGCTGCTGAACTCAACTCTGGAAATGTTGCCTTCCCCAGACCATGCTAGCCCTCGGACTTCGACGCTCCCACCGCGCACGAGGCTCCGGTCTATGGGAGATGTGATGACCGACTTGACTTGTACCCGGGGAAGAGGGCGGCGAGCGACTCCGACTGGTGTGGCTGGTCTCATCTCCACGTATTCATTTTCGTTATTGGCAAGCGGAGTCGGGGAAACTACAATTCGCTCCAGCCATTTAACGGAGTCCATCCCATACCATCCCGGAAAGAAGGCACGCCAAGGTGCTCCGTGGCTAGGTTGCAAGTGACGCGCACCTAGGTTCGTGACTAATATTGCGCCGCCGTGCACCCGGTCAATGGGAACGCTGCGAGCGTAGCCATCTCTCCCGAACAAATGAAGAAAAGCGCCAGCACCAGAGGGGTGAGCAAGTTCAAGTACGGAGCCCAATGACCAACCATCCCACATTCCGTTGCTGACGAGGCCGTTCGGGGTCACGGCGTTTCCGGCACATTCGAGTACGGCGTTGAGCTGCAGCCTTTTTAGATGGGTCAAGTCCGCTTGAGTAAGTCGCAGGGGCTTTGCCACCTCTCCCTCCACACAAAGAAGAGGCGCTGCAGATTGCCGAGGCGTTTCATGGTGATTCCGAACGTAAAAGTCTTCGACTGCCGTGTAGCGACCCTCTAACGAGGCTAAGTCGGATTCCACCTCCAGCGGATTTACCGAAACTACATGGTGTTCCCCAGGCAGGAGCTTGGCCGAAAGCGCTAAAGCTCCGCCGTATGAAGTCAGGAATTTCCGTCTGTCCATTCTCACGTCGTGACAACGCCTCGTGGGACTCCAACGAGAAGCCCCTCCATTGCGGTCAGATCAGGCACTTTCATACGCTTTTCCCAGGACCGATTTGAGGTAGTCGAGGTCTCGCTTGGCAGCTATCATGACATCGTCAGCTTTAGCTCGCGTAAGCGCGATTCCTTCGCGGCTGGATACGCCCGGAATTTCGTACTCAAGGTGTAGTGACACAGGTCCGTGAAAGCCCCCTAAGGCACTCATTTTCAGAAATTCGCTGTAGTGGCACATCCCCAGGCCTAGGGGACAATCCGTGTCGGACCACCCTCTGTCCGTCTTCTTCCAGTACATATCCTTAACCGCCAGCATCTTGATGCGCGGCATGGCCAGAAGGGCATCGATTTTCCAGCCAGCTATGCCGCCCTCTCCGGTCGCATGTTGCAGGTCGAAATAGTAGCCGGCCCACTTCGGATCGAGGGTGTCCATCACTTTCGCCATATCCCACACCGGCGCCCCGATATATCCGGCGTGATTGTGGTATCCCACCTGAACCCCATACTTTTCTGCAAGTCCTACCAGGCCGCGAAACTTATCCGCCGCTTCCTCCAGCTCCTTGCGGACATCGACGAATTTGTAGTGGTAGTAACCCGGCTTCAAAAACGTAATGGACAGCTTGCCCGCGGTAGTGAGGATCGGCTCGGCAGCGGGATTGTCGGCGGCAAGAAGCTCCGTTGTGATCATGGGAACTTCCAGTCCTTCTTGCCGGATAGTTTCTACGGCTTTGGGAAGGTCTTGCTTCACCCTTTCCGGCATCACGTGTCCGCGCTTCCGGACGGTTAAATCGATTCCCCCAAAACCCGCACTCTTGGCGGCCCGCGCTAGCTCGCTCCAATTCATCTGCGGCACCGGTTTGGAGAAGAGGCAGAGGACGCCTCGAAATGAGCTGCCGGCAGGGGCGGCAGCCTGCGAACTTGCCGAAATGGGAGCGGCAGCCGCTATGCCCGCCGCGGACGATACTTGCAGGAACTTCCTTCTCGATAGTTCTTCTTCCATGTCGTTTCCCTCTGTCGCAAACCTCGAAGGCCGTGACCCTGTCCGCTGCTATTGTGCAATGGTTTCAGTGCTGATGACCAAC
>QHXW01000531.1 GCA_003223115.1 Acidobacteriota bacterium
ATCTTGAATCGCCTGTGCGGTGCGCGCCAGCCGATCCTGCAACTCACGGAGGGACACCTCACCTCGCCGGTCCAACTCGTCATTCAGTTGCCGCCATAGCCACGCTTGATTGGGTGCGGGCGGAACCTGCCCATCGCCGTGGATGCCCTGGCGGCCTGAAATCGCCAACGCCCGGGAGCAGTTTTATTCAGAGTCTGCAATAGCTCGTGTCGACGCTCCAGATGTTTGCAGCGCTCGTGGAGCTCTGTCAGCCGCAGAAATGCATTCCGATAATCAGCCGAATCAAGTGCGATCACCGCTTTAAGAAGCTTCCCGGCAACCCCTCGCCCGCCTCCATCCGCATCCTCGAGCAGAGACTGCACCTCGACGAACGCACGTCTCCACCGATCGAGAACTCAGGAGGCTGTTCTGCCAATAGCTGTTGAAAACGCAGTCCAGCCTCATTCAATTCTTCTTGCAGAGGAAGCCATTCATCGTCATGCCACTGCAGGCATCGCCGCAGTCCGTCTGAAAATTGGCGGCATATTTTTTCAGGCTCAGGGCCAAGCGCCTCAGCGACGGGAGCACCCAACGGGGCCATTTGCTGCCTCCAGCGGGACACAAGCTGGTTTCGCAGCAAGTTCAGCGTCGCCATGCTTCGCAGCGCCTGAAAATGTTCGGGCAGCTTCGGTTCTCCCGTGGCGACGCGGCTGGTTCGTATGAACTTTTTCCATGTCGAGCGAGTCGCGAGCGCAAGAAAAGACAGGCTGCCGCCCCGGTCGAGATGCATCGAGATCTCTTCCGAATGTCGCGCGGGATTCTTGAATGGGCAGCTCTTCCGGCAACACCGGCTCGTGGCACACAAACGACTCTTGCGACTTCGAGTAACAATCCCACGCCTCGTCGATCAGCGCCAGAAGGTTTTCCCACGGCTTCCGTTGCTCCCTGCCGTGATATCCCGCCAGCATGGCGGACAACCGCCACGGTTGAGCGCCCTTGACCTGCTGTACGGTTCGAAGCAGTTGGGACGAGAGTTGTTCGAGCTGAGCGAGGTCCCTGCCGATCGCGGGTCTCTTCCAGAGATCCTCTCGATAGTTGAAATCCTGGGCAGCCAGTTTTGTTCTTTCAGAGACCAGGTTGTCGAAGTCGTCGGGAGATGGAAGCCGTCCGGCATCGGGCAGGAAGCCGCTGAGTTCCGCCTCGTCCTCAGCGGAGACCGTCGTATTCGTGCGATACAGCTCCGCGAGGTCGCGCTCCGATAACGGCAGGGCGCAACCTGGCTCGACCGGTCCGAGAATGAAATCGTGCACACCCCTTCCTGCCGCTACTACCCGGGCGGCGTCGGACGGCGTGGACACCATTCCTGCGAGAACAATATCGCGGTACTCGTCAGCCCGGGCGTTCAGAAGAGCACCGGCTAGTTCTCGGTGGCGCGCGACGAGATCGTTGCCTGCCTGTCGCTCCAACTGTTGTGCGTCCGCGAGCGAGAGCTGGCTGACCATTGCATCCACGGAACTCTCGAGCTGCTTGCGGCTGTCGCTGTCGAGAAGGCTCACGCAGAGAGGGCGAAGCCGCGGCACTACCTGGTCGCGCAAGACCCTTAATGCTTTGGTGGTGTGGCTCGTGACTAAGATGCTTTTGCCCTGCGCTAGGAGATGGCCGATCAGGTTCGCAATCGTGTGCGTTTTGCCTGTTCCCGGAGGACCCTGAACCAGCGCGGATCCGTGCCGCTCTAGCCGTTGGGCGATTTTCACCTGTTCCGGGTTTGCGGGTTTGCTGAACAAGACATCTAGCGGCTGGCAATCGTCAATCCAACTGGTTGAACTGGAGTCTTCCGCCACCGTGGTGATCTGGGTCTCAATTCCCATCACTCGCAATAACGAGGCGGGTATCTGCGGGGCGCTGGACAGGCTCTCGATGACCGACTGAATTGCTACCGCGTAACCCACGTTTCTCTGCCGCAGGAAAATAACGGGCGATCTGGAAATGACCGGGCAGCTACCCCCTGATCTCGCGGGCCCCTCGTCCTGGAATTCACCTTGAGGAGACAACTGAGCGGACAGACTTCGCAGAAACGCGGAAGTGTCTTCCCTCGCCATCGGATGGTACCTGCCCTGCTCCAGCTCCTGCCGCGCTTTGGCGACCGCCCGACCCGCTACGTCCGGCATGGACTGAAACAGCGCCGAATAAAGCTCAACCGGGCTGTCGGCTTCTACAATCGAGAACTCCGGCAGCGTGGGATCGAACTCCAGTTGCAATCTTTGTAAGAGGATCGGGTCGAAGACGCTGCCTTCCGCCCGCTGCCAATCGAGGATCCCGTCCCCCAGAACGAGCTCCAGTTTCTCGCCCTCTCATTCGATTTGTCCTCGAATCTCGTACAGCTTTTCAAAAAGCTGCATGGCCGCGCGCGCCGGCTTCTCGTCGCGAGCCCAGGCTTCTCTTTGAACCCGCCATCGCTCAATGGCCTGTTGCCGCTTTGGATCGTCCTGGAAGAACGCGGCTACCGTTTGGCCTTGTGCATCGAGCTCGTGCCCTGACTCTCGAATCCGTACTTCGGCCGCCGGTTCTTCCCATCCGCGTTCGAGCCACCGAGCCAGTAACTCGGGCGGTGACGGGCAGGGAGCCAGCTTGGGCCTTCGCACTTTGAGGACGAAGTCGTCATCCAGAACGCGCGGCACATCCGCGGCGACTCCGTCCGGAGGGGATGATGAATCGGCAAACTCCGCACGCCGGATAGAGGGATGCTCCGGCAAATCGCGGAACCAGAGATGCCAGAGCTGGTCGTCGAGCTGGCGCCTAGCGGGATTGCGGTGCTGATTCAGCGCTTCCAAATAGCGGAAGATCTGTGTAGCTCGCTTGCGACCGATGTGCAGACTCTCATCACCAGGCCCCATTTGTACTAGTGTTTCATTACCATTGGACGGCAATCAAGGACGGGCGGAAGCCAGAGATGGCGTTCGCGGAGTTGACTAGATCGTTTCGGGACAGCAAGCTTATCGGCTTCAGTTAGAGCAAAAGAAATGCAACGATTCGATCCTTTAGAGTAGCCATCCTCGAGTCTTGGTACGCTCTGCGAGGCAGCGAATTGGAACGTTACCAGTATCTGGGCCACGCGAAAACTCAAACTCTGTAGCGCAACGTGGCGTTTGGATCTAGATGGGCCGCGCGCATTGCAGGCAAGGCTGTCGCGGCAGTTGCCGTTGCAATCACCACGACGGCTCCTGATAGGATCGCCCATGGCTCGGTCGGCGAAACTCCATACAAAAGGCTTCGGAGAAGCTGGCCGGTCGCCATCGAGGCAGCGAGGCCAAGGGTAACGCCTACCAGCACGAAAATCAGCGTTCTGATGACGGTGAGTCTCGCAATTCCCATTGGTGTCGCGCCCAACGCCATGCGAACTCCGATCTCATGGCTCCGCTGTGCAACCGTGTAAGACAGGAGCCCGTAAAGTCCAACGCTTGCTAGCAGCGCTGCGAGTGCAGAAAAGAATGATCCGAAATGGGCCAGCGTATATTCGGCCCAAAGCGACGTTTTGACATCCTCGCGCAGCGTATGAATTTCGCGGAAGGGCAGCCGTGGATCCATACTGCGGAGCAAAAGTTCCACAGCCGGTATAACAGATTCGGACTGTCCCCGCGTCCGGACTTCCAATTGGAAGAATGAGTCCTGAAGTGTCCCGGATTCGCGCATGCATTCAAACATTGCCGGGAGGAACGGCTCGCGGAGTGAGCGATATTTCGCATCTGCGACGACTCCCACAATTTCGAACTCCGGTTCGATCGCGTGCTCCGCGCCTGTGCCGAAGCGTTGGCCGATGGCCTTGCCAGCCGGAAAGAATCGCTTGACGAAACTCTGATTGACAACCGCAGGCTTAGGCTTAACATCACTCATATCTCGTTCCTCAAAAAATCGGCCACTGAGCAGACGCATTCCCATAGTCTCGAAGTAGCCTGGGGAGACGAGGTTCATGTTCGTGTTGAGCCCATCGGCGGCGGAGACCTGAGACCCGGGGAGGCCAACAGTAGTCTTCAGTCCACCGCCACGCATCAGACCTCGTGCCGCGATGGCGGATGAGGACACGTCCGGGAGGTTTCGCGTTTCTCGCATCAACCGCAGTGCAAGCGACCGAGCCTGCGTTTCAGTGTATTTCTGAAGGGCTGTATCGACCGTGAATGTCACAACGTGATCACGCTCGAACCCGGGAGTCATCTGATCGAGCCGCTGCAGGGTTTCGACCAGCAGTCCGGCATTGGCCAGGACCATGGTGCAGATAGCAACTTGAATGCCAACCAGGATGGCACGCCACCACACGCGCTTCGGGTCGCAGCCTCGGGTCTTGAGTGAAGATATAAGGTCGGCTCGGGATGCGTGCCACGAAGGGCTCAGGCCTGTAAGGATTGCTGCGCAAGCGCACATTGACAGAGCGAATCCAAAGACACGCATGTCGAGTACGAACTGTAGCGTTACCGGGAGTTGCTCCGTGCGGAGATTGCGCATCGGGGGTAGCAAGCCGGAGAGTAACGGTAGGCATGCCCCGGTCATGAGCAGGCCGCCTGCTCCCCCGAGCAATGCCAGCAGAACGCTCTCAACCAGCCATTGCAGCATGAGACGACCACGAGTGGCTCCCAGTGCGAGACGCACCGCTGTCTCCTGTTTACGCGCGGCAACCCGAGCTAGCATCAGACCCGCGACGTTCGTGCTCGCCAGGAGCAGAATCAGGGCGATGGCACCCATTAGCGCGAGCAGGCCCGTCGAGAAGCGGTCGCGCAGCCACGATACGCCGCGGTTGATGCGCTCCACTCGAACGTGCTGGTTGCGAATCCAGCGCCGATCGTCCTTGGTAACCGGCCTGAGCGCCAGAGTAACTGCTTCCCAGGACGCTTGCATGGCCGCCTCCGTTTCGGCCTGCCCCTGTTCGATCGTGACTCCGGGACGAAGGCGTCCGGCAATCTCCCACAAACAGCATCGCCTCGGATCCTTCAAGCGAGCTCCGTATTCTGTCAGAAATTCGCCAGCGATGAATGGCACTCGCACATCGGGGCCGCTGTCTACGGATATGCCGTTGAAGCCTGCAGGGGTCACGCCAACGACGACGAAAGGATAACCATTCAAATGAAGATTACGCCCAAGAACGCGAGGATCCATATGAAACCGCTTTTTCCAGAAGTCGTAATTCAGCACGACCGGCAGCACATCTTGCGTGGCCCATTCATCCTGCTTGTCCAGCAGCCGGCCAAGCACAGGTGCGACGCCCAAAACCGTGAAATAGTCTCCCGTTACTATTTCCGCTCGCACTGGCTGCGAAAACGAACCCTCAGAAAGGGACACATCGAGACTAGTCTGCGCAAAGGCACCTGCGAAACTTCTCGATCGAGAACGCCACGATTCGTATACATAAAACGGATACTCGCTGATGCGTGGCCGGTTATGTTGAATTGACAGGATCCAGGCCAACTCGCCCGGACGCGTAACTGGAAGCTGGCGGAGTAGGATTGCGTTGACGGCGCTGAAGACTATAGTAGAGCCGCCGATGCCTATCGACAGAAGGAAGACTGCAGCGGTAGCGAAGCCAGGGTTCCTGCCCAGAGTACGGCAGGCCAGCTTGAAGTCATTACAAATTCCTCTAATCACTGTTCCAAGGCTACTGTAACGCAACGTAAATGCTAGAGTGCAGACCGCAGAAGGTCAGTGCCTTGCCCCGTGGCCGGTTACAGGACGTGATTTCCTCTTGCACGACCTCAATCAGCATTTACGAGCCCGAGATGTCCTGTTCTGTTCCCTTGGAACTGATGGCGCCCGAACGATTCTCATTCTCCGAGAATGCCGTTTCCGGACCGTAGACCGGACCAGGTTGGGGTTAGTCGTCCCCAAAGAACGATATCCTCAAAAGCATTGTGTCTGGACTCACAGATGTCTGCTCCAAGTTGCGTGAGACAAGATCAAACTTTCATGATCGGATTGCTGTAACCTTGAGCCGCCC
>QHXW01000106.1:0-10860 GCA_003223115.1 Acidobacteriota bacterium
TCATGCTGCAGCGTAGCCTTCAACTGGTGCTCTCCGGCCGGAACGTGGACCCACATCTCGGAAACGCGAGGCGTATCTTCTTCGGTGATCACCGGAAACGTCTGGAGCGCTTTTCCGTCCAGCCAAAGCGTCAAAAGCAGCGCCTCATGGCGACCGCCCACCGAGGCCCGCACATCATAATCGCCTTCAACAGGAAATGGATGTTTTGCGTCGAGATCGCGTTTGGGAGACTCTTCGCGCGGCACCTGCTCGTGGTCAATCCGTTCGCGCGTGGGCTTGGGCGGCGGATCTGCCACAATGCCCTTCCGCGCGATTTTTTCCGCCGCGGCCAAATACTTTTCCATCAGCACGGGGGACAACGAGAGCACGTCGCCGATGTTGTCGAAACCGTAGCCTGAATCGTCCGCCGGGAAATCCGACGCGGGTTTGAAATCGACACCCAGCAGGTCGCGGATGGTGTTGTTGTACTCAGCGCGATTCAAACGGCGCGCGGTCACGCGGCCGGAATCTGGCTTGATCTCGCGGTCCAGGCGGGCAAATTGGACTTCGAACCAGTGCGTAATCGCGTTCACCTGGTCGGCCGGCGGCATCGGACGGCCCTTCGGAGGCATCTGGCCGGTACGCAGCTTCTGAACCACTTTTTCCCAGGTTTCACGATTTCCGAGCGCCACTTTGGCCGTTTTGGCCGTACCGTAGGCCTCGAGATCCAGACCGCCGACTTTCATTTTGGCGTTATGGCAAAGGAGACAATTGGCTTTTAGAAACGGCTCGACGGTTTTCTGGAATGACTTGTCAGCGGCTAGGCAAGGGACCAGTACCATGAAAACGGGAAGGAGCAGTCTCAGGGGCATTACGGTGCTTTCCTAAGTATAAGCGCAACGGAATCTAAAGGTTTGGATAAAGCGTGCGTGTGAGTGCAGAAAGCTACGGGTGCGTCCGTTTACACTGGCGCCGGCTTGACTAAACGCTCGCGAACCGCCAGATAATGCTTCACGCACTCCTCGAGCGGCGGCATGGCTGCAAGACCGAGGCCATCAATTTTCGAATTCGAGAGAGCCGAATATTTCGGCCTTCGGGCCGGCGTGCGATATTCGCGCTCATTGGTGGGGTGCAGTTCCGATGTGAAGCCGGCGGTCTGGAAAATCAGCTTGGCGAAATTGAACCAGGAAATCGAAGTTCCGCCTGCAATGTGAAAAATCCCGTGCTGCTGTTTTTCCACCACATCGATGGTTCGCGCGGCGAGAAGCGGCGCATAAGTCGGCGAGCCAATGTGGTCCTCAACCACGCGGATGGGCTGCCTTGCCGCGGCGCGCCGAAACATCAACTCGACAAAGTTGCCTCGGTTGGTGTGCAGGCCGCCTGGACCGAAAACGCCGCAAGTGCGCACGATCAGAGCACGGTCCAGATACGCTTTGGCGTATAGCTCGCCAGCCAGTTTCGAAACGGCGTAGGCTCCCAGTGGATGGGGCGGGTCATCCTCGCGATAGGGGCGGCTGGCCATGCCGTCGAATACATAATCAGTCGAGAAGTGGACCAGTTGAGCATCGATCTGCCGGCACGCCAGTGCCAGATTCCGCACGCCCAAAGCGTTCACCATGAATGCAGCCTGCGGCTCCCGTTCGGCGACGTCCACCTGGTTATAAGCCGCGGAGTTAAACACCACTTCCGGATCAAAATCGACCACCGCGCGCTCGACGTCGTCCGGATGGGTGATGTCCAAGGCAGCGCGCTCCCAGCCTTTTACCTCGTAACCTCGCGCGTTCAGCTCTCGAACCAGTTCCACGCCCAGTTGCCCAAAACTTCCGAAAACCGCCGCCCTGCGTGCCATAAGATTCGAGCATAGCGCAAAATTTTCATCGAACGCGCTGGCTCAGGCCTTTTGTCTGCAGTTAATTGCAATCGAAAAACAAACTCGATAGACTGAAATCAGTTTTCCCAAAATAATCTGTAAGGAATTGATATGACACAGGAAAAGGACCTCACGCGGCGAGACATCATGAAAGCCGTCGGTGCTGCCAGCGTGATTGCGGCAGCGCAAAAACTGGAGGGCGCGCCTGCGATTCAGACCGTGAAGGCGGCCAACAGTCAGGTGCAATACGGAATGATCGGCACAGGCAGCCGCGGGTCCTACCTGCTGAAACATCTCAAAAGCATCGACAACGGCCGCTGCGTGGCGGTTTGCGACGTCAACCAGGATCACCTCGATAAGGGCGCCGAGACCATCGGAACCAATCCATCAAAGTACAAGGATTACCGCGAGTTGCTGTCGCACCAGAACATGGATGCGGTCTTTGTGGTTGTGCCGCTTTTCCTACACTTTGGAGTCACTAAAGATTGCCTGCTGGCCGGCAAACATACCTTCTGCGAGAAGAGCCTGGTGTTCAAACCGGAAGAAGTGCGTGAGCTGAGGGCACTCTCGAATTCCAGACCGAAACAGATTCTGCAGGTTGGATTACAACGCAGGTACAGCCAGTATTATCAGCTCCTCAAGCAGATGGTCGACAAAGGCATACTAGGCCAGGTCACGCATGTTCACGCGCAGTGGCACCGCAATCCCGGCTGGGTGATGAAGCCGGATAAAGATCCGCAACAGCAGCGCATGAACAACTGGCGCCTGTTCCGCGAATATTCCGGCGGCTTGGCGGCTGAGCTGGCATCGCATCAGATCGACGTGGCCGACTGGATGATCGGCTCGGGTCCCGAATACGTCATCGGTGTTGGCGGGCTGGACGTTCGCAAGGACGGGCGTGACATCTACGACAACATACAGCTCATCTACAAGTACCCGAAAGGCCAGAAGGTCAGCTACAGCGCCATCAGCACCAACGCGCACCTGCCGTATTTCAATGCGGCCCGCGCGGAGATGGGCGAGTGCATTATGGGCACGGAAGGCTCAGTCGAGATCACCGTCGGTGATGACAAGGCCATGCCCACCGCCATGTGGTTCAAGGAGCCGCCGCAGCCAAAGGTGACCCCAGCGGGCGCGGTGAAGGAGAACTGGAAAGCCGGAGCGACCATGGTGGCGGGCGGCGTTGCGAAACCCTTGCCTATCGTGGCGCAACGCGACGAGTTCACCGGCAAAGAGTCGTTCATGGAACGCGAGATGAAGTTCGCCAGGCGCTGGTTGTATACGAAAGGCGTGATGGTTCCTGAAGAACCGAGGAACCCGGTAGACACCGAGCTCGAGAGCTTCTTTAACAATTGCCGCGATGGCGGCCGGCCGCTCGCGGACCTGGAAGTAGGGCTGGCGGATTCGACGGCAGTCATTCTCTCGAACCTGGCTATGGATCAAGAGCGGCGTGTGTTTTTCAACGAAATCGACAAGATGGGCCGCGGAGCCACGCCGGGCAGGAAGGGGTAAGTCCGGCCTGTGGTTTGCGAAGGGCACCGCTCGCTTACGGTCGCGGAGCCGGTGGAATAGGCCTCCGGCGGTTGGTTGTGCATCGACCCTTCCGCTCCCGTTCGGTCGTGGTTCAGGCGACCGGCAAAAGCCCGGATACCACGCGGGGTTCCTGCCGGTCGAACCCCATCAGTCGCTGATTTTTTCCCGCACGCGATTCCGGTAGGCAATGCTTTGTTCCAGCACGCGCCGGTACTCCTTGATATCCACCGAGCGCTCGCAGCAGGCGATCATCAGAGCGCCATCGGAACGGAAGTTGCCGTCCCACTCGGCCACGCGCTCGTCATCCCAGTCCGGTAAGTACGCGCGCATCTTTTCTTCCGGCATCCGATCAAAGTACGCGCGCAGGTTGATGGACGTCTCATCGTGGGGCTCCTCCCACGGCTCTTGCTCGAAATTCCAGACAGGTTGGGCCATCGGCACGGCTGTGATCTCCGAAAACAGTGTACAGGAGTCCACCGTGCCTTCGGGTAGAATCAAGAGTCCATTCCGATGAGCGCTTCGGCCGCACTAGCAAACAAATTGAACAGGGTGCAGTGGGTGGTGCTGACCTTGCTGGTGCTCTCCATCTGCATCAACTACATCGATCGCGGCAACCTCGCCGTCGCCGGGCCTTTCGTCATCCGGGATCTGCACCTCTCAAAAACTCAATTCGGCGAGCTGTCTTCGGCTTTTTTCTGGACCTATGCGTTTGGCCAGATCGCAGCCGGATCGCTGGTGGACCGCTACGATGTGCGCTGGATCTACGGCGCCGGATTTGTCATCTGGTCGGTGGCCACGTCGCTCACGGGATTGGCTGAAAGTTTTGGAGCAGTTTTTGCATTTCGGCTGGTGCTGGGTGTGGGCGAGTCGGTGGCGTATCCATCTGTGTCGAGGATCATTGCGGGCAGCTTTCCCGAGCGGCGGCGCGGGACGGCCAATGCACTGATCGACGCCGGCTCGAAAGCCGGACCGGCACTCGGTGTGCTGATCGGCGGGCTGGTCATCAAGCACTATGGCTGGCGAATGCTGTTCATCGCGCTGGGCCTGGGAAGCCTGGTCTGGCTGGTGCCGTGGTTCATCTGGGGTCCACGTTTCGAAACGGCGGAGAGCAGGCGCCAACGGCAATCGGCGGGAATCCTCGAAATTCTGGGAAAACGCGACGCCTGGGGGACATTCCTCGGCCTGTTCTGCATAAACTACGCCTGGTATTTCCTGGTGATGTGGCTGCCGTCGTATCTGATCATGGAACGGCATTTCTCGACCGAAGCCATGGCCATTTTCGGTTCCCTGCCCTTCTGGGGGATCGCGATCTCGTCGATTGCCGGCGGCTGGACGTCAGACCGTTGGATCGCGCACGGCAGAAGTCCAACACGCGTTCGCAAAACTTTTGTCGTGGGTGGCATGTTGCTCACCACGCTGATTGTGCCGGCTGCAATAGTGCGCGATCCCGTCACCTGCATGGCGCTGTTGGTCACCGCATGCCTCTCGTTCGGCC
This sequence comes from Acidobacteriota bacterium, assembly GCA_003223115.1. GTDB lineage: Bacteria > Acidobacteriota > Terriglobia > Bryobacterales > Bryobacteraceae > QHXW01. Next base: position 4,878 of record QHXW01000106.1, read on the forward strand.
TGTTCACATCGAACATCTGGGCCATTACGCAGACGCTCGCGGGTGCGGACGCCTCAGGTAAGTGGACCGGGTGGCAAAACATGTTCGGAAATTTCGGTGGAATCGTAGCACCGTATGTGACCGGAGTCATCGTGGACAAGACCGGGCAATTTCTGCTGGCTTTTGTAGGAGCCGGTGTTGCCCTGGTCCTGGGAGCCGCGGCCTACCTTGTCATCGTCGGAAAAGTCGAACCAATTGTGTGGCGCGTGCGTCCTCGCGTTTTGTCCTGATCCAGTTCCGGCCTCCTGCATTCCCTGCTAACATCCGTAGTGGCCCCGGCGTTGTCGCGGTGACCATGGCTTCCGGCGTGAATTCGCCCGCGGGCACTTTTCCTATGGCAAAATTCAAGGCCGCGCGAGGCAAAAAAGCCAAGACGCCACCCCTGCAAGGCGGTGTTGCCTGCCTGGTAGTGGTGTTTTCCGTGATGGCGCTGGTCTTTTTGGTGATGTTCTTCGTGCTCAAATATGCGAACGGATAATCGGCGGCCGGACCAGATGCGTCCGGTCGAGATCGAGACGGGATACCTCAAGACGGCAGAGGGCTCAGCGCTTATCAAGGTGGGCCACACCGAAATATTGTGCGCCGCGTCCGTAGAAGAGACCGTACCACCGTTCATGCGTGGGTCGGGAAAAGGCTGGATCACCGCGGAATACGCCATGCTGCCGCGCGCTACGGTCAAGCGCACGCCGCGTGAGGTGACCAAAGGCAGACCTTCCGGCAGAACGCACGAGATCCAGCGGCTGATCGGCCGGTCTCTGCGCGCCATCATAGACCAGGAAGCGCTCGGCGAGCGCACCGTGCTGATCGATTGCGACGTCCTTCAGGCGGACGGCGGCACACGCACCGCGTCCATTACCGGAGCATACGTCGCGCTGGCGCTGGCATTGGCGCAACTGGAGCAATTCAAACTGCTGAAAAAATCGCCCTTGAGGGATTCCGTCGCCGCGACGAGCGTCGGAATCGTTGGAAGCGAACTTCTGCTGGATCTGGACTACGAGGAAGATTCACGCGCCGACGTGGATATGAATGTGGTCATGACAGGCTCCGGTAAATTCATCGAGGTTCAGGCCACCGCCGAGCACCAGTCCTTCGACGATGCGCAGATGTCCCAATTGATCGCCTTGGCGCGGCGAGGCATTGGAGAGCTGGCCGAGCTTCAGCAGCGGTTGACCAAGGGCCGGTGAAGCTCTACTGCGCTACGGGTAATGCCGGGAAGCTGCGCGAGTTTCAACTGGCGGCGCAGAAATTTGAGATTGAGCTTGCCATGCCGCCGGGTTGGGAGCGCATCGCCGCCTGCGAGGAAACCGGAAGCACGTTCGAAGAAAACGCGGTTCTGAAAGCTACCTACTACGGCGGGCACGCGCCGGGCCTTCTGTTCGCTGACGATTCCGGCTTAGAGGTAGATGCGTTGAATGGGGCTCCGGGAGTGCGCTCGGCGCGCTATGCCGGCCAAAGCGCGACAGATCAGGACAATAACGATTTGCTGCTCGCCCACATGCACGGCGGCATCTCCAAGCGGCGCGCGCGCTTCGTATGCGTCCTTGCCCTGGCGGAAGGTACCGATCTGATCCGCACATTTCGCGGGGTCGTGGAAGGTGCACTGCTCGAGCCGGCTCGTGGGATCGAGGGCTTCGGCTACGACTCTCTGTTCTATTACCCGCCGTTTGGCTGCTCCTTCGGCGAAATCGACTCGGAACGGAAGATGACGGTAAGTCACCGTGGAAAGGCGCTCGAGCAGTTGTTCAGGTATGTGCGCGAGGGCGAGTAGGACCCGTTGGGACCGGGGCTTTTGTGGGACAGGCGCGCGCCCGCGCTCGATCCGGGCTTCTGCGGGTCCGGTCAAATCTGCTGCTTACTCTCTGGTTTTGGTTTGAGCTTCTCGCGCTGCTCGCGCAGCACCGCTTTGCGGCTGAGCTTGATCTTGTTGCCCTCCATGGAGAGCACTTTGACCAGGACCTGATCTCCCTCTTTCAGCTCGTCGCGAACTTCCTTGACGCGGTTTTCGGCGATCTCGCTGATGTGCAGCAGACCATCGGTGCCGGGGAAGATCTCGACAAAAGCGCCGAAATCCACCACCCTCACGACCTTGCCAAGGTAGGTTTTCCCTATTTCGGCCACGGCTGTGATTTCAGAGATAATGCGCAAAGCCTTGGTGGCGGAAGCTTCGTCGTTGGAGGCGACATGAATCGTGCCGTCGTCGTTCACGTCGATCTTGACGCCGGTCTGCTCGATGATGCCGCGAATCACCTTGCCACCTGGCCCGATGACATCGCGAATCTTATCTTGCGCGATATTAATGGTGTAAATACGCGGCGCGTAGCGTGACATAGAGGCGCGCGGTTCAGGCATGGCTTCCTGCATCTTGTCCAGAATAAACAGACGGCCGCGGCGCGCTTGCTCCAGAGCTTCTTTCATGACCGCCGTGGTCACGTTCGGAACCTTGATGTCCATCTGCAGCGCGGTAATGCCCTCACGTGTTCCGGCGACTTTGAAATCCATATCGCCGTAGTGATCTTCGGCGCCGGCAATGTCGCTGAGGATGGCGTACTGTTTGCCTTCGAGCACCAGACCCATGGCCACGCCGCCAACTGCCGATGCCAGCGGCACGCCAGCGTCCATGAGCGCCAGACTGGCGCCGCAAACACTAGCCATGGAGCTTGACCCGTTCGATTCCAGAATGTCGCTCACCACGCGCAGCGTATAGGGGAAGGTCTGATCGTCGGGAATCATGGGCGAGAGTGAGCGTTCCGCCAGAGCGCCATGGCCGATTTCACGGCGGCCCGGCCCGCGCATGAAGCCCACTTCTCCCACGCTGAACGGCGGGAAGTTGTAGTGCAGCATGAAGCGTTTCGAAGACTCGCCCGCCTCGAGCAACTCGATGCGCTGTTCATCGTCTTTCGTGCCCAGGGTCACCGTTACCAGGGCTTGCGTTTCGCCACGCGTGAAGATGGCCGAACCGTGGGTCCGCGGAAGAGCGCTGGTCTCAATCGTAATGGGCCGGATCTCATCGAACTTGCGGCCGTCCGGCCGGCGATGCTCTTTGAGCATTTCGTCGCGGAAGATCCGCTCCTTCAGAAGATCCAAGAGCTTGACCGCTTCGTCCAGCTTTTCTTCCGGCAGCGACTCCAGAATTTTCTTCTTCAGCTCGGCGACCTTGCTATGGCTCTCCAGTTTTGGATATTTCTGCGTATTCAGAGCGTCGGCGAGGTCTTTACGATACTGTCCGGAAATCTGGTCGTACAGCGTCTGGTCAATCGGGGGCGACGAAAAGGCTCTCTTCGCCTTCCCGATCTTCTTGATCATTTCATTAATGACGGCGCCCATCTTGCGGCAGCATTGGTGCCCAAATTCAATCGCGCCGATCACATCGTCTTCAGAAGCCTGCTGCGCGCCGGCCTCCACCATCACGATGCCACCCTCGGTGCCCGCAACAATGATGTTCAATCTTGATTCGCGAGCTTCCGTATACGACGGGTTGGCCACGTATTTTCCGTTCACCAGGCCCACGCGCACGCCACCCAGGACGTGGTGGAACGGGATATCGGAAATGGCCAAGGCAGTGCCGGCCCCTAATACGGCCAGCGGCGCGGGATCCTGCTCCGGGTCCGCGGACAGCACCATGGCGATAATCTGCGTTTCGTTCAAGAACCCTTCGGGAAACAAAGGCCGGATGGGCCGGTCAATCAACCGGCTGGTCAGAATCTCTTTCTCCGTGGGGCGTCCTTCGCGTTTGATGAAGCCGCCGGGAAATTTTCCAGCGGCGTACGTGTACTCGCGATAATCCACGGTCAGGGGGAAAAATCCCGCCCCAACTTTGGGCTGTTCCGACATACAGGCCGTCACCAGCACGGCGGAATCGCCGGAGCGAACCACTACCGAGCCGTTTGCCTGACGGGCCACTCTGCCAGCTTCAATGGTAATTTTAGTTCCGTCTAGTTCAACTTCAAATGTATGCATCTCAATTCCTCCATCGGCGGGATTAACGTCACGGCCGGGTATCTGTGAGAGGGAGGCGACAGGATTAAGGAAGGCTGCTGGCTAATTTCGGAGCGCGGCACCCGCCGGCCCCATCGTGAGCACGCTCTAATGGCGGATCCCGAGCTTTTGAAGGACGCTTTTATATCGTTCAGGACTGGTGTTCTTTAAATACGTCAGAAGCCGGCGGCGCCTGGCGACCATCATCAACAATCCTCTACGCGAGGCGTGGTCTTTCTTATGCGCCTTGAAATGATCCGTGAGTTGGACGATACGTCCGCTCAAGAGAGCAATCTGTACTTCCGGTGAACCCGTATCAGTTTTGTGAATCTGGTGGGTGGCAAGAACTTGCCGTTTTGCGTCTGTCGCCAATGCCATTCGAGAGCTTTCTGCTCCTTGTCTTCTCTCTATCTCGTTTGGATACGTCAACCAGCATACCACAGGGTACACGGGGCCCGGCGCCAGCCAGAAAAGTTTACTAAGAAACCACGGCCCGGCTCAATACACCCGGAAACAGAACACCTGGTTCGAGCCGTTAGGGGTAATGGAATACTCGCCGTTCTCGAGGCTCTCATCGACTTCGAGGCGGTAGAGGCTGTCGCCAACCCGTTTGATCGAGAATCGAAAAGGCCGGGCAATCTGCTTCTTCTTGTGGCTGAACAGAATTTCCCGGCGTCCGTTGCGCGATTCAACCTTATAAATCTCAAGTTTATCGGGCGCGAGTTGTTCGGTCCGGATCAAAAATGAGGGACTCGCCAATGGAGTGCCAGCCGGTGAAGTTGCCCCGGCAATGGCGTAGAGAATTTCATCCTTACGATCCTCTTCCTTTGCTTCGGTGGCTTCGGTAGGAACCAGAGTGTCGGCATGAACCAGATAGGGCAGGTCCGGCTTCTCCGGTTGCGGTCCGGCATATTTTTGCGCCCTCGCTGCAAAAGAACACAGCAGGAGCGCTGCTCCCAACAAAATCGTCTTCGGTTGCATTGCTTCCTTTATCTTAACGGCCGGCCAGCCAGGGCTCCAGTTCAGGGCTGTTGAAGTGATCGATCGCCAGATCCACCGGCGGCAGCTCGGCCAGAGTCGTCCTCAATCCTACAACTCTCATGCCGGCTGCGCGGGCGGCCTGAATTCCGGCGACCGAGTCTTCAAACACCACGCAGTCGTCTGGCGCGGAACCCAGCAGATCCGCGGCGCGCAAATAAATCTCCGGATGCGGCTTCGGATTTCGCACCTGGTGTCCGTCAACCACTGCCTGGAAATAGCGCCGCAATTGCGCTGTCTCCAGCAGAAACTCGACATTAGCCGGCTCGGCGTTGGTAGCAAGCCCCATGCGGCGATCGCTATGGCGCTCCAGAAACTCGCGCACGCCTGGGACTAAAGCTTCGTTGATCTGTGGTGCGATGGTCGCGCGGAAGAGCCGCTCCTTCGCCGCTCCGTGTGCACGCACTTCGTCCTGCGTCAGATGCTCGCCGGAAAAATCGCGTACGATTTCATCGTTCCGGCGTCCGTACATGCGCTGCTGCATGTCTTCATCCGTGTCGATTCCGAAGCGCCGGTTGTAAAGTGCCCAGACCTGCCGGTGGATGGGGTTGGAATCGATGATCACGCCGTCCATATCCACAGCAAATAGTTTTTCGACCCGTCGACGATGGGCAGCGCAATGACTTCGGGCACTTCGTAAGAATGCAGCTTCTCGAGCGCTGTCTTGAGCTTTTCGAACTGTCCTCTCGATGATTTGATCAGCAGCAGCCATTCAGCCGAGTCTTCCACCGCTCCCTTCCATCGATAGAAGCTGCGCAGACCGGGTAGCACGTTGACGCAAGCGGCGAGCCGCTCCTCCACCAACACTCGTGCAATTTTCTCTGCTTCCTCTATGCTGCTCGACGTGCTCAACACAACAATTTTGTCCGTCATATCAGATTTTTCACCCAGACAGAAATAATTCGATGTTACTATTTATTTTTCAGGCGAA
>QHXW01000106.1:10955-12773 GCA_003223115.1 Acidobacteriota bacterium
CTTGAAAAACAGAATGCAGCCCTGGCTCGCGAAATTGAACTGAAGCGAGTCCGCATACAGCGGCTGCAGCAAGACCAGTCCGAGCAGGAACTCGTCATCCGTGAGCGGCTGAAGCTGGTTAAGGCGGGAGAAAAGGTTTTTATTCTCCAGGATCCGGTCGCCCAAAAAGACGCGAAGCCGTAGCCGCTCCCGCCTTCGCAAGCAGCCGGCCGAAATTTCTTCTCGTCAGCTCTTCGGATACCAATCCAAAATTCGAACTTCGATCCCGCTGCCGGCCAGCGCTTTCTCGAAGATAGTCAAATCAGATCCCCGGTAATGGTACGGGATGGCGATTTTGGGGTGAAACGCGCGCACTGCTTCCGCCGCTTCATCGGGCGGCATGGTATAGGGCAGGTTCATGCAGACGAAGGCCACATCGATGTTCTTCAGTGCCCGCATTTCCGGCACGCCCTCGGTGTCACCCGAGAAATAGAAGCGCTTGCCGCCGTAAGTGATCACGTACCCGTTGCCGCGGCCTTTATCGTGAAACAGTTTTCCAGGCGCAGGACCGCGCTTCAGGTTGTACATCGGCACCGCCTCGATGGTAAACGGCCCCACTGTTTTCGTCTCACCGTTGCGGATCACCGTGGCGCTGGTGACGGTTTCGGCCACAGCTGCGGGTGCCAGAATCATCGTGCCTGCCTTTGAAACCCTCGGCAGGATTTTCGGATCCATGTGATCGCCGTGGATGTCGGTGATCAGGATCAGATCAGCTTGCGGCAGGCCGTCGTAGTTGCCGCTGCTCCACGGATCGATGTGCATCACCTTGCCGCCGGCTTCGAGCATGACGCTGGCGTGCTGGATGGGCGTGATCTTCACCACCCCGCCACTGGTTTCAAATTCCTGGACGGGCCGGCTGGTCTGGGCGAATCCGAGTGCGGCAACAAGACTGAATGCGGCGACGAATTTCATAGGATCAAATTGTAGCGCAGACATCCTGCCGAGTCTCCTCCGCAATCGAGCTTGGTCAACTGCTCGGGGGGTACTTTATGGGATCGACGACAGGGCCGTTCCCTGGTACGGACTTCGCTTCACTGGCTGCCCGCCGCCGGCCTCGGAGCGCGCGCCCTGAGACTTATCTTAACCGGTGTGTTCGCCGGGAGAACTACGTCCTCTCCACGCGCGATGAAGTTCGAATAAAAGCTGAAGCTAGCGCCCGTAAACGCAATACTCGACGCCAAGGTACGGGAGGTTTGCGCCAATAGTGTGCCCACTAAACCGAGTCCTACGGCCCCTGATTCGGCGCGGCCTACGATGTCTTGATCGGGAACACCCTGTGCATTGTAGTCCTGATGAAACGACAGGCCGGCGACAGCTATCGCAAGAGCTGGAAAAATGAACCGGGTCTTAGGGCTGCTGGCGCGCGTGGCCCCTTCTGAGTCGAGGGCCAGATGGGCATCGAAGTCGGCCTCCAACCCTCGAGGTATCCTTGGATGCCTTGCACGCCGCCCGCCGGCAGCTTGATCTGGTGGAACACAAAAAGCAGCTTCCCGTTGCGGTGAAGACGGCGAGCAGGTTGCGCCTCTACGATATCCCCGAGAAGCCGGCTGCCTTCCGGAATCAGCAGTTCTTGACCGGTCGAGAACAGGGGTCGTGTCACGATCGCTTCCACTGGCGCTCCTCTCCGGGCGGTCGCGGAACTGATCGGAGTGAGAAGGCGAGCGCTAACTTCCTGAGCCTCGGGTTCGGCAACGGCCGGGTAATCGGTTCGCACTTCGAGAGTAGGCGCCGGCGCGGTGAGCGATTCCTCTAATACAGCATTGAAAAGTGTTCCCGCCG
>QHXW01000532.1 GCA_003223115.1 Acidobacteriota bacterium
TGTTTCTGTTTCCATGCCTCAAGTATACTACTGGAGTCTGTGTGAGTCAAGTAATTTGTTGCCAAAAATTTCTATAAAAACGATCGAGGGCAATTCCGCGACATCGCCGCCGAAGCGGGTGTCGAGGACATAGGGCCTGGCATGAGCGCCGCCTTTTTCGATTACGTTGGCGACGGGCGCGCCGACCTCTACGTTTCGAATATGTGGACCGACGCGGGACAGCGGGTAACGCGTTCGGATGCATTTCAGCCTGCTAAAGGCACGGGCATGGCCGAAGCCTACCGGCGACACACCAAGGGAAATTCACTGTATCGCAATTGCGGCGACGGAACGTTTGTCCAGACCCGCGCGGAACAGGGCGTGGAGACCGGCCAATGGGCTTGGTCCTCCGACGCACATGATTTCGATTGCGATGGCTCGCCGAGATTTTCGTTACATGCGGCATGATGACCAACAGCGTCGAGCCTGACTTAATGAGCTTCTTTTGGCGGCAGGTGGTGGCCAAGTCGCCCATCGAAGCCAAACCCGCCGCTGCGTACGAAGGCGGTTGGAACGCGTTGAACCAGTTCATCCGGCAGGGCAATAGCTGGAGCGGTCACGAACCCAACGTCTTCTTCGTCAGGCGAAACGGCCGGTATCGGGATTACTCCGGGGTGAGCGGTCTCGATGTGGCCGAAGATGGACGCGCATTCGCAGTTACCGATCTTACCGGGGATGGCACCCTCGGGCTCATTCTGAAGAGCCGTCTCGGGCCGCAGGTCCGTGTGTTCGCGAACCAATGCGCCGCTCAACGAAACCGCATCGTCTTCCGGTTGCGGGGCACGAAATCGAATCGAGACGCGATTGGAGCACGCGGCGAAGTGGATGGACAGGCCAAATGGGTTTCGGCGGGATCAGGATATCTCTCGCAGCACACCAAGAAGGTTCACTTCGGGTTGGCGACCGGGCGAAAACCGTCAAGATCACCTGGCCATCCCGCCTCGAGCAGACGTTTGGGTCGCTGGACGCTGGCTTCCAATATGACGTTGAAGAAGGTAGCGCGGAATGGCGGAAAACGCTGCTGAAGCCGAGCTTCGTTTTTCCGGACAAGGCGCCCTCGATACCACCCGACAACCGCCCGCGCCTCCACTCTACGTGGTTCGTGGAGCCGATCCCGTTGCCCGACAGCCGCAAAGGACCGGGGCTGGTGACGATTACGTCGCGCGAGCCGACGGACATTCTGGCCGCGTACTCGCTGTTCCGCCGGTATCTGTTCGAGTGGTCGACCTCGAAGTTCCCTTGCATTTACTCGTCGATGAGAAGGGGCGTGCGCGGAAAATCTACGCCCATGAGCCGAGCACAACAGACGTACAGGCGGACATAATTTCCGCCGCACGGGCTTGGCCCTTTGAAGGCCACTACTTGTCCGAGCCGCGGCGCGATTTCTTCAAGATCGGCGCGGCGCTGTTCTGGGCCGGGTACCCGGAGCAAGCCCTTTCGTACCTCGAAGCGACGCTCGATCGATCTCCGAAGAATGTTCAAACCATGGTGCTCGTGGGGCAGGTTCATCTCGAGGCGAAACGGACGGCGGCGGCTCGCACAATTCTCGAACAGGCCCTCGCCGCCGATCCAAAGAGCGCTGAGGCATGGAACGAGATAGGCGGCGTTGAACTCGCCGAGGGCAATCCAAAACGCGCCTTGGACTGCTACCACAAGGCACTAGAGATCAAACCCGATCTTACGTATGCTCTGATGAATGCCGCACAAGCGTACGCGCAGTTGGGCGACAATGCCGGCGCCGAGCGGTTCTTCGAGCGCACGCGGAAGATCGACCCACGATCCGCCGAGGCGGCCAACGGTCTTGGACTTGCACTGGCGAAACAGGGCCGTCCGGACGAGGCGAAACGAGCTTTCGAGCGGGCCATCGAGCTCCGTCGAGATTACGGCACCACCATTAACAACCTCGGCGTACTATACGCAACACGCGGCGATACGAACAACGCGATCGCTCGGTTCCGCTACGGAATTCAAGCCGCGCCCGATGAGGACGACCTGTACCTGAATCTGGCCCGCGCCTTTGTAAAGACCGGGGAGCGCGAAAAGGCGCGGCAGGTGATTGAGCAATGGCTCGGGCACAAGCCTGGCAACGAAACGGCACTGAAAGCTTTAGATGCTTTAGAAGCAAGATAAATCACCCAAAGAACCGGCGCCCACATCTTGCGGCCGCCGTTTCCTAGCGCCGCTATTGCTGCTGACAAGCGGTGCAAGGAGTATCGATCTGATTAAGGTGCGAGCGGGCCATTACCCGCTAGAAATACAGCTTCAACGCCATCTGAACTTCACGGGGTGCGGAACAAGTGCCAAAAATCTGGCCGAAGCTTCCGTCGTTCACGCTGGTGTCTGGTCCGCAGAAATTTGGGTGGTTGAGTGCGTTGAACGCCTCGGCCCGAAGTTCGAGCCTCATTCCCTCCCGGAACGTACCCAATGAAAATTCCTTGAACAGGGAAAGGTTCGCAATATTGACTCCCGGGGCTCGCAGGTTGGGCAGCATTCTCGGCGCAGTTCCCAGAGTAAACGGCGGCGGCGCCACAGCGACTTCCGGATTGGCGAAATACTGGTTTACCAAGTTCGAATTCGAGCCGCTGCCCTTCTTTAGAGTGCCCAGCAGATCGGGTCGCTGGCTTCCATAAGTGGGAAGAGCCTGTCCGTTCGAAAGGCTCAAACCAAGTGGCTGGCCGCTAGCGAACTGCCAGATGGCATTAGTCTTCCAGCCCCCCAGGATTTGGTTGACCCAAGGGTTCACATTGCGACCGAGGAGCCGGCCTCGGCCAATCGGGAGCTCCCAGACGTAGCTGATATTCAACACGTGAGTGGCATCAAACTGCGAAAGGCTGCGCTCCAGGGTACGATTATTGGGATCCTGCAGGCTGCTGAATCCACCTGGGGCCAACCAGGCGGTCAACCCCTGACCGGAGGAGTCGTCAATCGATTTCGACAACGTGTAGGTCACCAGGAATTGGATTCCTTTGGAGAGACGCTTTTCCGCACGCAACTGCAGGGAATGATAGATGGAATTGGCTACCGGCAGCGAATCAACGGCAAAACCAGTGAACTGGGGATAAGGCAACTGGAGCTGGTACGCCGGAACTACCGGGCCCGACAGAGCGCCCGACTGGATAATCCCGTTGAAAGGATTCGCCACCTGCTGGTTGAGGGCTGTGATCTGACTCTGGGACGCTCCCGCTATCTCTGAAAGGTGATTGAAGGATTCAGCTCCGCCGTAATAAAGCCGGGTCCCTTTCATGCCAACATAAGCCGCCTCCAAAACAATGTTGCCGGGCATCTGCCGCTGCAAGCCGAGATTCCAGCTCTGTTCGTAGGGTGTTGCGTGGATACTACGAAAGGGGGCTTGCACGCTGTCGCCTACAAAGGACAAGAGTTTTTGGGAGTCAAAAATGGGTTGATTTGGACCAGTGCCCGGAAACGGGTCATGCAATCGCGCCCAAGGTGTGACGCCGTCATTTTGGTAGGTTGTTATCCAGGGTGTTGTTTGGGAAAACCCCTGGAATCCAGAAGCCACCGTTCCTGCGACACCGTTTCTTGGCGGGTCGTAAAAGATTCCGTAACCGCCGCGGATCACGAACCTCGGCTGCAGAGAATATGCAAAACCAAACCGAGGACCGAAGTTCTTATAATCCAGACCAGTGACGTTTCGATGACTGGCACTGGCATAAACCAAGCCGCCATGCAGATTGGGGAGCCCGGGCACTTGAAGCGGAGATGCCACACCCGGATCGAGATAGTGCGCGGCAGGCTGATATCGTAACGCAGACCCAAATTGAGCGTGAGTTTGTCGGTCGCCCGGAAGTTGTCCTGAATAAATCCGGCATGCTGGATACCCTGTGTGGCGGGCCTATCGGGGATCTCGTAACTCCCAGAGTCTCCTACGCCCATCAGGAGACTCGCCATAGAGTCCCCACCGCCCGTTACGGGGAAATGTGACGTGCCCGTGTAACTGAAGTCAAAGGTCCCGGTTGCAGAGTTAGGCTGTAAGAAACTGACGCGGCGAAGGTGCCCCTCGTAACCGAATTTCAAGTCATGCCGGCCCTCCATCCTGCTTAGACTGACCAGTAAGTGATGGGTTTCCGGCGTCTGCCAGAAAAAGCCCCAACCCACATTACCGATACTTTCCCAACCATTTTGGTAGTTCGAAACAGTAATGGCCGGTACCGCATGAAGCCCTGATACCTTCATGTATTCGGGGAACCCCAGATCTTTGGATATGTCGAATTTCGGATAGCTCGTGTCGAGAATGCCCTGACCGTCCTTCACAGGATTCACAACATAACCCAGAGAAATATTGAGCAAAGTCTTGGGGTTAAAGACATGCGTATAATTCAACACGCCGTTATATGCGTTGAACCTCGTACGCCCCAAACCATAAGGATCCAGAGGGTTTCCGTAAACATTCTTAGTATCGGAATGTAGGGTCCGCCAACTGAACCTTGCGGCCAGCCTATCCTGTTCCCTGAAGTAGTGGTCAATCTTTATACCATACTTGTTCCACTTCGATGGGGTTGAGTAAGAAGCGAAGTAGTTCGCAAAACGATTGTAAGCCGAGGTGCCCACGTTGATGTTGGGCTGCGGGTAGTACTGCATCATCTTGAGCGCCACTGGATCAATGAGATTCCCTGGCGCCGCAGGGGGCTGGTAGGGGGTTCCCACTAACTTAGGACTGCCCGGGCTTTGATAAGTTGTCAGATTGTTGAAAGGGATGTAACCGGAACGTACCGGTCCGCCTTTACTGGCATCATAAACACCCGTGAAGGGATCCCACAATTGCCCCTCGGGATCTGCGCATAAACCGCTGGAGCTGAATCCAGCGTCGCAGATTTCCCCGAAGTTACCCTGGCGCTCGGCAGCGCTGGGAACGCCGCCTGTGGTTGAGCCTGGTGATGTCGTCCAGAGAGATTCGTAATCACCGAAGAAAAATGTCTTATTCTTCCTGACGGGCCCGCCGACGGTACCGCCAAACTGGTTATAGCGCAGAGGTGACCGAGAGTTGCCGTGCAAATTGTTGAACCAGCTGTTCGCCGCCAGTTTATCGTTTCGGAAAAACTCCCAGGCACTTCCGTGGAAGGCGTTAGTCCCGGAGCGGACGATCAAATTGATCACCGAATTGCCGGTATAGCCGCCAACATCAGCGCTGAAGTTGGACTGGACCTTAAATTCCTGGACAGCATCCAGTTCGAGGACCTCGACCGTCGCCTGCACACCGCCGTGTGAGATCGTAATGTTGGTAGTCAGACCATCTACGAGAACATCCGCGTTGGAGTTGCGGCTGCCGTTGACAACAACGTTGTTATTTTCTCCAGTATCGTAACCTACGCCTGCCACCCGATTGACTCCAGGAGCAAGACGTACGAGATCGAGCGGGTTGCGCCCTAACAAAGGTAAATCATTGACGAACTCGCGGTTCAGCGTCTGGCCGGAGACGGCATCTTGCGTGGACAGCAGCGGTGCCTCGCCTTCCACCTGCACGGTCTGCTGCGATTCGCCTACTTCCAGACGAACGTCGAGACTTGTATTGACATCCACGTTCAAAACGATCCCTTCCCGCACGGAAGCCTTAAAACCAGTAGCCGTGGCCGTAAGGCGGTAGGTCCCTGGCGGGAGTGAACGCAGCAGGTACCTTCCTGATTCGTTACTCTGTGCCGTATAGTCATAGCCTTTATTGACGTCCGTCAATTTGACCCCGGCTGCGGGCACCCCCGCTCCCGACGGATCTGTGACCAAACCCGTTAAAGAGCTGCTGTAAACCTGCGCCCAGACCGAGGCAGGAATCAGGGCAATGAGCCCAACAGATGCAATCAGACTTACTTTGAGGTGCTTTCGTGACATACTCATCTCCTCGACACTTTTCCGGCCGGCAGCCGGCTTTCGATCCACGCGACATTCCCCAGGAATGGCAATCGTCAACCCCGATCAAGAAACCGTAATACTTTCTGGGCGTCGTGTCTGCTCAAAATTGCACACTTTGACCAAATTCGGATTTCAAGGTTACTTCCATTCCTGCCACTCACTCGATACCCCAGTCTTCCCGAAACCCGACAATTCAGCGCGGACGTGCGCCTCCAGATCCGGAAAATCTCCGTTCAACTCGTCGAGTTTAGACAACAATTCCTTCATGGCCTGCTCGGGCTGACCCACTGGCCGGTTGGTTTCAGCAAACGTACCGAGGGCCAGATTCATGGCTTCTTCCACGGCGGCGCAGAGACGTAGAAGGGAACCAGATAGCGAGTCGCCTTGCTGATCCGCCGTCGGAACCAGTTGTTTTTCCATTCCGGAGGTATCACCGCCTAAGAGCGCAGAGAGGATTGGCTTGAGTTGCGCCTGGGATTGCTCCAGTTCATTGCGCAAGGCGTCGATATGCTCCCGCACCATGATTTCCAGCAGGCGCCGCGTTGCGGTTCGCAGCTCATCTCTCTTGAGGAACGGCCCCCATTCGACCAGGCGACGCAGTGCCCAAGCCTGAGCTTCGGCGCCTTGAGAATGGGCGAGAGCTTCTCGAGACAAACCTGCAATCTCTTCTTGCACACACGCGCTCTGAGCGTCACTCGGACGGCCCGCGCACTTGCCCGCGCTGAAGTACCGTTGCAGCAGGTCTTCTATCGGCAGCCTTGGCTTTGTGGTGTCGGCGCCCGCCAGTTGGTTGAGAGGTGTCGAGATCAGTTCTCGACCACCAAGATTCTCTACCGCTTCTGCCACACTGCGAACCTCGGCAGCGACATGCGGGATGCCGCGCAACGCAAGCAACACCTCAGCTTTACGCTCGTCGCTATCCACCACTCCCTCGACTTCGATCTGCCCGACGCCCACGCGTATTGCAATCGGCCTCCCGATGCACGCCCGCACGCTATGAAGAGCGTACCGTGCTTCGACTTCCGCGGCTGTCAACTCAGCTTCAGTGGGCAGCAGATCGCCTCCAGCGGGCCACAAATCGCTGTGCACCGGAACGGACATGAGCCGCCGCACGGCCGTTTCCATAGTCCGCGGGCTAGCCGGAGCAGGTTCGGCAAAGATCGAGGAAGGCACTGTGTTGAGAGCCATCACGTCGAAAGCAACTTCCCCCAGCGAATAATCTACAACCTCGTCCTGTTTTTGAATCAGAAGCCGTTGTCCAACCGG
>QHXW01000533.1 GCA_003223115.1 Acidobacteriota bacterium
TTGGCGGCTTGCAATCCTCCACGGGCACGGTGACCCTAAGCGGGCCGGCTCCCGCAGGGGGTGCCCAAGTCACGCTTTCGAGCAGCAATACAGCGGTGGCCAGCGTGCCTTCCAGCTTGACCGTTCCGGCGGGAGCCATCAGCGCAACCTTCACGGTGCACACCTCTATAGTTCTCTTCTCCACTTCCGTCAACATCTCGGCTTCGTCTAACGGAACGACTCGGACGGCAAGTCTTACCGTGATCTTCTAATAACATCTGGCCGGTATCCAGCGAGAGGGATCATACCTTGAGTGGACGTGCAATGAATTTGCTCAGCAGTCTGAGGGCAATCGGGCCACGGATAACAAGAAGCACTCTGGCAGCTACCCAGCACGTCGCACAAGAACGGCCCCGTATGCAACAAGCAGACCACCGTCAGTCCCAATTATTTGGCTGGATGCGCTTCGTCTTCAAGAGAGTTTCGCTCCATACGCTGGTATACGCAAGCATGGCTCTTTCAGCCTTCGCCAGCTGCACCGCACCTAAAAACCAGATCGAGGCCGAGAACTGCCTCCCTGGCAATCCGCCAACTGATTGGTATCTCGACGGAGTAGGCTCGCCGAATATTGAAGGCTTTACCACCGACATTAGTGTGAATGTGGGCCGAACGGTTTTCTTCAAAATTGCCACTAATGCTCTGAGCTACAGTATCGATATCTACCGCTTGGGTTATTATCAAGGCAACGGTGCGCGCAAGATTGCCACTGTTTCACCTTCGGTGTCTTTGCCCCAAGTTCAACCTGCCTGCTTGACGGACAGTTCTACTGGGCTAACGGATTGCGGCAACTGGGGCATATCGGCATCTTGGGCGGTGCCGGATACGGCCACGTCAGGAGTCTATTTTGCCAAACTGCTGCGGCTGGATACAGGCGAAGCAAGCCCCGTTGTTTTTATCGTGCGCAACGACTCCGGCCGTTCCGACATCTTGGTACAGACGAGCGACCCAACCTGGTACGCTTACAACGACTATGGAGGAACCAGTCTTTATGCGGGGCCTACCATCCGTGCGTTCAAAGTCAGTTACAACCGGCCGTTCCACGTATTGGGGTATACGTGGCTCTTCAGCGCCGAGTATCCAATGCTTCGATGGCTCGAAGCGAACGGCTACGACCTCAGTTATTTCACGGGCGTAGACACCGAACGATACGGCACGCTGGTCACTCAACACAAAATCTTCATGTCGGTCGGGCATGACGAATACTGGTCGGGGGGACAACGCGCCAACGTTGAAGCCGCCCGGGCAGTGGGCGTGAATCTGGCGTTCTTTAGCGGCAACGAAATCGCCTGGAAGACTCGCTGGGAGCCAAGCATCGATGCCACAAATACGACTTACCGAACACTTGTCTGCTACAAAGAAACGCTCGCAAATGCGGTAATCGATCCTCAGGATCCCCCCACCTGGACGGGCGCCTGGCGGGACCAGCGCTTCAGTCCACCCGCTGACGGGGGCCGCCCGGAAAACGCATTGAGCGGCACGATCTCCCGGGTTAACGCGACTCGAAACGACTCGATCACCGTGCCACAGGCTGACGGCAGAATGCGCTTCTGGCGGAATACCCCCATTGCAGCGCTAGCGCCCGGACAGGTTGCTACTCTCCCAGCAGGAACTCTTGGTTATGAGTGGGATGTGGATGACGATAATGGATTCCGACCAGCAGGTCTTGTCCCGCTCTCGACCACCACTTTGACCGTGCCGAGCTATCTCCTGAATGACTACACCTATGGGAGCGGCACGGCCACGCATCACTTGACTTTGTACCGAGCCTTGAGTGGAGCCTTGGTTTTCGGAGCCGGCACGGTGCAGTGGTCCTGGGGACTGGAGGCTACTCACACGATCTCTGGCACGCCAACCGATCTCAACATGCAGCAGGCAACCGTGAACCTTCTTGCAGACATGGGTGTTCAGCCGGTGACGCTGCAAAGCGGTCTCCTGTCAGCAACTCCTTCCACGGATACTATCCCACCTAGTTCAGTCATCGTCCCGCTTGCACCTGGAAGCACAGTGACTGCAGGTTCTCCAGTAACCATTTCCGGCACTGCAGTCGACTCCGGCGGAGGTGTAGTAGGCGCCGTTGAGGTCTCCTTGGACGGGGGAAAAACCTGGCACCCCGCCGTGGGTAGGGAAAACTGGAGTTATGACGCCACATTTAGAAATACCGGAACTCTGAACGTCCGGAGTCGAGCGGTTGACGATAGCGGCAATCTGGAAGTTCCAAGCCCAGGCATTAGCGTTACGGTAGGTCCACCCCTCTGCCCTTGCACGGTCTGGCCGAGTACGGCGGCGGCGCCGTTAATTGCGGATGCTGGGCCATTCTCTTCACTGGAACTCGGAGTGCAGTTTTGGGCGGACAGTAGCGGCTACATCACCGGTATTCGCTTTTATAAGAGTGCCAGCAACACCGGCGTGCATGTAGGCAACCTGTGGAGTAGCTCAGGCACGCTCCTTGCCAGTGCTACCTTCACCGGGGAGACCGCCTCAGGCTGGCAACAGGTGAACTTCTCAAATCCCGTGGCCATCACGGCGAATACTCGTTATGTGGCCTCCTACCACACCGATGTGGGGCACTTCAGTGCGGACCAGAATTACTTCGCGACCTCCGGCGTGGACAACGCCCCCCTGCATGTCCCAGCGGATGGCGGCAGTGCGAACGGCGTTTACGCATACGCCAGCACCAGCGCTTTTCCTACGAATACATACAACTCCATGAACTTCTGGGTGGACGTCGTCTTCAACTTCAATGTTGGGTCGACTCTCCCCCTCTCAGTCAGCACGACCTCACTCCCAAACGGCACCCAATCCGCACCGTATAACCAGAGCCTCGCGGCTGTCGGCGGCACCACCCCGTATACTTGGTCGCTGCTTTCAGGAACTCTGCCATCAGGCTTGACTCTGTCCACCAGCGGACAGATCTCCGGCACGCCGACCACTGTGGGGGCCAGCAACTTCACCGTTCAAGTGACCGACTCGGGTGCTCCTGCGCAGACGGCTACTCAGGCATTGAGCATTATCGTCGGACCAATCCTCTCCTTGCTGGCGCTGAACCCGACGAGTGTTGTTGGCGGCTTGCAATCCTCCACGGGCACGGTGACCCTGAGCG
>QHXW01000534.1 GCA_003223115.1 Acidobacteriota bacterium
CTGGCGAGGATTGGGCTACTCGGTTTTCTCCGCCGAGACCAGTGGCGCTGTCTTGGCTGGTGTTCCACTAGCCGCTTTGGTTTGCGTGCCCGACGCTGGTTTGGCGGTCTTCGCGGCGGCCGGGGCTTCCAGCGATTCTATGGCGCGCCGGATCATGAACATCACGTAGAGACCGAAGGCGAAGGCCACCAACAAACACATCAGCAATAGAAAAAGCCCATCCACATAGGCCGCCTGGCCGGTCGCAACCAGCCAGATGGCGGCGCCTAGGGACGCCAGAATGACGGCGCAACTGAATATAAACAAAAATGCACGATCGGACATACCCACCAAGATTTTATGCGGACGCGCGGCCTCACGGCAACTCGCCTGAATTCAGCGCAGCCTTTCTTACCCTAGGCTAATGCCGTGCTCAAGCGCCCACCGGTGCCCCGGCGATCTGACGGAGCACAAACGGCAGAATGCCCCCGTGCCGGTAGTATTCGGCTTCCTGCGGCGTGTCGACGCGCACCTGCACTTCGAATTCTTTTTCAATGCCTTTGTCATCCACCGCGCGCACGGTTGCCCGGCCGCCGCTCGAGAGCGCCTGGGCCACACCTGCGATGTGGTACGTCTCTTGGCCGGTTAGTTTCAAGCACTGCGGGTTTTCGCCAGGCAGGAACTGCAAGGCCAACACTCCCATTCCTACTAGATTGGTGCGATGAATGCGCTCGAAGCTCTCCGCCAGAACGACCTGAACGCCCAGCAGCAGAACGCCCTTCGCCGCCCAATCACGAGAGGATCCGGCACCGTATTCCTTGCCCGCGATAATCATGAGCGGTACGCCCTCTCGCTGGTAGCGGACCGAGGCATCGTAGATCTACATCTGCTCTCCATCCGGCATGTGAACAGTCCAGCCGCCTTCAGTGCCCGGCGCGAGCTGGTTACGCAAACGAATGTTGGCCAGCGTGCCGCGCACCATCACTTCATGGTTGCCGCGCCTGGCTCCATAAGAATTGAAATCCTGCGCTTTCACTCCCTGCGCAATCAGGTAGCGTCCGGCCGGGCTCTCGACAGGAATTGAGCCCGCGGGCGAAATGTGATCCGTGGTCACGGAATCCCCCAGAAGCGCCAGCAAGCGCATGCCCCTTAGGCCTGAGATGGCTTGGCCGGGATCTGCCATCTTTTCGAAGTAAGGAGGCTTTTTGATATAGGTTGATTTCTCATCCCAGGCGTACGTGCTGCTACCGGTCGGCGTGGGAAGCGATTTCCAGGTCGCATCGCCCTCGAACGCCCTTTCGTATTCGTGCCGGAACATGTCCGGGCGTACCGAGCGGCGAATCGTCTCCTCGATTTCCCGCGTCGTGGGCCAAACGTCGCGCAGATAAACCGGGGCGCCAGATTGATCTTCGCCCAGCGGGTCCCGGTCGAGATCCACGTCCACGCGGCCTGCCAGCGCGTATGCCACCACCAGCGGGGGCGAAGCGAGGTAATTGGCCTTCACCAGCGCGTTGATGCGGCCTTCGAAGTTGCGGTTACCACTGAGCACTGCGGCCACCACCAGGTTCTCCTTTTGGACCGCATCGGCCACCGCATCGGGAAGCGGCCCACTGTTGCCGATGCACGTAGTGCAGCCATAACCCACCAGATGAAAATTCAACTGTTCGAGATACGGCATCAGCCCCGATTCGATCAGATAATCCGTGACCACTTTCGAGCCCGGCGCGAGACTGGTCTTCACCCAGGGTTTCGGTTTCAATCCGCGTTCAACGGCCTTTTTCGCCAGCAGGCCCGCGCCAATCATCACCGACGGATTCGAAGTGTTGGTACAACTCGTAATCGCGGCGATCACTACCACGCCGCTATCCACCTCCGCCTTGGTACCGTTCATCTGGATGGCGACTTTTTTCTTCGCAGCCGATGAGAACGATGCTTTGAAATTCGCTTTGACGTCCGGAAGGTTGACACGGTCTTGTGGGCGCTTCGGGCCGGCCATTGACGGCACTACCGTCGCGAGATCCAGCTCGATGGTGTCCGAGAACAGCGGGTCCTGCGTTGCGTCCGTTCTGAACAGGCCCTGCTCCTTCGAATACGCTTCGACCAGATCTAGCAGTTCCGGAGGCCGATTTGTGAACCGCAGATAGTTCAACGTTTCGGCATCGACGGGGAAAAATCCCATGGTGGCGCCGTACTCGGGAGACATGTTGGCCACAGTCGCGCGGTCCGCAAGGCCCAGTGAACTCAAACCATTGCCATAGAACTCGACGAACTTGCCCACGACGCCTTTCTTGCGCAACATCTCGGTGACGGTAAGGACCAAGTCGGTCGCGGTGCAGCCTTCGCGCAAACGTCCGTGTACCTTGAACCCGACCACGGGAGGCAGCAGCATCGAGATCGGCTGGCCCAGCATGCACGCCTCGGCTTCGATGCCGCCCACGCCCCAGCCCAGCACGCCCAAACCGTTAATCATGGTGGTGTGCGAATCGGTGCCGACCAGAGAATCCGGGTATGCCTGCCAGGTCGGGCGCGTTTGATTGCGAAACACCACCGAGGCCAGATATTCGAGATTTACCTGGTGGACGATACCGGTGTCCGGCGGCACAACGCGAAAATTCTTGAAGGCTGTCTGGCCCCAGCGCAAGAGCATGTAGCGTTCTCGGTTGCGCTGAAATTCCAGCAGCGCGTTAATCGAGAATGCGTCTTTGCTGCCGAATTTGTCTACTTGTACGGAGTGGTCGATCACCAGATCGGCGGGCAAAAGCGGATTGGCCAGTGTCGCGTCGGCGCCCATCGCCACCAGTGCGTCGCGCATCGCCGCCAGATCCACGATCGCGGGCACGCCGGTGAAATCCTGCAGCAGCACGCGCGCCGGCATGAAGCTGATCTCGTGAGCATCCGGCCCACTCACGCCACGCGCTACGTAATCGACATCCTGTTCGGATACTTTACGGCCATCTTCGTGGCGGAGCAGGTTTTCAAGAAGGATTTTGGTCGAGAACGGCAGTCGCGAGATGTTTCCTACGCCCGATTCTTGCAACTGCGCGAGCCGAAAAATCTCGTAACTGTTATCACGGACGCGCAATGCCGCCCGGGCGCCAAAAGAGTTTTTGCTGGCCATCCTTAAATTCTGGCACAGTGAGGCGACGAGCGCGCTGCGGTGGCGCTACATGTAAGCCGGAACTTCGATGCCCAGCACGTCCAGAGTACGCTCGAGTTGGGAGCGGAAGAAATCAGTCATCCAAAGCAAGAATACCTTCTTCTCGCGGTTCTGCTCGTGAATGATGGGGTACAGGTGATAGAAATTGTTGAACGCCTGGGCCACCTGGAACGCGTACTTCGCCACGTGCGCAGGCTCACCGGCCGTCACTGCGCGCTCGAGCGCTCGATCGGCTTTCGAAGCCGCGAGCAGCAACTGCCAGAAATCTTCCGACTGTAATTGATGGCCGAACGCCGCCGCATTCAGCTCGGCGCGGAAATCGGGCACGCGTTCACCTTTCTGTTCGAGCTTGCGTGAGATATTGCGCGCGCGCACCGCGGCGTATTGCACATAGGGCCCGGTTTCACCTTCGAAACTCAGCGCTTCCTGAAAGTCAAACGCAATGACCGAACTTCGCGTGAATTTCAGCAGAAAATAGCGCAGTGCGCCGATGGCGATTTGAGTTGCGATCGAGCGTTGCTCCTCAGCCGATGCCTCCGCGTGCCGCGATGCTACCTCATCCAGCGCTTTGCTGATCAGTTTGTCGATCAAATCGTCAGCCTTCACGCCGAAGCCTTTTCGTCCAGAAACCTCGACGGGCCGGTTGCGGTCTTCCCCCGGGACTTCAATTCCCAGCTCGGCGGCGCAGCGTGGGGAGAGCGCGACCATTTCGTACGAAAAGTGAACTGATTGGTCCGCCTGCTGGTTGAAACCTAGCGCACGCAAGCCCGCCACCACTACATCCTGCAGATACGATTGCCGCACATCGATGACGTTGTATACGCGCGTGGCGCGGCCGAAGGACGGGATTTGGGATTTGGGATCCGGAGGTCGGTTGGTTGTCACCCAGACTTCGTACTTGTTATAGTCGAGCTTCCGATAGAAGAAGTCTTTTCCAAGCAAACCGAATTTCCAGAGCTGGTAGGCGATGTCCTTTCCAACGTATGTTACGGTGCCGTTCGAGCGCACGATGACTTTGTCATCTTCAGATCCTTCGGAGAAGGCGGCGGCGCGCATCACCCAACAACCATCGTTCTTGCCTTGAGTTTCATGGACGACAGCTCCGCGCTCTTGCAAGAGAGCGAATGCCGCGTCCCAGAAGTGCAACCTCAGGATCTCGCTCTCCCGTGGCAGGACGTCGTACTTCACTCCAAGCCGGAGCATCGTGTTCAAGTGCGCCTTGACAATCGCGTTCGAGATAATCTCTGCGAGCCGACTGGTACCGCCTACCCCTCTCTCGATCGAATGCAGCGCATCTCTCCGCAACTGGAGCGCCGTGGGGTCCTTCTCGTAATGCGCGGAAACATCGGCGTAGAGGTCCCAGCAGTAGTAATCGAACCTAGGTTGTTCTGCTACCACCTCAACTTGCTCAAGGGGCATCGGCCTTATGTGCTGAAACCCCACCACCACGTCCGCCACCTGCACACCCGTGTTGTCGATGTAATTCTGCACCTCGACGGACTTGCCGAGACCGCGCAGCATGCGTACAAAAGTGTCGCCCAGCGTAGCGTTGCGAAGATGCCCGATGTGCGCGGCCTTATTGGGGTTGATGTTGGTGTGTTCAACGATGATTTTCTCACTCGACGGAGTTTTCATTTCCGGCGGAGGATCGAGCAGCGCCTGGCCGTAACGCGCTCGATCAAAGCGGACGTTGATGTAGCCATTGCCTGCCACCTCGAGCGCCGCAATGCCGTCGATCGCGCCAATGTCCGCCACCAGTTCGGCGGCAATTTTGCGGGGCGCTTG
Source organism: Acidobacteriota bacterium (assembly GCA_003223115.1). Taxonomy (GTDB): domain Bacteria; phylum Acidobacteriota; class Terriglobia; order Bryobacterales; family Bryobacteraceae; genus QHXW01. The sequence goes on from QHXW01000534.1 coordinate 4,922, forward strand.
CTTGAGCTGCTTCGCCAGATGGAACGCCACAGGCAGCGCCAGCTCGCCGAAATCAGGCTGCTTGGGCTGCTCAATGACAATCGGCACATCCAGTGCGTATCGCGTCGCGATGTGCTTTTGAAAAGTTTCTTGGATTCGCTGTTCGAGGAGATGAAACACCAAAATCCGAGTATACCAGCGGCGTTTACAGGCCCCGGACTGCCGGCCGGCAAGATAGCGATTTACTTCTGATCAAAACTCAGATCTGGTATTCCGGCGGCTTCGGACGGCCGTATGGAATGTAGTTCCACATGCGCTCATGCAAGAAGTAGAGGGCAATCTTGAGCAGCGAGTCGATGGCTCCCGCACCCAGCGACAGCGTGATGTTTCCACTCAAGATAAAGAAAACCAGAACCGTGCCCGTAGATCCCAGCACCCGGTAGCTGACCGCCTTTGCGAGGCTTCTTGTGTTTGATTCACTCATCCAGAGCCCTTGTTTGAAAATTGTACTACACATTGTCGATGGAGATTCAGGGGTTTCGATTCATTGTTTTATTTACTGTGGTTACAGTTACTTACGGGAAACCAGCGACGGCTGTCGAAACTGGCTATAATTGTGATGTGCCTAAAGTGACGTTCCTGCCGGTGGGCAGAACCGTGGAGTTCGAGTCCGGTAAATTGCCGTATAAAGGGCACGGAAAACCCGAATCGCTGCTCGACATTGCACTCAACTTTGGCATTCATCTGGAACACGCCTGCGGCGGAAACTGCGCCTGCACCACCTGTCACGTTGTGGTCAAAGACGGCAACGACGCTCATTTATCCGATGCAGACGATGACGAGATGGATCGCGTCGACATGGCTGCGGACCTCACGCCCCACTCCCGGCTCGGCTGCCAGGCCCTGGTCAAAGGAGATGTCGTGGTCGAGATTCCCGCCTGGAACCGCAACTATATCAGTGAGGGCGGAAGTTCAATTCTGGGAGATGGGATTCCACCGCCAAAGAAGCCGCAAACGGCCGCTGCATCGCCGGGCGAATCACCCGCGGGCGACTGATCATCTTTCGCAATCCGGAGCCGCTTCGCAAACATCTCGACGAGCTTGTCAACCAGATCTTGCGGGATCGCGACGGTGATCTTCACCGTGCGCTGCTGCTGATCGACCTTGATCCCATCCCACAGCTTTAACAACTCGGGCTGATTATCGGGGACGCTAAGCCTACCGAGTCCCACCAGCCCGCGCGCGCTATCACCCAGATTCTTGGCATCTTGGTCGGTGCGGCACAGGCCGTTGAGGTAGCCGCGCACACCCGAGCGTAAATCCGCCGCTGCCGTCGTGTTCTCGAGCGAACCGAGCATCCGGCCCACGCCCGCGGCATTGCCGTCTTGCGGAAATCTTCCGATCATCAGATTGTCGAAGGCATTCGACACCGACCAGACCTGGTTCTCTGCCGCGATCTCGCCTGCACGCGCCAGCAGGCTTCGAGGTCCGGTCCGGTCACCGGCTTTGAAGCGGTCGATGGCCGCGTGAACGGCCGTAAGATTCCCAGCAACGGCTGTCGTGGAATCAATCAGCGCCACGCCACCCTGGTCGCGCTGGTACAACGTGTACCCTTTGTAAGTTGTCTTTGTAGCGCCTTCCCCCGATTTGAGGTTGAAGGTTCCGCGGGCGGCCACTACAGTGTCCCGGCCGTTTGAGCCGATCAACAGGTCGCGCACGTCTTTGCGAGGATCAAATCCCGTCGCGCGAGCGAATTCATCAAGGCGCGGAAATTGTTTCTGCACAGTCATTTTTTGAAAGATGGGCGTCGCCCGCACCTGGTCCATCCGCACGCCGGCCAGAACCGTGGCATCAGGCGGTATGAACGCTGCAAGCGTGGAGTCAACGCGTGACCGGCCGATTTGCGCCGAGTTGCACCCCGCGGCCCCGAGCGCCAGCAAAACCGCACCACAAGCGCGCAGCATCAATAGTCGCGCCTCCCGAACGCATAAAGTGACCCGCTCAGCGTCACCAAACCGAATAGCGCCGAACTCCACACCGGCATCCAGTCGATGACGGGATCTCCCAATACCAGAGCGCGTGCCAACCGGCCCAGGTCGAATATTTTTGGGAGCGCGTAATACAGCACCCGTATGGTGTTGCGCGACCATTCCGACGTGAGCAGCCGCTCGAGCAGACTCTGCTGAGCCAAAATCGGGCTCATGAACATGATGGCAAAGGCCACCATCATGGCGACCACGGCACTCTCCCACACGACGGCGATCAACAGCACCACCGTCAGCAGCACAGAGAAGACAAACACGATGATCACGCTCGACCACAGAAATCCGGGAGTCCACACCGCGGTTTTCACCCCGAAAATAATCCAGACGCCGAGCACCAGGTAGAAAACGTTGGCCGCGATCACCAGCACGTTGCCAAGATAGCGGCCCAGCAGAATGTGGTAACGCTCCACCGGTTTCGAGAGCAGCAGCTCAATGCGGCCCGGCTCAAACACCGTGGGAATCAGGCCGGCCGAGGCAAACACCGCGAGAAACATTCCAGCCGTGTAGAGAAAAGCTGCGATCCCCGCGTGCGCCTGACGAACCAAACGCTGAACATCATGGCCGCGGGTCGTATTGCCGAATAGTGAGACCGTGGCCACGGCTCCCTCTACGACGTCGATCTTCATAATGAAGATGAAAAACAGAATCAGGGCCGTCGAGCAGCCGAAAAATCCCCAGAAGATCTTGCGGGCGAAGGCTTCGCGGAATGTGTCCCGCACCAGCGCCCACGTGACAATGCCCGTTTTACTGTTCATTGACGGTCTTCACAAAAACATCTTCCAGCGTGCTGCTTGTGCGTGCCATGGTTTCGATTGCGCAGCCTCCAGCCCGCAACAGATCGAGCGCCTGATTGGCCTCGTCACGGCTGCCAAATAGAAATTCAATATGGCCGTTGCGCTCGGCCACCGACTTGGCTTTGGTGCGAAGTTCCTTTTGCAAGCGCTCCGGCACGCTTTCGGCCTCCACGCGATAGCCACTCCCCGCCGTTAAATCCTTGACCCTGCCTTCGAGCGCGACCTTGCCGCGGTGAATGATGGCCACGTCCCGGCAGAACAGCTCCACTTCGGCCAGCAAGTGCGAATTGAGGAAAATCGTCACGCCCTGCTGTTCCAGGCTTTGCAGGATATCGCGGATCTGCCGCCGCCCGATGGGGTCCACGCCGTCGGTCGGTTCATCCAGGACTAATAGCGACGGAGCGTGCATCAGCGCCTGCGCCAGCCCCACGCGTTGCAGCATGCCTTTTGAATATTTACCCAGCCGCACGGCGCCCCACTCGGCCAGTCCCACCGTGGCAAGCAGTTCGGGAATTCGCTTGCGCAGAGCCGTGGCGTCCATCCCGGAGAGCGCGCCATAAAAATCCAGCATGCCGTGTCCGGTCATGTAAGTAGGGAATCGATGATTTTCGGGCAAATAGCCAGCCGGCCGCCGGGCTTCGGACTCGCGGGAATCCCGGCCGAAGATCATAGCGCGGCCCGCGGTCGGATGCGCGCACGATAGCAGCAGCTTGACGAAAGTAGTCTTGCCCGCGCCGTTCGGTCCCAGCAGTCCGAAGGTGGAACCGTGCTCCACGTTGAGCGAAATTCCGTCCACCGCCCGCACTTCTTTGCCGGTCCAGCGGTTTCGAAATATCTTGATCAGGCCTTTAGTCTCGACCGCGCAGGTCATCCGTTGGGGGGGAACGCCGAAACGGCAATCCGGGTTCACTTTATTATGGACGAATGCGGATCGACGCGCACCAGCACTTCTGGGACATTCACCGCTTCGGTTACCCCTGGATGCCTGGCGAATCTCCGCTGCACCGTAATTTTCTCCCGCAACAGCTCGAAACGATTTTGAAGCGCAACCGCTTCGACGGATCCGTCGTGGTTCAGGCCAACGTAATCATCGAAGAGTCGCACTGGCTGCTCGAACTGGCGTCGCAGCACGAATTCATACGCGGCGTGGTGGGCTGGGTGGATTTGACGGACGCGCGCCTGGGCTACACGCTCGACGAACTCGGGCGCCATCCAAAATTCAAAGGCGTGCGTCATCTGGTCCACGACGAGCCCGATGTGAACTGGCTGCTGCGCGCAGACGTGCTGGCCGGCCTCCAGGAACTTGCCCGCCGGGGGATTCCTTACGATTTGTTGCTTCGCCCGCCACGCCTGAAACTCGTGCCGCGCCTGGCCGAGCGCCTTCCCGAGTTGCGCATGGTGATTGACCACATCGCGAAGCCCCCGATTGCTGCCCAAACCATGGATGGTTGGGCCGAAGACATGGAAGCCGCGGCAAAGATTCCGCGATTGCATTGCAAACTTTCCGGAATGATCACCGAAGCCGGCCAAAACTGGAAAGCTGGGCACCTGCGTCCTTACGTTCAGCACGTCATGAAACTTTTTGGGCCGGACCGCCTCATGTTTGGCAGCGATTGGCCCGTGTGTACCTTGGCCGGCACCTGGAAAGAGGTGCTGGCGGCGTTCACACAAGCCCTGGGACCTCAGGCCGTCGAGGTGCGGGAGAAGTTGCTGGGTGCAACGGCCGTGAAGTTTTATCGGTTGGACTAACGAACCAGTCAGCATCACGTCGCATTCGGTAACATCGGAGCAGAGGTGAGCCGACGAGTGAAATGCTGCATGGTGCTGTTGGCCGCGGCCGCAATGCTCTCCGCACAAAGGGGCGGCGGAGAGCTGCATCTCACTGTGCTGGACACCTCGGGAGCTGGCGTCGAAGCTTCCGGCCAACTGGTCAACCAGGCCATCCATCTCAAGCAGAAGTTCTCCACCGATAAACAAGGGCGCTACATCGCGAGAAACCTGCCGTTCGGAGTGTACCGTCTGGAGCTTGAGCGGCCCGGCTTCGGCACTCACTCCGCCTTGATCGCCATTCGCTCGGAATTGCCGCTCGAGTACACGGTCCCTCTGAGCCTCGCGCCCGTGGAAACGTCGGTCGAGGTCAAAGATTCAGCCACGCTTCTTGACGCCCAACGCGCTGCGCTGGTGTTCTTTGTCGGTCACGAGGCCATTCAGGAGAGGCCGGGCAGCGGTCCCGGCAGGGAATTGACCGACCTGGTGCAGATGCAGCCCGGCTGGCTGGTAGAAGCCAACGGCGTGTTGCACCCGCGCGGCGCCGAGTACAACACCCAATACGTGATTGATGGTTTTCCCATCGTCGACAACCGCTCACCGGCCTTCGCGCCCAGCCTGAATATCGACGAGTTTGTTTCCATGAACGTGCGCGCCTCGGGATATCCCGCCGAGTATGGCCGAAAACTTGGAGGCGTTATCGAGATCACATCCGACGAAAACATGCAGCCGGGCTGGCACGGCGCGGCGGTGTTCGAGGGCGGCAGTTATTCCACGGCAAATGGTTTTCTCACCTCCCAATATTCCCGGGGCAGTCTGCTGGCAGGGATCAACCTGGAATCTGCCTATACGGAGCGCTATCTGGATCCTCCGTCCCAGCAGAATGACACGAACAAGGCCACAACCGGAGGCGGCACCGCGCGTTTTGGCGCGGATTTGAGCGAGCGGGACCGTTTGCGGGTCACAATGGCACACAGACGCGCAGGTTTTCTGGTTCCAGACGAGCGCTTGCAATTTCAAGTAGGCCAACGGGAAGACCGGACAAATCAGGAGACCTCGGGCCAGGTGTCCTACCAACGCACCATTTCGTCCCGCCTGCTCGTGAACGCTCGCGCCATGGTCCGTGACCTCGCCGCGAGCCTATGGTCGAATACTCTTTCGGTGCCGATTTTGGCGGATCAGGGCCGGGGGGTTCGCGAGGGCTACTTCAGCGGAGTGGTTTCCGCGCACAGGGGCGGCCACGAAATCAAGGCCGGCGGTGAGGCGATCCGCACGTCCGTCCATGAGAATTTCGATTACCGGATTACGGACGCGGCATTTTTCCCCGCGGACGTTCCGCCGCAATTACATTTTCTCGACTCCCGCCGCGGCCTCGAGAGCGCCGCCTTCGCTCAGGACATGATTCAAGCCGGACGCTGGAGCATCAGCGCCGGCATACGCCGCGATACCTATCGCTTGCTGGTACGGGAATCCGCGTGGAGCCCGCGGCTCAGTGTGGCGTGGTCGTGGCCCTTGGCCGGCCTGGTGTTGCGCGCATCTTATGACCGTGTATTTGAAATTCCGGCAATCGAAAATCTGTTACTCGCGAGTTCCGCCGCTGCTCAACGGTTGACCGAGACTGCGACCGGGCTGCCGGTTCCGCCGGCTCACGGAAATTACCTCGAAGCCGGCTTCGCCAAGACGCTGTTCGGACGCGCGCGGCTAACTGGCAGTTACTACCAGCGGAGAATCCGCAACTTCTCCGACGACGACCTTCTGCTCAACACCGGGGTTACATTTCCCATCTCGTTCGCAAGCGCGGCGATTCATGGAATCGAAGGTCAGATGGAGATACCGCGCTGGGGTCCGTTCTCGGGCTTCATTTCGTGGGCCAACATGTCCGGCACTGGACGGTTTCCCGTGACGGGCGGGCTTTTTCTTGAAGAAAATGCGGCTGAACTCCTGCGCTCCAATAATCGTTTTCGTATCACGCAGGATCAGCGCAATACAGCTCGCGCGCGCCTGCGAACCGCTTTGGGATCGAGGTTATGGGCGGCAGTTGGCGCCTGGTACGGAAGCGGGCTGCCGATCGAGCTGGAAGACAACGTGGACACGGGCGAACTTGCCAGGCGTTACGGGCCAGAGGTGTTGAGCCGCGTGAATTTCGCCCGCAGCCGTCTACGCCCGTCCTACTCGCTCGATGCGTCACTCGGGTTCCAGCTTTGGCGAAGAGACCAGCACGAGTTCAGCTTGCAGGCTGATGTTCTGAACGTGACGGACCGGCTGAATGTGATCAACTTCGCCAGCTTGTTTTCCGGCACCGCCATCGGCGCTCCCAGAACGTACTCCCTGCGTTTGCGCGGAAATTTCTAGTTCTCCAGACGATTTGTTTCCCGGCTACTCACAGCGGTGGTTGCTTTGCCAAGGCTGGTGATGCCGCCGACTGCAATTTGCACAGGCGCAGCACTGCCGGGCTTGATCCCCGCCGGAACTTCGACGTTGATTTGCATGAGCCCCACGAATCCCGGCGTCATCCCTGCAAGCGGATTTTAGATGCTACGCCGCCGAGCCGCCGATCGTTGCTGTGGTGGAACTGGCGAACGGAACTGGCGAACGAAAGAGGCGAATGTGGCGCGGGCCGCCCGGTTTTAACCGGCGGATTTACTATGCCTGCACCGGTCGCGAATAGAGTGATCACACTCGCGGACGGGGCCGGATGTGACGCCGAGTTGATCCTGCCGTCCTGATTGAGTGCGATGGCTTGGGATGTTGCGTTCCCAACGAATATGCAAGGGGTGCGCCGTGACTAATTTCACTTCGATCCTGGTGCTCGGAATCCCCGCGCTCGTGACCACGACCGTGGTCGTTTGCTTCCCCGCTATTTCGAAAGGCGCCCGCAGATTGATCTGCCCTGCCGATACATAAAATAATGGCGCCGGCACGTCATCGAAAGTAACCGCGACGCGGCCGAGTTCCACCGGCAAGCCTCCGCTGGCCGCATCAAATCCCGAGCTTTGGATAGCTTCGGGCGGCCCGAGGCCCGAGCCAAACAGGGTCGCAATCTCACCCGGCGCCACACCGCCGCCGGCATAACTCGCGGCGTTTACCAGGCTCGCGGCCGTGAACGAAGGATGCGAGGCCGTAATCACGAGCGCCGCAGTGTACGTTGCGGCGCTATCGCCCTGCATCACCACGATGCTCCCCACCGCCATGCTCGAACGGGGCGAAACGTCGACCGTCAGACGGATGATGAGCATTCCATTCAGGATGAGACTCGGATCGATGCGGGTTGAACCCGGCCGCACATGCAATGCCGGGCCCAACAGTTTCACGCCACCCTCGAGGACGGACTCGTCGATTCCAGGACCTGTCAGCATCAGGTCCGTGGACTGTCCGGAAGCGAGCTGGATTGCTCCTTCTCCGAATTCGCTGAAATCGCCGGAACCTCCCGGAGATCCGAGGCCAATGGCTGCAATACGCAGATCCGCGGCCGGGTGTGCCGATAAGATCGCGCGCACTGTAGCACCGCCACTGACCTCCAGCGTTAAAGGATTTCCCACGCTTCCCAAGAAACCGCTGGAGAAAGCCGTGTCGATCTGGCTCGAGGATGCGTTGAGGTTGGCCGGCAGCACCGGCCCCACAAGGGGCTCCGCGTAGAGCATATAAGAGCCCGGCGGAAGCCCGGAGACGGCAAATGTTCCGTCCCTGCTTGAGAGAGATGCGACCGTCACACCGGCATTCACGTCGAGCGCTACTACTGAGGCGCCGCGCACCGGGGCTCCTCCGAGTGAATCCGCTCCGGCGATGGTACCAAACATTCCGGCACTTCCGGTGGCGGGATACACTGCCGTGACGCACGCGATGTCGTCGGCGCTCAGCTGTAATTCCAGGTCTTCACCTCTGGGCATCGATTGAAACATGGCCGCCGCCAAAACCGTTGAATAGTTCGCCCTCAGCGCGTGGCCCAGTTCATGCGTGACCAGCGATTACTCGTCATAGTTGTCCCGGCGCGAGCGTGGTTGAGAACGTGTATACCGGGTTGAACAGTATATCGCTGTCAATAATCCGGCCATCATCCTGCACCACATTGAGCGTCACCGCCATCCGCGCGGCACTCAAGACTTGCCTGGCGTGCTCAGCGGTTCGCAGGCTTGAGCCCAGGAGGAGAACAGAATGGCAAGCGCCGGCGCGAGTTTGAGGCCGGACTGCATTATTGCCGTGCCTTCTGCGCTTGGCGTTCCACGTCGCAGCTTGGTCTTGAGTTCGGAGAGGCGCAGGCCGTCAAAGTTTTCGAGCCGCGTTTGCTGAGATAGCGCCTGTCGCGGCGTTGCGGGCCGGCTCGACCAGTTCCACTTGCGCCAGATTTGCGCGAACGCGGCCCTTTCCCGCATCAGGCCGCTCGATCGTGTATTTGCCCTGACCACCGCATCCCACCGGCGTCCGATACAGAAACAGCAATACTTCTTCGCCACTCTCGAACGGCAGCGCACCCGCGATTCGCATCGTGACGCCGTTTACCGCGTCGCCGGGCTCGCTCACAACAATTTTTGTGGCCGCCAGCGCATCTGTTTTCCAGCGCTCACGAACCTCCAGCTCGTAATGCGTCCAGATGAACTGATGGGCCGCAGTCCCACGCCGACCAGGACCCGTCCGCCTGTCCCACCACGACGTACTTGGAGGCCGCCGTCAGTTGCTCCAGACGTGAGCCGGGGCACAAGCGTGCTCTCTACCGCTGCCAAAGTTACCGTAAGCAGTCCTACACACTGGACCAAAAAGCGGAATGCATGCCACATGGGGTCTAGGTTTCTCATCGGAGCGAGGCAGATTTTGTGAAATTTATGGCCTA
>QHXW01000536.1 GCA_003223115.1 Acidobacteriota bacterium
ATCGAGCGCCTCTGGCTCTATTGTGACTCGCGAGCTTTTGGTCAGTGCCTGCGCCTCGGCACGAGCATCATCCATTGAGAACCGGCGCAGTTCCACGGCATCTGCGATGGCCGAATAGAACTTGCGAATGCGCTCCAATCTCCTCTTGTCCTCGCCTTCAAGCTCGAAACGGCGCACGTCGAAAAGAAGTACCACGCCGGGAGATGGATCTTTCAAATACCGGGAGAGGAGGTCTGCATCCTCGCCGGCCGTATCGCCGGCCGTATCGCCATCCGAATCTTCTTCCGCCTTTCCCCGCGGCAGTGCCGCTTCAGCGTTCGCAACCAGAATGACTCGGCTTGGCGCGAATAGCGACAACGACCGCGCATCATCCACCACCTGGGCCAGGGAATTGTCGTTCAGGTCGTACTGCGTGATGCCGGCTTCGCGTTCTTCTGGCGTTAGCAGCGTGGTAATCAGAACGTCGCGGCAGCGTTTGCGCTCATAATCTTCCCCGCCCAGAAACAGATAGGCAGGCTCGATTTCCTGACGTTTGATTCGTGTCACAAACTGCGCTGGTGTCATCAGAAATTATCCAGAATCGCGCTCACCACAGTGCGTGCCACGTCCCTGCTCAAGCGTTGGTTGGCGACGTCGCTCTCGTCGAAATAGGCGGCCGGGTCCACGCTGATCTCGTAAGTCTGGCGAAACTCCATGTTCGGGCGATTGAAAATGATGCTGTTGGTGGCACGGTCCCGCAAGGTGATGCGCATTTGGACAATTGCCTGCACGGCCGCCGCACGGTTGGTCTTGGGATCTAATACCGTCGGGTAAGCGAAGAAGTTCACGACCGCTCCCTGCAGCACGGCGTCGGCTTGAGTCGGGTTATTCACAATCTGGTAGCGCGTGCGTGAGATAAACTCCCGCGTGATGGCCTGCGGAAGAAAATCGCACAATTTGTAGCGTGTAGTCGAGTTGCTGAACGCTGGAATGGCGATCGTTTTTACATTCTTCGGGACCAGGTCAGCTTTCCCGGCGCCGCCCGCGACGTGGTAGCCGCACGAAGATATGACCAGAGAGGAAAAACAACAGAGGACCGCCAGGAAGCATCGCAACAATGAGCGGCAAATCGGATCGCTCATTTCACCGGCCGATTGCGCCGGCGCCAGACAGTTCCGGTTCATACCAGTTGTTCCGCCACCAGAATGGCGTTTTCGGCGCGCAAGCGCAAATTGTCGGCAACAATCCAGACCCAGCAGGCCTGTGAATGATTCCGATCTGCAGCAACACTCACGGCCAGCCCGTTTTGCCCGGCCATGCCGACAATGTGGGGTGGCTCAGTATCCCCCGTGCGCACATCGATGGGGTCGGAATCGAGCGCGCGCTCGACACGCGCGACACCAGGATTGGCCTCGAACTCCACCCAGAGAGAAATGCTGTATCCATGAAACACCGGCGCGTGAATCACGCGCAGCGACGGCATGGGCGCTTTACCGGAAGCTGCAAGCAGCGAAGCCAGGTGCCGTTCAACCCGGACCTCGGATTCTTCGAGCGGCACCGGGGCTGCCTCGCCCAAACGGGGCAGCAAATTGAAGGCCAGTTGTGCGTCGAAAATTTCTCTGGGCTGGCTTTTGAATGACAGCAGGCTGATGGTCTGGCGCTGTAGTTCGTCGAGTCCCGCTGCCCCTCGTTCGCTCGCCGGCTCGAAAACCTGAGCCACCGCACTGCGGACAGGGTGCGCCGCATGCAGCCGGGTCAACACAACGGCCATCGCGATCGCCGCCGAGTTCGCGATCACTTGCGGCGAATCCTTGGAAACCCGATAGCCGCGTGGCTCCGCCATGGGCGCGCGCAACCTGGCGTTCGAATTATTTTCCGCCGCGTAGCTGAAATCGATCACGCCCGCCTCAGGGGAAATTTCAAGAACGGATTTAGTGGGTTCGGCCGGTCCGGCCAGAAAAATAATGTCGGCGGCCTCCAGTCTTTTGGGCTCGAGCGGCACGACGAATGCCGGCTCGCCGCTTTGTTCAGTGATCTTACCGGCTTCCTCTACTCCGGCGGCAATCAGGCTGACATCGCCGGCAAGGCTGGACTCAGCCACCAGATCGCGAATCTCGCGGCCGATCAGGGAATCGCTTCCCACCACGGCCAACCTCGCAGTTTTAGCCAACCTGGTGCTCCGGATGCCGGGGAGGGGCGTGCCGCAGGTGTCGTCGAATAATTCCGCCAATACGAATCACGATTCCGCTCGCTACATAGGCGCCGGCACAGGCCACCAGCACGGGCTGCGAGTAATTCCAGATCAGGTAAATCAGGCTGCCCAGAAGGATTACGGTCAACGGCGATCGCGGCCGCAGAAGATTGACGTCTTTGAAGCTGTAATACCTCCATGTGCTGACCATCAGAAACGAGAGCAGCACCAGCAGCAGTTGCCACGCGATGCATAACACCCAGGAGGTCACCGGTACCGAGTCCGCCGCGTACACAGTGGCCGACACCATGGCCGCCGCGGCCGGGATCGGGAGACCTACGAAGTATTTGCGATCTGGTCTGCCGGGGTTCTTGGGAACCGGATGCTTTTGGATATTGAAACGCGCCAGACGTGCGGCACCGCACAGAAGGAACAGAAAGGCAACAAACTGGCCAATACGCAGGATCTGATCGTGCATTCCGGTGCCAATGCTCGGATCCACGAACTGCACTCCCCAGGCAAAAGCCAGCACGGCCGGCGCGATGCCGAAGCTGATCACATCGGCGAGCGAATCCATCTCACGGCCAAACTCGCTGGTGGTATTGGTCATGCGCGCGATGCGCCCGTCAAGGCCGTCCAGAAAGAACGCCAGTCCAATGGTCTTGGTGGCGATGTCGAAGTGGTGCTCGGCTCCCGTGGTTCCGTTGGCCGCGGCCATCGCGCCCTGCAGGGATTGCATCACCGAAAGAAAGCCCAGGAAGACATTTCCCGACGTGAAGAGCGTCGGAAGCGCGTATGCCGCGCGCCGCGGACGCCGGTCTGGCGAATGCGGATCAACCAGCCGCTCTTTGAGATTCAGCCCCGGCACGTGACAGGCTCCGACGTGCTCATGGTTGCGACGGCTCCCTCATTCGAACAGAGATTATTGCGCCGGGCCAGAATGCTTGAACCCGCCGAAACATGCATCCCCGGGCGCACTACGATGTCCCACTCCATCCCCAGCACAACGTCCACGCGGGAGCCGAATTTGATCAGACCCACTCGTTCGCCAGCAGCGACAGTGTCGCCCGGTTTCTTATTGCAGACGATGCGCCGTGCAATCAGACCCGCAATCTGGCTGAAAACTACCCGCGTGCTGTTTCCTTCCACGGTGAGTGTATTCTGCTCGTTCTCGGACGAAGCGCACTCTTTGCTGGCCACCAGAAACCGGCCTTTCCGATAACGCACGTCGCTGATCACCCCCCCGATGGGCGCGCGGTTTACATGTACATCGAAGATGTTGAGAAAAATGCTGATACGCGTCTTCGCTGGCAGACTCCCACCACCTTTCCGTCCGCCGGTGAGACGGCCACCGGGCCGGATGGAATCACTCGCTCCGGATCACGGAAAAAATAAAGGCAGAATGCCGCGAGCACGAACAGCGGAATTCCTGCCCACGGCCAGCTCACAAACGATAGCAGCACACCGCCGGCAGTCAGTGCCGTAGCATAATAAATTCCATCGCGAACCATGCGGCTTACAACCCAATCTTTATTGTCTCATGCGTGCTCGGTAGCTTCATGTTTGAACGGAGTGCGAAATCACTCAATTTTAGGGCTGGCGGCTGCTCCGACAGGGAGCAACTGCGTGAGCAAGGGCGCGCTAGCTTCGACTAGCTAGCTATAGCTCTCCTGAAACGGATTTAGGCAGCGGCCGAAGAGGGTTCGAGCGCTCTTGCAACTACAAATGATAGAATCGTACCGCCACGAGCACAAGGACAGCCCGCGCGCCCGTTTCATTGTTTGTTGTGCCTGAAAGGCATGAAAAACTTAGCTTAGCTAAGCTAGGTAACTTTGGTTCCGTAACGCTCGAGAGCTTTTTGATTGAACTCGACACCCATGCCGGGAGTGTCGTCGAGATACAGCACGCTCTTTTCGATCTTCGGCCGCCCATCATACAGCTCGAACCAGAACGGGTCGCGATCGGGATTGGCGAATGATTCGAGAATATACCCGTTCGGAATCGACGCCAGCAGATGTCCATGCAGCACGGGCTCGTGGTGCGGAGCCATCTGCATGTGGCACATGGCGGCCATCCCCGCGATCTTGCGCCACTCCGTGATGCCGCCATGCGCGTTGGCGTCGAACTGCACGAAATCGATTGCGCCCGTCTCCATTAGCCGCCGCGCGCCCCAGCGCGTGATTTCGTGTTCGCCCGAGGCTAGTGGAATGCGCGTGTTGAGCTTGACCTGCTTCAAGGGCTCCACATCGTCGTACCAGTGCAGCGGTTCTTCGAGCCACGTGATATCGAGGTCGTACATTTTGTTCGAAGCCCGGATGGTGGTCTCGACATCCCAGCCATTATTGGCATCCAGCATCAATTTGATTTTGGGACCCACGGCTTCTCGCACCACTTTGGCTCGCGCATAATCGTCATCCACCGAATAGCCGCCAGTGATTCCGCCGACCTTAAGCTTGATCGCATTGAACCCCTGATCCACGTAGCCGCGTATCTCCTCGACCAGCTCCGCAATGCCTTTACCCTCGCGATAATAACCGCCCGTGACGTAGACCGGTACCGAATCCCGATAGCCACCCAAAAATTTATAGAGCGGTAATCCGGTGGATTTCGACATGATGTCGTAGAGCGCCGCGTCCACCGGAGCCATGGCGCTGATGACACCTCTTTCTGACCAGCCTCTCTTGACGAGTTCGCGGCTGTAAGTCGAGGCGAACATCTTTTCACAGATCCGCCCCACCATGAAGGGATCTTCGCCCAGGATCAAATCGCCAAATCCCTTGCGGAACAGGTCGGCCCCTCCGCCCGAGCCTTCGCCTTGCCCGCTGATGCCGGAATCGGTATGCAGCGTGACGATAAGACGCGTGGCGCGGGGATGGACCCCTCCAATGGGAGCGTTGGCCATCCAGAAGCGTTCTTTGAGCGGCTTCTCGAGGTGCAGAACCTCGATGCTGGTGATCTTCGATGGCTTGCCTTGCGAGCGCGGCCGGTCAGCAGCGGGCCTGTTAGCTAATGCGGCGGCGGGAGCGGAGCAAAGTGCAACAGAAAGCGCCTGACGACGATTCATGCGCACAGTCTACACCCAGCCGCGACATATTTCTTTACTGCGTCAGTACGGCGCCGCCTTCGATCTGGGCCGTCACCTTGGACAGTTCTTTGCGAATCAGCTCATTCTTGGGATACTCGCTTGCTAATTCGGCCAGCAGGGCACGCGTCTGTAGCGGCTGTTTCTCGCGGAGGTACACGATGGCTAACATGATTCGCGCGAAGGGTTTCAAATAACGGCCCCACTTAGCTACGAGCTGCAGGTTGTGGATGGCTCGGTCTTTGCTGCCCGACACATCATCGAAGTGCACAAACCAGCGCACATAAAACGGAAGGCTGGCCAGGAGGTATTCCGAAAAACCCGTGGTCAGATAGGCATCGTAAAACTGCGGATTGATCTTTAAAAGCCGCTGGGCGTAGCCGTTCGAACGCCGTGCCGAGGAAAGGCTGCTGAGTTGCCGTTTCTCGACTAACGCCGTGTAATCCATCGTGATTCCCTGAGTCACGGCCATGCAGAACAACGCGTTCTGGTCATCCGATTTCTCGGCCAAAACTTTGGTGGCGCGTACTTGCGCTTCATCGATGGTCGCAAATAATTTTTGTTTTACAGCCGGATCGGGCTTTAGTCTTTTCTTCTCGATGATGCGCTTGTCATCGGCGAAAAACTCGCTTTCAAGAATGCCCAGCCGGTCGAGCTCGGAGAACAGAAAAGCGCTGGCGCGTAGGGAATAACCCAGGGGATCGTCAGGTTGCGCGCCGACATAGCGGTCAAGGTGCCCATGCGCCTTCTGATAATCGGCGTTGTAGAGCCGCTCGATGGCCTGGTTGATCTCCGCGTCCAAGCCGTCCGCGGCGGGCGACGCGAGTGGAAATAAACCCGCCACACTGACTAACAACAGGACCCCCCGCCAGCTTTTCAAAATCATTTGCCCCATTTAGCCAAAAATCCGGTCAAAGAACTGCCTCGTGCCCTCGCGAATCCGCGCCAATTGAGCATCCAGGCTGCGATCGTGGAGGTGTTCGGGAGTCCATCGATCCACCAGTTCCCTGAGAACCCGCGTCTGTTCGGGAGCGCTCGGCAGGTTCCCTTCGGCGTGCCCGGCGGAAATTCTCAAACCGTGATCAACGGCACGATAAAAGGTGGCGGTGTCGCGC
>QHXW01000537.1 GCA_003223115.1 Acidobacteriota bacterium
AGTTCAATGCCCTCGTGCACGTACTTCTTAAAGCCTTTGGCCTCAACGGACACGTTATAAATGCCGGGGCGCATATACGGAACGTACTAATACCCGTCGTTATTCGTCACGCCTTCGAAGTGGAAGCCGGTTTCCGTGTTGATGACCTTGACTTTCGCGCCGGGGATGATGGCGCCGGTGGTGTCGGTGACCGTTCCAACGATGGTAGCGGCTCCGGTTGTTTGCGCGTGGGCAAACGAGGTTAGCAATACGAGCGCTGCAGCCACAATTAACCTGTTCATCTCCTCACCTCAGTCTGAAAGAGCTCAGCGAATCCGCCTCCGCAATGGATGTTGGAAAGCATAGTTGGAGACTCATCCAAAGGTCAAGGGGAGTGTCGAGCAGGGGGAAGTTCGACCAGACAAATTCGAAAGTCGAGCCAAGCGCCGGTTCCTATCCATGCAGGAGCTCGTAAGGTCCAAAAACTCGGCCTTAATGTTCAAGAGTGTTTTGTCTATTGTAATCAACGGCTTTCGGACACGCCACCAGCGACGTTATGCGACGTTACAGATCGCAGCTAGCCGAGTTTTCCGTTCGCGCGACTTGATCACAGTCGCTGTTAACAGCTCGTAACTGATTGAAAAACGCCAGGTTCCCAGCGTTCGAGTTTTTGAACACTACGCAATTCTTTCCAACGCGTGCCGCACTCACCGCATCTTACTGGCTTGCCGCGCGCTGTTGCGCCGCTCGCAAATTGAGCTGAAATGCCGTATCTCGCGAGTCTAGTTGCACGGCCTTTTCAAAATTGCGGATAGCATCGGCAAAATCCCGGCGGCGCATCGCAAGATCGCCCAACTGATTGAACGCGTCGGCTGCCGACGGATTCAGGCGAATGGTGGTTTCCAGGCTCGCGCGGGCGGAATCCGGTTTGCCGGATGACTTCTCGATAAGACCGAGCAGGTAATGGTACCGCCACTCCGAAGGGGCCAGAACGACAGCCTTGGATACGTAATCGCGTGCCGATTCGAGTTGCTGCATATCGAAGTAAAGGCCGGCGAGCCGGAACAGCAACTGCGGATTGCCATCGTCGAGCCGGCACGCCCCTTCGAGGAGCGAGATCGCCGCAATCAAATTGCCCGCATCGACCAGGGGTTTAGCCTGTTCGAGCAGGCGGGAGGCCTCGCGGCGGGCTTCGTCCATGTCCTTGGTTTGAGAGCGCAAACGAGAGAACTCGGCGAGCGCTTTGCGGCCATCCTCTTCGCGGCCGAGACTGCGGTACGCCCGCGCCAGGTGATAGTAGATCTCGGCGTCCGTGCCTCCCAATCGAAGAGCTTCGTTGCCCTCCGCGACTGCCTCGCGGAAACGACCGAGCGCGTTGTACGCCGCGGCGCGGAGATATCGCGGCTCGTATGCTTTGGGATCGATTGTGGCGGCCTGGGTCAACAAAGCGAGCGCGTCCTCGGTGTGTCCCGTCTTCAGATCGAGACTGCCCAACCCCACCAGAGCCGACGCATCGTTCGGTCGAATCTTAAGCGCCTGATCAAACTGCTCGCGTGCTTTTTCGTAGCTGCCGATAGCGGCATACGCAGAGCCCAAATCGGCAAATGCCTTTGCATCCTTGCGCTCGAAGGCGATCAGCTTTTCCAATTTGCTGATGGCCTGATCGTTTCGTTCATGGCGCAGATCGAGCGCGGCCGCCGCCCGGAGGACCTCAATATCATCCGGTTTGATTCGCAGCGCCGATTCGAACGCCGCCTGCGCCCGGTTGTCATCTCCCTTTTCGGCATACGCCACCCCCAAGGCAATGCGGGGCTCGGCATTACCGGCATCGCACTCGCTAGCGCTTTGCAGATCGACGATGGCCCGATCCATTTGCTTGAGGTGCTGGTGTGCGAGGCCAAGATAGAAGGATGCCGCACAGGCACTGGGGCCGCCGCGCGCTTGCTCGAGGAGTCGCACTGCCTCGAGATATTGACCCTCGGCCAAAGCGCGCTTTCCTTGCGCGAGCGGATCCGTAGCGCCGGCCAGAAAGCTTGCCGCCAGCCAGCAGCTTAAAACGCTACTGCGTGCCAGGGTGTTTGGTCTCGTTCTCTTCACTTCGAAGTCTCTGGCTCATCTCGAGTGCTTCGCGCGCGCGTTTCGGTTTTCCTGCGCTTCTCGCCGCCATCGCAAGCTGATAATAGACCGACGCGTTGCGCTCGCCAAGTTGGATGGCTTTTTCAAATGCCCCAAGGGCATCAAGGGGAAGATTCATGAGCCGATACGCGCGTCCCATGTCGACCCAGAGTTGGCTCCCGCTTTCCGGCTCAATCTCCAATGCTTTTTTGAGCCACGGAAGCGCTTGCCGAGGTTTTTGCACTTGCACATACACGTGGCCGAGCTGAAAGTAAGTTCGAGGATATGGAGCATCCAGACGCAACTCCGCCTCAAACTGATCCATAGCCTTGTCGTATTCATGAGCCTCGGTGTGCAGGCATCCGAGCGTGTAATGCAACCCGCGGACCTTGGGATCATGTTCCAGAAGCGCTTCCAGTTCGCGGATAGCTTCGCGTTTTTGGCCGACGACTTCGTAGTAGCCTGCCCGCAGTTGGGCAATGCGAAACGATGCCGGGTCGACGGCGGCAATGTCATTTACAGTGGTCTGATACAGCGGCCACATGGAATCCCGTTTCGAGGGGATGTTTCTTGCCTGGCCGAGATAGCTTTGTGCCAGGTGATACAAAGAATCGATATTGTGAGGATCGATCGCGCGTGCGGATTTCAGCGAAGCCGCGGCATCGGCGTAGCGTTCGAGCGCGAGATACGTGAGGCCTAGGAAATACTGGCCTTGGAAATCATCCGGACGCCTGGACACGTATGCCTGAAGAGCCGGAAGGGCTTGGGCCGGGCGGTTCAGATTAAATCGGGAGATTCCGAGAAACAGCCAGGCGTTTTCCAGCTCCGGCTTTCGCTTTACACTGCTCTCGAAAACACGGATCGCCTCTGCGTATTTTTTCTGAAGAAAAAGACTGAGGCCGAGATTAACCTCGGCCTCCGCCAGTTGCGGCCGCAATCTCACGACCTCGCGGTTGTGCTTCTCCGCGGCCACGTAATCCCCGGTCTTCATCGCCGCCGCCGCCGAAGCTGCATGGCGGGCCAGCAGTTCCTCATCGTCCTGCGCGATGAGGCTTAGGGCGGCGAGAAGGACCAGCCAGCGCATCCCATCAGAATACCAACCGCATGCTGAGCTGAATCTCGCGGGCGGAGTTCGCCTGCGAGGTAATTCGGCCGAAATCGGGGCTCTCCACGCTCGTGTTGATTCCGCCGAACTGTACACGGTTGCCGATGTTGAAGGCCGAGGCTTTGAATTCCAGCCTTCGGCCTTCGCTCCAGAGGAAGAAATCTTTCCCGAAGGTGACGTCTTCGCTGATCAGGGCCGGCGACCGCAGTCCGGGCAGGTTCGCGCCGCTGTTGCCGAACGTGAAGTTCGCCGGACGTGCGAATGCGGCTGTGTTGATGTAGCGCGCGGTATTCGGATCGCCGCTGTACGACGGGTTTTTCAACGGCTGCCCGCCCACGAGGTTGGCGCGGATCTGTCCAGCGAACAGACCCACGTCTTGATTGGAAAGAACGCGCATCGGATAACCAGATTGATAATTGTGAATCGCGCTGATCTTCCATCCACCCAACACGCCACGAGTAACGGCGCTGGCATTACTGAGCAGCTTCTTGCCTTTGCCGATGGGCAGCTCGTAAGAGTAGGCGAGCACAACGTGATGCGGTACATCCTGGTTGCTGATGGCTTTATCGGCCCGGCGGTCATAGCCGTTCTGGGTGTAACCGTCTCCGTTACCGATGAAGCCCCCGAGCCCCGGGTTTTCGCCCTGCACGTTCGAGATCAGTTTAGAGAAGGTATACGACGTCATGAACCAAAGTCCATTGGCGTATCGGTGTTCCGCGCTCAGGCTGATAGCGTGATACGTGCTGTGGCCCGTGGTGTCAGCATCAACGTCATGATCGAAGCCAGTGTACTGGGGAAATGGACGAAGCGCCTGCGCGATGCTTCGCTCATCCGGGAAACCGGCCCAGGGACGTTGCACGCCAGCAGTTGCCGCCGCTCCGGAATTGATGGGCAGAAACAGCGCCGAGCCGAGCGAGAGATACCGCGGATCCACCTGGTTCATCAGCTCACGATTCGAGAGAAGCGCCACGCCCATTGTCGCTTGATAGCTCGCGCGGACGACCGTGTTCTTGCCCAGGCCTTTCTCGATGGTCAAGTTCCAGTCGTACATCTTCGGCGCATAACCGGTGTAGCGGGCCGCGAACGGTACGGTTCCAAAGATGTCCAGTCCCGGGTCGAGCACGGGAGGTTTTTGCGTTGGTGGAAAACCAGTTGCCAGGGTGAAGGCCGGCGACACTCCGCCGTCTGGTGATGAGATATTGAAGTTGCCACCGAATCCCTGCTCGGCGCGATCGGCATTGCCGCCTTCGCGTTCCGCGACATAAAAGATAGCCCCGCCGCCTCGCACCACGAACCCGGGCACTGCCTCATACGCGAAACCGACGCGAGGTCCCCACGCATTCTTCCGCACATCCAGGAAGCTCGGCCTTCCGGTTCGTGCGGGACCATTGCCAGCAAATTGGAGAGCGCCGAGGATGCCACCGGCCGCCGGATTGGGGCAGGTCAGACAAACGTTCGAAACGCGGCTTTGTTCTTCCTTCTTCGGGTATGGAAGCTCGTAGCGCAGTCCCAGGTTCAGCGTCAGTTTACGATTGACCTTCCAGTCGTCTTGCACGAACCAGGCTGGATATGGCTGTCCGAAACTGAAAGCTCCGGGAAAATGATAGAAGCCGCCAGCCGGTAAACCTAACAGGAAGGCCGCATATGAGGAGCCGGTCTGCCCGCTGGCGCCCGGTAGCCCTGTGGTCAAAGCGCTGAAATCAGCCTGACCGACGCAGCCGTTGCAATCCACGCGCCTATAGTCCTGGCGCAGGAAAGTGAAACCAAATTTGATGTTGTGCTTGTTATGGATCCAGGCCAGTTGTTCGTTGATCTGCCATGTCCGGCTGGGAGATAGCGTGTCGATCCAGAAACCGAATGAATTGTAACCGTCGCCGATATTGTAAGCAGGTGGCGGCATTCGGTTGCCGGTCCCGCTGGTGGTGCTGGCGCCTTTAATCGCAATGATGGCCCTGTCGGCTTCCGGAATTTGTTCGTAACGCTGCGGGAAGTACTCGATAATGTCCCGCTTGTTCCACCCGAACGTGAGATGATTCAAGAGGTTAGGAGTGATGACCTGATCGTGGTTAATGCGGAAGAACTTGCTCGTGCCCGCAGCGTTAAAGTTATTAGCGAGTGGCCCGGGAAATGGACCGGTGGCATCCGGCGATCCAAAAAACTGCTTGCTGAACAGCCCGCTCACGCGGCTGTTAGGCGTGAACGCATAGTCGCCCTTGATAGACCACACATTCTGATCCGCTCCGCCGTTTCCAACCTGGTGAATGTTATTGAACAGAGTTGGGAATTCGGTCGGGGGCAAGTATTTGTTCATCGTCTTTGCGACTTCCGAAATGCGGAAGTCCGGAATAATGTTTCCAGGAAACTGATCGCGAACGATGGAATTCCCCACCACGTGCGTAGTTGCGGGATCGTAGATGGGAATCAGATTGCCGGCTCCATCCTTCCACTGGCTAAAATCTCCATGACGCAGAGCCTCGGGAGGTATAGAGGTAAGACCGGAAGGGCTGCCCGACCGCTGGATGGACTTCTCATAAGAGAAGAAGAAAAACGCCTTGTTCCGCCCGTCGTAGAGTTTCGGGACGAAGATCGGACCGCCGATGGTGCCGCCAAAATCGTTCTGGCGCACGATGGACCGGGTGTCGGAGAAGAATTGGCGAGCGTTCAGCTTGTCGTTTCGGAAGTACTCGAAACCCGAGCCGTGCAGCTCGTTGGTTCCCGATTTCGTGCTGAAGTTGATGATTCCATTAGCGGTTCGACCGTACTCCGCGGAATAGCCATTCGCAATCACCTTGAACTCGGCGATCGCGTCTGTGCTTACCGCCTGAAAGCTGGCATCATTGCGCCGTTCGCTGCCGGCCTCCGCTCCATCGAGCAGCAGGCTGGCTCCGGCGGACAGCCCGCCTCCTATACGCAGGCTGTTGTTGTCGCCGGGCGAACTAAGCACAGTTCCGGGTGTCAGGATCGTGAACGCCAGGTTGTCCCGCAAGCCGCCGGATAACGATAGCGGCAGATCGATAATGGTCTTTGTTGTTACAACTGTTCCAAGATCGCTTCGCTCGGAGACTAGCGGCGGAGCAACGGCCGTCACGTCGATTTTGTCAGAAACCTGCCCGACCTGTAGCGTGAGATTGACCTTTACGGTTGTCGTGACATCTACGTTGATACCCGTGGCTTCGGCTGTGCTGAAGCCAGTCTTTTCCGCAGTCACATTGTATTTGCCTGCGGGCAAGTAAAGCAGATTGAAAGTGCCTTCCGCGGTCGTGGAGGCGGTTTGTGTCAGACCGGTAGCGGGGTTGATCGCCTTGACGGCGGCCCCGGGCACAGCTGCTCCCGTCGGATCGGTGATGATTCCGGTGATTGTTCCCCGGTCCTGCGCAAAACAAGCCGCGGCAAACAAAAATAGCCATACAGGAAGTTGCAAACGTGGCATGAAGCGTTCTCCCTTTTAGCCGGAATCTCGATTTTACGTCTGGCACGGTCAGTATATCCCAGCTGGTGGAGCTTACGCAGATCTAAATCTGCGATTCAGACAGTAAATCGCAGAGATCTAAATCACTCCAACCTACATAGCGAATGTCTAAGGTCAACCTAAGATACACAGGCAATAAGCCCCCGTTGGGTCTCGTAAATTCCGGCTGGTCGAAGATGGCTATGCCGAAATCCGATCACCCTGGAATTCGACTACGAGATCGGCTCGCGACCACGCGGCGTCGCGCCGAGGACGTCGATCGGCTTAGAAGAAGAATAATTCGACTCACACTCGTTCCCGTTGCGCACGGGAATGGGCTCCAGAAGTTTCAGGCCGCGCGCCGTTCATACCGGTGATGGAGACCGCCGACTTGCGGGATAGCCACGATCCGTCCAAGCTCTGGCGGCTGCACAGCCCGCGATTCCGTCGAGTCCTTACCCAATGAGAGGTGCGTTCTTGATTCGTGATAATACGTCACGAACGACTTCACTTGGCGTTACAGCGAGGCTTCGTTGAGAACGATCACGGGTCCAGACACTCGCGTCGGATCGTTCCGATCACGTGTTCCACGTAGGCTCGTTGCCAGGGTGACCGTGGCGCCGACAGCAGTTCCTGGAGGGCCATATCCTGAACCTGCCTGCTGAAGGCGTCGCCGAAGATGCGGCGCGGCCAAACGTCGTGGGGAATTGCTTCAGTAGCAAGCAGTCGGAGTGGATTTAGCAATCTACTTCATTGTCATTGTCCAGATAACGGGGGTTCGCGTCACCTCAAAGCTCCCTCCCTCCATGCTGGTCCGGCGGCTTGGGCGGGACTGTACGGAGGAATGTCCTATAAAAGGGAATGTCCACAGTACAGTACCGTGCTAGGTCATAGCTATCTAGCGGCAAATCCATACTAATGAACCGCACCTTGCCCGTGTCGATAAATTCTTTTTTCAACTGAGGAAACGTTTGGTTGTCAAACCGACGGCAAAAGCCGCATTGGTAGTCCGTAAACTCCACAATTGGTCCTGTCTGCTGTGGCAGTACCGAACCCACCGGGACGGACCGTATCGGAGCATACGACCAAATCGAGTTCGAGTTCGTGGGGCGTCGCTAGAAATGCAGCGCAATCCCGGACG
The DNA here is from genome assembly GCA_003223115.1 of Acidobacteriota bacterium. Classification (GTDB taxonomy): domain Bacteria; phylum Acidobacteriota; class Terriglobia; order Bryobacterales; family Bryobacteraceae; genus QHXW01. The sequence goes on from QHXW01000537.1 coordinate 7,789, forward strand.
GCGTCAGTCCGGATGCCGCGAGATCCTGAAGTTCAGTCGCCACCTCGCTGGCGACGGCCGCATTCACAATTCGTTGCGCGTCGACTGATGGATTCCTCGGGTTCAGCTGCGCGGTTCCTAACGCAGCAGCCAGGGCCCGTAGGTCAGGCGGCAGTAGAGAGAGAATCGGATGATCCACCACCAGTGGCACTCTCCACGAAAAACTCGGCGCCGACGTTCTGCACCGTACGCACGACTAATGCGCGGACGAGGAAATCACTCTGCTGTGCGCACCTCGTTTACGAAATCAACACGCATCCGTGACACGCCGCGCCATGGAGAAATCGACGCTCGTGATCGCTGGAGGCTTCGTGCTGAGCGCATACTGGATCGTTGGAGCAGAGCTCGCCCAGGTCAAGTGCGCTCCGGAACGATTCATAGATTCGGCTGCCCACCTGGACCAAGCCGCCAAGCGTACCTTCCGCATTCGAGCTTCCCGTGTATAGCAGCACGCCGTACACGACGTCCGGCATGGCGTAAATGCGTTCGCGAATCGAGCTGGCCGGATAACCGCACGCCAACGCAAGGGCCGTGATCAGCAGATGTGAGAATGAGTGCAGCATCAAGTACGGCAAACCGGGGAATTGCCGCTTCGTGCCCTGGTGCTCACTTCGCCATGCTTCGAATCCGCTCCTAGCTAAGCGTCTGACGGCCGCGTTGCGGGCGTCTCTGGCACCACTAACAGGGCCAGAACGCCCCGGCTGAAAATGCAGGACTTAAGGCCCGGTTAGTGGAGAGCTAGTAACTAGCAGAACTGCCTTCATAGCGTCCCTTGATACCACAATCCTGGCCAGGAGGATTCATCCCGAAAAAGCAGGCGATCAATGCCCCAGCCGTCTGGTTCTGGCTTTGAAACTTAGGAAATCCAGGCCACCAACTCGATTTCGACGCGGGTGGCGGTATCCGGGAACTGCACTCCCACCGCCGACCGTGCTGGCGCCTCCTTCGGAAAATACTGGGCATAAACCTCGTTCATGGCGCTCTTTTCGGTCTTGACGTCCGCCAGGAATACAGTCACTTTCAGCACTTTGTCCAGCGACGAACCCATCGATTCCAAGTTTGCTCTATGCGCCTTGAGGATCGTATGAGTCTGTTCCTTAATATCGCCGCCGAAAGCTAACGGATCCTTGCGCGCCTCGGGCCGGACACCGGTGAGTCCTGAGCTGAAGTAGAGGTTGCCCAAACGAATTCCGCCCGGCCCCGCGGTTCGGTCTCCGGGAGCGGCGCCCGCGGCCATCGCACCCATCGCGGCTCCGGCCCCGAGACTCATTGCGGACTTCATGAAACTTCGTCGTTTGTTCATAGCGGTCTCCTATTGGTTCATTCCGATATGTGACGCTTGGTACACGCCAGATACGCGCCCGCATGCGGCACCGCATCCGACGTGGACTCAATATTGTGCGTCAGAATCTTAATCGAGGGAAACATGTCAAAGAAAAATCCATTCGTCGCTGTGGCCATGCTCTGTTTCGCAGGTTTGTTCCTGCCTGCTGAAACTCATCGCATTTCCCCTGACCGATTTTACACTACGTTTTCTGCGGCGCATCCGCCCATTGCCCACCTACGCCCGGGCGATATTGTGATCACTAAGTGCCTCGATTCGCGCGGCCGTGATGAAACAGGGAAGTTGATCCTGGATGGTGACAACGTGCTCACGGGTCCCTTCTATGTCGAAGGCGCCGAGCCGGGCGATACGCTGGCTGTGCGGCTTGACCGCGTGCGTTTGAATCGCGACTGGGGCTGGAACGGCATCCGCATTACGACCGATGCGCTGGCTCCCGAAACGATCGAGGGGCTTTTCCCGGCAAACTGCTGCGATGCTTGGCTGCAGCCCGGCCGCCGCAATGCACTACGTTGGAATCTAGATCGCAGCCACGGAACGGTTACGGCCTCGCGCACTCTCGGCGAGCGCGTCAAGCTTGAATTCCCGGCACATCCGGCGCTCGGATGCATCGGTGTTGCTCCTCCGAACAAACAGGCGATCGATTCCGGTCCCATGGGCGCCTATGGCGGTAACATGGACTACAACGCCATGGACGAGGGCGCCATTGTGTACCTGCCGGTATACGAGCCCGGCGCTTACTTCATGCTGGGCGACGGGCATGCGGGCCACGGTGACGGCGAACTGCTGGGGCAGGGGACCGAGACCTCCACTGATGTGCAGTTCACCGTGGACCTGATGAAGAAGCACCACATCAGCTGGCCGCGCGTGGAGCACTCCGATTCCATTGTGACTTTGGGCTGCATGCCTGACGGAATCGAACGTGGTTTCCGCCATGCTATCTCGGAAATGATTGCCTGGCTGACCGCCGATTACGGACTGTCGCCGCAAGAAGCCCATGTGACGCTCGGAATGACAGCAGAATTGAGGGTGGCGTCCTGGTTTGGCACTTTTGTCTGCAAGGTGCCGAAAAAAGCCCTGCCGGAGCCCACTGGGCAGCCATTTTCCCGTTAGCCGGAGGCGGCGTGCC
>QHXW01000535.1 GCA_003223115.1 Acidobacteriota bacterium
CTGTCGCAGAGTACTCGTTAGCTTGACGCAACCGCTCGATTTGGTCACGGCTCGGTCCCGGACGGGCTTCACTGAGCCGCGACCGAAGGAAGCGGTACTAACGTTCTGGCTGCGACAGGCCACTAGCCGCCAGCAGACTGCCTGTACTATATTGTGACTCTTGGAAATAGAATGAGCGAACCCCGGATGGATCACATCATGCAAGTGGGCCTGGGCTTCTGGGCCTCCAAAACGCTCCTGAGCGCCGTCGAGATGGAGTTGTTTACCGAACTCGCCAAGCATCCCGAGGACCTCGCAGCCATCGAGGGACGCCTTGGCCTGCATCCGCGTTCGTCGCGCGACTTCCTCGACACGCTCGTCGCGCTGGGCTTTCTCGAGCGCAGAGACGGCAAGTACTACAACACGCCCTCGACCGACTTCTTTCTGGATGAGCGCAAGCCGTCCTACATCGGCGGAATCCTCGAGATGGCCAACCAGCGTCTTTATCCTTTCTGGAACCACCTTACGCACCGGCAAACAGCAGAACGAAAGCAAGGGTGGTGGGCCGAGTTTTTTTGCGGCGCTCTATGCCGATCCCGCGCGGCTCAAACAATTCCTGGGCGCCATGACCGGCCTCAGCCACGGCGCCAACCTGGCCATCGCCGCCAAGTTTCCCTGGAGCAAATACAAGAGTGCCGTAGACGTACGCACCGCCCAGGGAGATCTCGTCACGCAAGTGGCGCTGGCCCATCCGCATCTGGCGGGAATCGGATTCGATCTTGCCGAAGTCGCTCCCATCTTTGAAGAGTACGTCGCGCGCAACGGCCTCTCGTCCCGCGTCGCGTTTCACCCCGGAAGCTTCTTTACGGATCCGCTCCCGCGCGCCGACGTCGTCATGATGGGGCACATCCTCCATGACTGGAATCTCGAGGAAAAGAAACTGCTCATTCGCAAGGCGCACGAAGCCCTCCCCGCTGGCGGGGCGCTCGTCGTCTATGAAAGCATCATCGATGACAACCGTTCCCAGAATGCGTTCGGCCTGATGATGAGCTTGAACATGCTTATCGAAACCCCCGGCGGCTTCGACTACACCGGCGCCGACTGCCAGGGCTGGATGAAAGAGGCCGGCTTTCGCGAGACGCGCGTCGAGCATCTGGTGGGCCCGGATTCCATGGTGGTGGGGACCAAGTAGCTTCTACCGCACCAGCTCAAGCGCGCGCCGGATGCGCCGAGCTCAACTTCGAGGGGCTATCCGTGCCTGCGATAACCCGAGTCAGGTCGTCACTCAGGATTGATGGACACCACCTGGACTCGATGTGCTCTATCACCAACTCAGTACCGCGCGCATGGCTGACGAACGGCCGGGTGCGTGGGTCGTACATGGCATCGGTCAAATCCCGCACCAGGACTGCCTGGAAACCGAGCTGTGTCATTTGGCGGAGTCCGAAGGAGCGGTTAAGGACACAAATGTTGGTGTGGACACCCATCAGAGCGACATTACTGATGCCTTCTTGCTTGCAGAAATTGTAGATTTCTTGACCGTTGTCGCTGACGCCGTCAAAACCGACGATATCAAGGGCTGGGTGTTCGCGCGTCCACGGATACGGTCCTGTCCAATCCTTGAGAATCGGATCATCGCAGCCGCCCGCAGTATCGTCAATCGGAAAGTTGCGCTCCTCTGCAGAGTCGCGCGGGCAACGAGTCAGAATCGGTATTGAGGACGAAGCCACGGGTGCACGCTGCATTCGCAGACGCTGTGGTATGCCCTCATAATATTTCATGGTATCGCTGGGGGCGTGAATGATCATCACACCTAAGCTGCGGGAGGCGCTGATCAACTGGTTCATGCGGGGCGCCATGGCAGCCACCCGTTGCGCCGATAAATTACAGGTGTGAGTGTCCCACATGTCGCAGATAATGATGGCTGTTTGAGCCACCTCCCAGCGCAGAATGCGTTCGGAGACGCGAAGGCGACCGGGCGATTCTTCGCTGCGGGCGCGGGCCCGCAGGGCCATGGTCCCGAGTACCCTGGGGCGATTTGGCAATGGAGCTTCGCGGCCGGATTCTGGCGGCTGTGGAGCAGCCAGTGCCAGGGCTCCAGGCAATATCCCAAGGAAAGATCTTCTCCGCATGAACCTCCTTGCTTTCCAACTAGCATTCAATCAACGCCCACGATCGGGCGGCTTGGCATAGGCGGCAAAAAGCTCGTGATCGAGCGGCACGAGCGATGTAGTTCCGAGCGTGTGGTTGGCCACTCTTCCAATACTGTTTCCGGATGCGCCGTCCAACTGGCCATTCATGATGCCCACGCGCATCTAACGCCAACAGAATGTGAACATTGTCGGCGCGTGCACAGATTGGACCAGTTAAACGCAAATTAACCGGCAAACTGTTTGATTATATTATAGAACGCTTACGCTGAACTTTAGTACCTATACCAACAGATTCTGACCGAACTTGGCAGGACTTTCAGCCAGCCGGTTGTGCTGAGAGTGTGGGGATGATGTAGAGTTGTTTGAGTTTCAGGCCGAGGGCGATGATCTGTTTGCCGAGAGCGGTGAGGTAGTACTTGTAGGTTAAGTGGCCAACCTTTTTGATCAAGCCGTGAAGCCGAAGACGTTTCATCGTCCTTGAAATCTGGCCGCTGTTTCGGTCACTCAGCCGCCGCCGCAGATCCTTGTTCTGAAAGCCACTGATGTTGAACTCACCGCTGACGAGGGATTCGAATAATTTCTCGTCCTGCGGATCGAAGAAGTTGAAGCCGCGATATTGCGGTCGTTTTCTTCCACCGGTTGAGAGATCTTGTTGAGCTTGTCGGTGCCAGCCTTGTCCTCTTCGATGGTCGAGATGAACTCCAGGTATCGCCGGTTGGCAGCCAGCAACAGTTGGCGCCATGGGTCCAGGCTGTAGATGGTCTTCTTCATCTCTGCCC
>QHXW01000538.1 GCA_003223115.1 Acidobacteriota bacterium
CCCCGGCGGATCGGCCTGGGGCGCCTCGATTTTCCTGAAGCGTCGCGCCACTATGTGTGTATGGCGGGCGTGGGTTTCGACGCGCATATCGTCTACAATCTGACGGCCTCGCTCAAGAACTCGCTCGGCAAAGTGGCTTATTGGATCAGCGGGCTTGGGCAAGCCACGCGGCTGCTCCCTCAATTTGAAGTCGAAATCGACGGCGCCCGTCATGCCTGCTCTTTCGCGCTGATCAGCCGTGTGCGCAATTACGGTGGCGATTTCGAAATCGCTCGGAGCACCACCCTGTTCGACGACAGTTTTGAAGTGATCCTGTTCCAGGGCCGCCTCTCCCTGCGCTATTTGAAATATCTTGGCGCCATGATCATGGGGCGGATGACCGGGATCCGCGGCGTCACTTTTCTGCGAGCACAAAAGATTCGGCTCTCTCAGGCATCCGACCAGCGTGTTTACATTCAGGTGGATGGCGAATACGCCGGCCGGCTCCCAGCCTCAATCGAGTTCGTGCCCGCCGCGCTGACACTGCTGATGCCGCCCGAGTACCGCTCTTCTGGACACTAATACGCGGCCCGGCCAGGGCGGGCGCGCGCTCGTAGCCTGCTTTCCATTAGAATGAACTTGCAGGTACGGCTGATGATCTATTCTCGCTCGTCCGAGTACGCAATTCGCGCGTTCGTCCACCTCGCTCAGGTTCCGGATGGCAAGTTCGCCATGGTCAAACAGATCGCCGCCGACGAGGAAATTCCCGCTTATTTTCTGGCAAAAATCTTGCAGCAGTTGGCGCGAAAAGGTCTGTTGAAGTCGAGTAAAGGTCCCACCGGAGGATTTTCACTGCGCCGGCCTTCCGGCGAGATCCGGTTGCTTGACATTGTCGAGGCTCTGGACGGGCTTACGGAATATCAGAACCGCGCCAGCGGGCTTTCGGAGTGCTCTGATGAGATGGCCTGCGCCAGCCTGCGCCATGCACGACTGCGCCATGCACGACTCGTGGAAAGCTCTGCGTTCGCGTATCATGGATTATTTGGGGCGTAACACAATCGCGAACTTGGCAAAAGCGCTGGAGCAGAAGCGGAAGCTACTGGACAAACAGCGCCGCGGCAAACGCGCCCTCGTCAAGAAAACAAACTAAAACCTTTCTGGAGAGAGTTGAGGAATCATCTCATGGGCGAATCTGTCCTGGTCCCAATGGTCGTCGAGCAGACGTCCCGAGGGGAGCGCGCGTATGACATCTACTCGCGCCTGCTGAAAGAGAACATCATTTTCCTGGGCACGCCCATCGATGACGCCGTGTCCAATCTGATCATCGCCCAGCTTCTGTTTCTGGAGGCGGAGGATCCGGAACGAGACATCTCCATCTACATCAACTCGCCGGGCGGCTCCATCACCGCGGGGCTGGCAATTCTCGACACCATGCGCTTTGTGCGTCCCGATATCGTCACGTTCTGCGTAGGACAGGCGGCCTCGATGGCGGCCGTGTTGCTTGCCGCGGGAACCAAGGGCAAGCGATTCAGCCTTCCCAATTCGCGGATCATGATTCACCAGCCTTCCATGCATGGCCTTGCCGGACAGGCGGCGGATATCGATATTTATGCCAAAGAGATCCTGCGCATGCGCGAGACGCTCAACCAGATACTCGCCGAATTCACTGGCCAGCCGGTGGAGCGCATCGCCCGCGACGTCGATCGCGATTACATCATGAGTCCCGATCAGGGCGTAGAGTACGGCATGATCGACAAAGTTGTGGTCAGCCGCGATCTGGCGCCCGCCGCCATTACGAAGTAGCGGTGCGCTCCGCCCCATGCGATTAGCCGATAAAGTTGCCATCGTTACCGGTGCGGGTGCGGGCATCGGTGAGGCCATTGCGATTCGCTTCGCTGAAGAAGGCGCTCGCCTGGTGCTGAACGACATCAGCGAGCCTGCGGGACAGGCCCTTCTCAAAAAAATAACGGCCCTCGGCGCGAAAGCGATTTTTGTCGCAGCGGACGTCTCCAAAGAAGCGGACGATCGCCGAATGGCCGATAGCGCCGCGCAGGCATTTGGCGGCATCGATATCGTGGTGAACAACGCCGCCGATTTTACGCAGAAGAGCGTCGAAGCGGCGGATACTCGGGACTGGGAAAAAGTACTCGGCGTGAACGTCATCGGCACAGCGCTGGTGTCGAAATTCGCGATCGCGCACATGAAGGCCAAGGGCGGGTCCATCGTGAACATCGCTTCCATGAGCGGAATCATTTCTCAACCCGATTTTGCGACATACAATTCCAGCAAAGGTGCGGTCCTCACCATGACCAAATGCATGGCACTCGACCTGGCGCGATATAGCATTCGCGTCAACAGCATTTGTCCCGGCTGCATCGTCACCAGCGCGTCGTACCGTGAAATCGAGCGCTTGGGCCTGACTTTCGAACAATGGCGCGACCGTATGGCTCCCTTGCACATCCTGAATCGCCTGGGCGAGCCGCGCGAAGTGGCCAATGCGGCGCTATTCCTGGCATCTGACGAATCCAGCTTCATCACCGCCACCCACTTGATGGTGGATGGCGGCTACACCGCGCGATAAACGTCTCCCTGCGCCACGGAATCGAGCACTGAGGAGTAGCCGCCCTTGGTCCGGTTCATACCTGCTGAAAATTGACTTGAATCGGGAGCAAGATCGAAAAGCCGCAGGTCTCTCGCACAAACCACTCGAGCGCCTGCGCTACGAGCGATCGACGGGCCCGCCGCTTGCGCAACGCCTATTCTCCGGCCTTCAATCCTCGAAACTTTTCGTACGCCCGGTTCCAATCCGCGGTTTGTCGCGGCTCGAATCGATCGAGCGCTGAGGAACGCGCCACAATATCGCGCGCTTCGGCGAGTCCGGAAATCTCGCCCGAGCCCATCGCTTGAATCAACACATTGCCCATCGCCGTGGCTTCAGACGGGCCAGCCACTATAGTGCGTCCAGTGGCATCCGCCGCGAACTGGTTGAGCAGACGGTTGCGAGAACCCCCGCCGACAATGTGAATGACGTCGATTTGCCGGTTCAGCAAAGACTCGAGACTTTCAAGAACGTGGCGATAGCGCAGCGCCAGGCTTTCGAAAATTGTACGCGCAAAAGCGCCCGGCGTGGCCGGGGGGGCCTGACCGTTGCTCTTACAGTGGGCGGCGATTTTCGCGGGCATCTCGCCGGGTTCGAGAAAGGCGTCGGGGTCGATGACCGCCGAAAAGGGAGTCGCCGTGCCGGCCATGGTCACCAGATCGTCGTACGAATGATCGCGTCCCTCAGTTGCCCAGGCACGCTTGCATTCCTGCAGAAGCCAGAGTCCGGGAATATTTTTTAGCAGCCGTGTTTTGCCCCTTGCGCCCATCTCGTTTGTCAGGTTGAGTGCTAGCGACCGCTGGTCGATCACCGGCGCATCCAATTCCGCGCCCATGAGGGACCACGTTCCGGAGCTGATGTAGCACCAGTTGTCCGCGCCCGCCGGCACCGCAGCAACTGCCGAAGCCGTATCGTGGCAGCCAGTGGCGTACACGGGCACGCCGGCCAATCCGGCGCGTTCGCCCACACTTCTGAGCAGCGGACCGAGCAGTGTTCCGGGCGGAACGAGCTCGGGAAGAATTGCATGAGGCAGGTCCAACGCCTTCAACAGATCCACAGCCCATCCCTGCCGGCGCGGATCGTAGAATTGCGTGGTGCTGGCGATGGTCAACTCCGCTTTAGCCACGCCTGTGAGCCAGTAATTGAAAAGGTCCGGCATCATGAGCAACGTGCGCGCGCGCTCGAGTGCCGGCGATCCGGTCAGCCGCATGGCGTAGAGTTGGTAAAGCGTGTTGATCTGCATGAACTGGATGCCGGTCTTTTCAAAAATCTGTTCGCGCGGCACAGCTTTGAACGCCTTCTCCACCATTCCGTTGTTGCGCGGGTCTCGATAATGACGAGGATTTTCGATGAGACTTCCGTCCGCCGCCAGTAGCGCGCAATCCACGCCCCAGGTGTCGACTGCGATACCGTTCAGCACAAGCTTGCGTTCGCGGCCCGCCAGCGCCAGCGCATGCTGTATTTCGAGCCAGAGCCGGAGCGTGTCCCAGTAAAGCGACGAAAACACGGTCACTGGTGTATTGGGGAACCGATGCAGTTCTTCGAGTGTGAGGCGGCCGCCTTCAAGTGAGCCGAGCATGGCGCGACCGCTTTCCGCACCCAGATCAAACGCCAGATAGCGCGACATCAATCGATCTCAATGACCACTTTTCCCACGCCATCCGCGTATGCAGCCAGCATCTCGAACGCGGCAGGAGTCTTGTCGAAAGGCACCTGATGCGTTACGATTTTCTCGGGGATGCGGCCGGATTCCAGCAGCTCGATGGCCGCGCGCGTGTTATGATTCGAACGCTTGATGGTTTGAATCTTGAGTTCTTTGGCCATGGCGGTGAGGAGATCGACGCGCATGTCGTGGACGCTGGGTATCCAGATGAGAACCAACTGGCCGCCCATGCGAGCCACATGAATCGCACTCTGGATGGTCTCAGGAGCCGCTGCAGCATCGAAGACAACATCGACGCCGCGGCCCCGAGTGTGGTCCATCACGGCTTGATAAAACGATGCCGACGCCGTGTTTACCGCCACATCGGCCGCGATTTCTTGCGCGAGCGCCACCCGGTGGGCTACTTTGTCGGCGATGAAGATGCGGGCGGCTCCGGCGATGCGCGCCATAATCGCAGTGAGCACCCCGATTGGCCCCGCGCCCAGCACCGCCACCGTATCACCCACCTGGATTTGAACCAGTTCCATCACGTGCAGCATCACCGCCAACGGCTCGATGAGCGTAGCTTTGGCGAAACTCATTCCTTCGGGCACCGGATTGACGTTGTCTCGCGGAACAAACCGGGCATTTGGGGTGAACTCATGAAAATTACGGAAACGCAGTTGTTGTGGCGTCCGGCGCAGCAGAATTCGCACTGCCCACAGGTGATGGTCGGCTCTATGACGACTTTTTGCCCGGCGGTGAGGTTGCCGGTACCCGGCCCCCACGCTGCAATCTCGCCTGCTGGCTCATGGCCCAGAACTTGAGGATAAGTCGCGCGCAGGCTGCCGATGCCGCCGTCCGAATACCAGTGCATGTCGGTGCCGAAGATGCCGACCGCTCGCAATCGAACCAGAACTTCGTCCGAGCGCGGATGTCTGGTCTCTGGCATTTCGTGCAGTTCGAGTTGACGGGGAGCGACAAGCTGGACAGAACGCATTCGGGCCGCATGCCAGTATACCCTCAGCCAGAGCCGCGCGCGCGAGCCGTCAGCATCAATCGATGACTTTGGCCGTCAGCACCAGGATCAACGCGCTGTCCGCATTATCAATATTGGCTTTGCCCACGACGACTTTTTGCCCTTCAAGGGCATCGACGCTGGTGCCAATACTCACTTCCTGATAATTCAATTCGGGGCCGCTGCGCACGGGAATGCGCAAGACGAGTGCCAGATCGTTAATGCGGACGACTCTGGCCTTGTCGTCCGAGGTGACTGCCATTGTTTTGACATGGAACTGGTAAGTCGTGGGTCGCCCTACATCAGCCGTTATGGGTGGCAGCACCCCACTGACGCTGCCTGTGGATCCATCCCTGCCGCGCAGCGACAAAGTTCCCAAAAGCTTGAACCCGTGATAGCTGAAGACACTCTTGAGTTGTCTGACTACCGGTTCCAACTCGGCCGGCAGCGGGGTTGCCGAGCTTTGAGGCGACGCAGTAATGAGATATGCATTCAGCTCAATGTTCTTCGCGGGCGGTTGAGGCGCATCCAGGCGCTTGATGGCTTCGTCGATCGCATCTAGTACGGATTGCGGCGCACGCACCGAGATCACCTTCAGGTCTCCGTCCGCATTGATCACCGCTCCGAATGCATTGAAGACCTTAGCGAGTTGATACACGTTCGCATACTTTACTTGGAACAGGCGGACCGGCCACTGACGCGCCTGTTCCTCTGCCCTGGCTTGCTCCTGCGCGCGTTTCTCGCTTGCTTCTTGGCCGCGTGCCGGCGACGTGAGCATGAGTAGCAATCCAAAGGTCAGACAGGCGCAAGAAATTCTGAGTTTCACATTAGCCTCCATTTTGATCGACCAGCCAATAAATTACGACTTCTGGATCGTTGGTCAAAAGCTTCACTACCAATGGTTCTGAATGAAGCGCGCGTGGATGAGCGAGTCCGGCTTGCTGAATGGTTTGCCTAGCGAGACGTGAATTTACATGGGGCCGGCTCTGCGCGCGCCCATGGCGTACAGTCATCTTGGCGATTTGGGAAGCCTGCCTCGGGGCTGTCGTCCGCGGCGTCGGGAACGCCGGACCTGGACCGATATACGCGGTCACCGCCGGGAGCCCGACAGGTGCTGCCGGCCGGGTCCTCCACAGCGCTGCCGCCAGCACGATCAGCAGCGTGGCTGCGATGGCATATTTCGGCCACATTGGTGGACGCACATTCGAAACTCGCCCGATCACCTGGCTGCGCACGTCCGCAAAGATCGCATCATCGAATGGTTCCCGGCGCAAGCCTTTGAGCATGGCCTGGCTCTCGCGGAGTCCTGCTGCAAACTCACGGCAATCCGTACAGGTCTCGAGGTGCCGCTCCACGGCGGTCACCTCAGCATCGGACAAGTCATTCTCGACAAACAGAGCGATTCGTTCCTCAAACTCAGTGCAGTTCACAACCGTCTCCTCGACTGCCGGTCCACAAATTTCCGGATTTTCACTCGCGCGCTCGAAATGTGGCAGCGCACCGTCACTTCGCTCGTACCCAAAATGCGCGCGACTTCCTTCGTCGCAATACCCTCGAGATCACGCAACACAAGAGCGGCGCGCTCACGTTCCGAAAGCGTATCGAGAGCATCGTAGATGAGCTGGATCTGCTCAGAGTGCACCATCATCTCGTCCGCGCCAGGAGCATAGGACCGGTGCTCGGTCCCTTCGAGTTGCACTGCAGGCTTGCGAATTCGAACCCGCAACATGTCGCGGCAGACGTTCACGGTAACGCGATAAAGCCAGCTTTCAAATTGGCGATTCTCATCCAGTTGCCGCAACCCGCGGTGCAGCCGCAAAAACACCTGCTGCGCGGCATCCTTGGCGTCTTCCAGATTCCGGCCCAGCAGGCGCAGAGCGGTCCCGAGCACCTGACGTTCATAACGTCCCAGAATCTCTTCGAAAGCGGCGATATCGCCGGATTTGGCCCGCTTCACCAGCAGGACAAGCTGCTCTTCGGGTGCATCCAGGCGTTCGCCAGCCATCACTAGAGCCAGTTCTTGCATGCCGTTCTATTAGGTATATACTGCTGCGCCTCGCCAAACGTTGATAGAATTCTTGAAGCGCTTGCCGGGCACCATGAGGCGTCCCCCAGATGGAATTAAACGATAAGTACAAACAAGACCGCGGAACAGTGTATCTGACCGGTATCCAGGCCCTGGTGCGTCTCCCGATGGCGCAGATGCGGCGCGACCGCCGTTCCGGCCTCAAGACCGGAGCATTCATCTCCGGGTACGAAGGTTCGCCGCTCGGTACTTACGACATGGCTCTCGCGCGCGTCAAACCGCTGCTTGAAGAGCACAACATCCATTTCGTTCCGGGCGTGAACGAAGATCTCGCTGCGACCTCGGTCTTCGGCAGCCAGATCTTTCATGTGCAGGGAGAGTCGAATTTCGATGGTGTGCTTGGCATCTGGTATGGCAAGGGACCGGGTGTGGACCGCTCGGGGGACATTTTCCGCCATGCCAACATAGCGGGCACGGGACGCAACTGCGCGGCCCTCGTTTTGGGCGGCGACGATCACATCTCAAAAAGCTCCACCATCCCGCATCAGAGCGATCTCAGTTTTTACAATTTCGCCATGCCGGTGCTCTATCCCGGCAATACTCAGGAGATTCTAGACTACGGGTTGCTCGCTATCGCGCTTTCGCGATTTTCCGGCGCCTGGGTGGCAATGAAGATGGTGACGACCGTTTGCGACGGCGGCAGCACCGTGGAACTTGATCCCGACCGGCCAGCCATTACCGTTCCTGAAGGCTACGAGAAGCGGCACGATGCGCGGCTGACCATTCCCTATACCCTCATGATGGAGCATGAAGTAAATTCCCGGCGCCTGGAGGCCGCACGTCAGTTCGCGCGTGTCAATGCCGTGAATCGCGTGATGGGAGCGCGGGAGAATGCTCGCATCGGAATCGCGACCGCCGGCAAGCTTTACTACGACGTGGTGCAAGCTTTGCGCGATATGGGCATCGGCCTGGGCGAGTTGGACGCGCTCCACGTTCGTATCGCGAAGTTCGGCATGACTTTTCCACTCGAGCCCCGCCTTGTCGAAGAGTTCGCACGCGGACTCGAAACGATCGTCGTCATCGAAGAAAAGCGCAGCTTCCTCGAGCTGCAGCTTCGCGAGCTGCTGTACAACGCGCCTAAGCGGCCGGTGATTGTGGGCAAGCTGGACGAAAAAGATCAGCCGCTCCTGCCTCCTGTTTTTGAGCTTGATCCGGAGCCCGTGGCAAGCGTGCTATCTCGCTATCTGCCGGGGCGTGAATCCATGACGCGCCGTCTCGGGTTCATCGCGGAAATCTCTTCGCGCGACCGCGAAAAGGTCGACATGCGCATGCCGAATTTCTGTCCTGGCTGTCCCCATAACCGGTCGCTGCTCCTTCTCGAAGGGCAGATGGCGGGGGGCGGCATCGGTTGTCACGCCATGGCGGCGGGCCTTGCGCAGTTCAGCCGCGGGTATTCATTTCTGACCCAAATGGGAGGCGAGGGCGCGCCCTGGATCGGGATGTCGCCATTCGTGCGCCGCAAGCACATATTTCAAAATATCGGCGACGGAACGTATTTTCATTCAGGTTCGCTTGCTCTGGGGGCTTGCGTGGCGGCGGACGTGAATATTACGTACAAGATTCTGTACAACGGCGCCGTGGCCATGACCGGGGGCCAGGACGTTAGCGGCGCGCTGCCTGTCCCGGCGCTGACGCACAAGCTGGAGGCTGAGGGCGTCCGGAAAATAGTCGTCCTTACCGACGATGTAGCGAAATACAAGAATGGTCCCTCGCTCGCGGCGAATGCGGATCTCCGTCATCGTGACGCGCTTCCCGAAGTTTTGCGTGACCTCGAGCAGATGACCGGTGTAACCGCCATTATCTACGACCAGCAGTGCGCGGCCGAGAAGCGGCGTCTGCGTTCTCGGGGAAAGCTGGAAGAGCCCACGCTGCGTGTGATGATCAATGAAGAGGTCTGCGAAGGCTGCGGCGATTGCGTCCGGCAATCGAACTGCATGAGCCTGTATCCCGTCGAAACCGAGTATGGGCAGAAAACGCGAATTCATCAGTCCTCCTGCAACAAGGATTACTCGTGCGTTCTTGGTGATTGCCCTTCTTTCGTAGCCGTCAGGCTGAAACCATTAACGGGACCGCGCAAGAAAAAAGTTCCGCAATTGCCGTCTGCCGACGTGCCGGAGCCGCGAGACAAAGTTGCGGCAGGCGACGGCTATTCGATTCTCGCGCCGGGCATCGGTGGAACCGGCGTCGTCACCATCAATGCGCTGCTCGCGACGGCGGCCTGGATCGACGGGCTCTCCGTCATTACGCTGGATCAAACCGGATTGGCCCAGAAGGGCGGCGCCGTCATCTCGAGCATCATCCTGAGCGATCGTCCGATTGAAGCCGCGGCCAAAATTGGCTATGGAAATGCCGATCTGATTCTGGGCTTCGACTTACTTGGGGCGGCCAGCGCGGATAACCTGAGCCGCACGCATCCCACTCGGACCGTGGCCGTGGTAAACACCGCCGAAGTTCCCACTGGAGACGCCATTCGCGGGCGCAAGTCTCTGTTCGGACCCGCCCGGCTGGTAGATCTGATCGACACCTCCACGCGCAAGGGCCGCAATGTTTTCGTGGATGCCACGCGCATTGCCGAAAGCTTGTTTGCAAGCCACCTGGCGGTCAACATGTTTCTTCTCGGCGTGGCCTACCAAGCCGGACTGATCCCTTTGTCAGCCCGCTCCCTCGAGGAGGCTGTTCGGCTGAACGGCGTGACGGTGGAGCGCAATCTCCAAGCGTTTTTGTGGGCGCGGAAATATTACCAGGATGCCCGATCGGTGGAAGCCGTGATCGCGCCGCCGCAACCGGCAACGACACCCGAGCCCTTGGTCAATCGCCGCGCCGCGGACCTCGAGGCCTACCAGAACCGCCGCTACGCCGCAGAATATCGCGCATTTGTAGAGGACGTCGCCACGCATGAACCCGCCCTGGCGGAGACCGTCGCGCGTTATCTCTACAAGCTGATGGCGTACAAAGATGAATATGAAGTAGCGCGCCTGTTGACCAACCCGGCATTCGAAGAGCACGTCCGCGAAACCTGGGATCAAATTGAATCCGTCAGCTACAATCTGCACCCGCCGGTTCTGCGCGCGTTCGGTCTAAAGAAGAAACTTAATTTGGGGCCCTGGCTTCGGCCGGCTTTACGGTTGCTGGCCAGCATGAAAACCCTGCGCGGCACACCGCTCGATATTTTCGGCTACGCGTCCATCCGTCGCGAGGAGCGGGCGCTGGTGTCCTGGTACCGCGGTCTGATACGCGAAATGCTCCGCCATCTGACGGCGGAGAATCTACCCGCTGCGCTCGAGATCGCATCCCTGCCCGACCAGATCCGTGGCTACGAGCAAATCAAACTGCAAAGCGTTCGCGCGGTCAAAAAGACCGCTGCCGAGAAAATGGAAATGATCCGTCAGCCTGTGCATGCCTGACCGCGCTAGGCCGCGGGCTTCAAACCTAAACCAGGCCGATCCGGCAAGATTAACTTTCCCTCGCGAACCAGAACGCCCGTATATGGGTCGTTCGCAATGAGCAGATTCCCATCGAGATCCGCGTAGTTGACCAGCGGGGACAGATGGGCCGCCGCGGTGACTGAAACCGAGCTCGATATCATGCAACCCAGCATAGTTTTCATGCCCAGCGATTTGGCAATCTGAATCATGCGATAGGCTTCCAGCATTCCGCCCGCTTTATCCAGCTTCACGTTCACGCCATCGAAGGCATCGGCCAGTTTCGGGATGTCGGAAGCGCGGAGGCAGGCTTCATCGGCAATAACGGGAATGTGCACATGGCTTCGCACCCAGCGCGTTTCCTCGATCATCGCCGCCGGCAGGGGCTGCTCAACGAACTCGACACCCTGCTTCTCGAGCCAGTTGATCTTGCGGACAGCTTCTTCTTTATCCTTCCATCCTTCGTTGGCGTCCACGCGCAGCGGCTTTTTGGTCACGCTGCGCACCGCTTCCACGGTCGCCTCATCCGAATCCAGCCCCACTTTGATTTTGAGGATCGGGTACGGTGCTGCTTCACGCACTTTCTGGCGCGTGATCTCAGGCGTGTCGATCCCGATGGAAAAGGTGGTGACCGGCGCATCCGCGGGATCCAGACCGAAACATGTATAGAGCGGAATTCCAACTTTTTGTCCGAACCAATCCATGAGCGCGATATCGATCGCCGCTTTGCCGGCGTACTGCCCGTCGATATTGCGAAACACTTCGGCCATGACTTTTGCGAACTGGCGTGGATCAGCCGAGCGCAGAAATCCGCCCACTGACTCGATGGCTTTCTGCGCCGATGCGGCGTCTTCGTGGTAGCGCACAATGGGAGCGCCCTCACCCGTCCCGGTAATCCCGTCACGCGTGTAGCGCAGGTGTAAAGTATCGCGGAATTCGCTCGACGACATCACGGTGGTCCAAGTATGCCTCAGTTTGAGTCGAACGATTTTCGGCTCGATCGCCGGCTCCGAAGCCCCACTCAAACGCAACGCCGATGTGGAGGGCAGGGCTGCGGCAGCCGCGGCGCTCTTGAATAAATCTCGTCTTCTCATTGCATTCTCCTGGCGCTGATGAATAGTTTGGACCAGTAAGGATCATTGAGATCGCTGATTTGCACTTCAGGATGCTCGTGCGTTGTGGCGCTGATGAACTGGCCGTCCCCGAGATACATGCCCGTGTGCGTCACTTTCGATTGTCCAAAGTACACCAGGTCGCCGGGCTGGAGTTGGCCCCGCTCCAGCGGCTGGCTGCCCGTCCATTTCGCCTGCTGGCTGGCATCGCGCGGCAAAACGACACTGCGGCGGCGGCCAAGCATCTGCATAAAACCGGAACAATCGAAACCATACGTCGAGACGCCACCCCATAGGTAGGGCAAGCCCAGAAACCGCTTGCTGAAGGCGACCGTTTCGGCGATGCCCAATGGTGGCGAACCGAACCCTACATCTCCGCGCTGCACCCAGCCGGCGCGATCGTCCGGCAAGTGTATCTTCAGCCAGCGGAATTCTCTATCGCTTGCCGCTTTATCGCCTCCATCCATCAATTCCAGCCTGGTCTCGAACGGTACGGTCACGAGCGGTTGATGCTTGGTGGCGTCAGGCTCCCGGTAGATACTCGCAAAAAAGCTCTCCACCTGCGACACGCGCCCGCTGGTGGCGTAGGGCTGCTCGCCGGGGCCCAGCCGCCGTAGTGACGCAACGGGCATCCAACCGCTGTACTGGTCCTCGGTTCTGACTTTCACCCAGCCCGATTGTTCTTCGAGCAGACCCACGGTGGTCCCGTATATCGCTTGCGATACGACCTCGGCATCCTCTGTTGGCTGCGAGTACATGTTGGCCACGGGCTTCACTACCACCGCCCGTTTGGCGTTAGCGGCCAAAAGTGCGAGCATCATCATAGCCGTGAGCATCAATGCTATTTTCTCTTCTTTTGACGCGCGTTCCCGCTCCCAGGTTCAGAGTTCATAACAGAAAGGCCGGCTGGCCCATAGAATCGCCGCTGACCGGACCTACGGCCACGCCCGCGTTGTGATACTTTACTCCTGTGAACCGACGAGAATTTGTCACGACCGCCGCGGCGGGAACGCTGCTGGCTAACGAGCGCGCGCTCGGCGCGAACGATCGCATCCGTCTTGGCCTCATTGGCGCTGGCGGACGGGGCTCATACATAGCTCACCTGGCGAAAACTTCGCCCGGCACCGAGTTCGTCGCCGCCTGCGATGCGTACGAGCCTCGACGTCTCGAAGCCGTTGACAAGCTGGGTACGCAAACCAAGTCATACCTTGATTATCGCGAGGTGCTGGATCGCAACGATATCGATGCCGTGATGATCGGAGCGCCCGACCACTGGCACGTTCCGATGACTCTCGACGCAGTCGCAGCCGGCAAAGACGTATACGTCGAGAAGCCGGTGACGCATCGGCTCGAGGAGGGCGACAAGCTCATCAGCGGCGTCGAAAAATCGAAGCGCGTCGTGGCCACCGGAACTCAGCAGCGCAGTTGGGACCACTACACCCTGGCCAAACAACTGGTGCAGGAAGGGCGCCTCGGCCAGATCACGCTGGCCGAGATGTACTGGTATCAGAACTACGTGCGTCCCACCTGGCAGGACCCGGAATCACAGGTGGACTTGAGCAAGCTCGATTGGAAACGCTTTCTGGGGTCTGCTCCCGAGCAGCCGTTCAACGAGCTCAGGTTTCGACGCTGGCGCTTTTTCTGGGACTTCGGGGGCGGCATCTTCACGGATCTCATGACGCACTGGATCGACGTGGTGCAGTGGTTCATGAACAGCCCCATGCCGAAGATGGTGAGTGCATCGGGCGCAACGCATGCTTTGCGCGAGTGGCAGTGCCCGGACACCGTCAACGCGGCCATCCAGTTTTCGCAGAATTACACGGCCGTTTACGACGGCACCATGATCAGTTCACTCGAGGATGGCGGCATTATTTTCCGCGGCACCAAGGGCGTCATGAAGCTGACGCGCGCCGGAATGTGGGTTTACAGCGAGTTCAGCCAGCACCGTAGCTCCAGAGATCTGCCGGACCCGGAGATCGTGATGAAGAGCTCCGACGATGGCACCCGAACGAATGTGCAGAACTGGCTGAATTGCATTCGCAGCCGGGCACTCCCCAATGCCAACGTACGCGCAGGCGTCGAGGCGGCACGCACATCGCATCTGGCAAACCTATCCATGCGCGAAGGAAAAGCAATCACCCCGTAGAATAGGCATTCCTGCCTGTGCTAAGCAGCGAAGATTCTGCTCTCGATCAGCTCTCCTGGCTCACTAACTGAATCAGCGCCTGTATGTAGCCGAAAGCGAAAGCGAATGCCTGCCGCCCCCCTGGATCGCCTTCGATCTTCGGCACATGGTCCGGCATAATCATGCCGTCGTATCCCACTTCCTTATAAACGCGCATGGCTTGAATCATGTTCACGTCGCCATTGTCAGGAAATGTCTCCTGAAAATTGAGAACGTGGCCCTTGATGTTACGGAAGTGTACGTTGAAAATTTTACGCCGGCTTCCGAAGTAGCGGATAGCGTCGAAAATCTCTCTGCCCGGATCGTCCAGCATTTCAGATACGGTCCCTTGACAAAAATTCAAGCCGTGGTAAGGACTGGCTTTGATCTCGATAAAGCGCTTTAGTCCTTCGATGCTGCCTAGCACGCCGTGGACGCCCCGGAACCCTCGATCGCGCGGCATTGCCGGATCATGCGGGTGGCAGGCGATTCTGGTCTTGTACTCCGCAGCCACCGGCGCCACTCGCTCCAAAAAATAGGTGATGCGCTCCCAGCATTCGTCCTCGCTCACTGGCCCTGCTTCGGTGAGCGGCGGCTCCTGGCGTGTTTTGTCGTAAACAAACGTGCTGTACAGGCAACCGCCGCGGCCCCGCGTCGGTTCAGTTCGGACCACGCCAAGAAGACTCAGGTTGTACTTGACCGCAGGAATGCCGGCCCGCGCCACGTTGCGAATCATTTGACAGATACTTTCGATTTCGCGGTCGCGCTCCGGGCTCTTGCCCAGCAGAATATTGGGATTCTCGAATTTTGTGATGTAATTCGAGCTCATGGGCAGGGGAACCATCTCGAGCT
Organism: Acidobacteriota bacterium; assembly: GCA_003223115.1. Taxonomy (GTDB): domain Bacteria; phylum Acidobacteriota; class Terriglobia; order Bryobacterales; family Bryobacteraceae; genus QHXW01. Next base: position 14,875 of record QHXW01000538.1, read on the forward strand.
TGATTCCGTATTTTTCGACCCGCTCGCGTAACCGCACCAGCCCATCAGGGGACCAGTTCTGGTCGAAATGCGCTGAAGGCAAACTGCTGCAAACGTGCTCTACACCGAGGGCCGCCATCACCCGCAGCGCGTCATCGGATGAATCATGCTGCGTGCCGGCTTTCATCAGCGCCTTGCTGGTTGCAGGTTTGTTTTGCGCGTTTGACGGTTGCAAAAATGCAGCTCCGGACGCGCTTCGCATAAAATTTCGCCGGTCGATGTTCATCTCTTTTCAGCCCAGGCTTCGCGTCATGAACGTTCTGGAAGCATGCTTGCCACTCGCATGCGCGAAGGCCGCGTTCGAGGATAGCACAGCTCGTGGACTTCTCATGTGTGGGCGTTGCTGGGTCTGCAATTCAGACACTGGGGGTGCCGTAGAGACGAGTTCAGGCTGGAAACGGCTAGATAGAGTGAGCCGGGCGGGCGAGGTTGGATGGTTTGACCTTGGGAGATAAGGCTGGTGTGCATCGCGAGGGTACGGCAGGCAAGAATGCAGGCAGGGGAGGTCGCATCATTGGCTGCGTGGTCGGCACCGCAAGGAAGGGCGCGCCGACGAGGGAGATGATTGGGGCTGAATCTTCATGCTCTCGCCTTCAGCGAGCGAACCGTGAGCCGGACGCCAGGAGCAAAGCCAACCGCAGGCGCTCTATGGAGGCCTGGCATTCTGCAAAAGATGATAAATGTCGCGCTGGAGTTGTTTCATCTTGGGCAGGAGTTTGGCCCGCGCCGCGTCCTCCACCTCCAGCAGGAGCATGGCGAACTCAGCCAGCGATAGCAGGCAGAAGCGTTGCTGATAATAGACCGCGACCAGTTCCACGGTGGGATTGAGAAGCCCCAGCAGCCGTCCGCGAGTACGCGGATTCATCTGCTGACGGTGGCGCAGAAACAGATGGGCTTGCAACAGTGTATAAGCCAACAGCACGAAGAGCACCTGATTGACGACCATGGAGAACTTGCGCGAGGGCATCTGGGCCAGATCCCAAAAGCACTTGTATTGGCGATGTCGCTCTTCGATGGCAGTCCGCAGAGTGTAGGTGGAACGGGTGTGGGGGGCGGTGAACGAGGAAGAGGTTGTGACCAAGACCCAGTGCTCGGTGTTTCCGTCCTGGTCGATCTCACGGCTCACCACGGCGGTCAAGGGCACGGTGCAGTCGGTCCAACTGGTCGTTCCGCGCACGATGCCCAAAAAAGTCCGGGGAAGCAGGGGAGCGGCCGCGGGAGGAAGGGATGCCGGCGGTGGCCAGCCTTTCTTGGTTGCCAGCGTCTGTTGCCGCTTTAACTCCCTTTTGACGATGGTGGGAGGCTTCGGCCGGTCTGGCTGCATGGCCGGCGTAGCGCGTCGTGTTTCGTAAGGTTCCCACGCAAATTCTTTCAGGCGCGTCAAGCCCATCACGTCCTGATAGGCGTCCATGTTCTTGCGCAGCGGGACGATGGTATCGATGTGATAGGAGGTCTTCAGCCGCGCCATGTTGGCGCCATCGATTAAACCGCGATCCACTACCAGGACTTTCATCCACCCGCGATCGACTGCCTTGACAAAGTCATCCACCAATTCGTACAGGATGGGGTACTCGTGCCGATTGCCGGGGACTACGCGCGCCGCCACCGTCAGGAACAGATTGAGCTCGCGGTTGACGTGAATGAGGGAGACCAGTTTATAGCAACGCCGCCACTGATAGCGCTGATCCCGCAGATCCACTTTCTGAGAATCGACCGGGTGATTGTGTTCATCGAATAACAGCTTCACGGAATCTTCGTACTTCTCGTTGTCGGGAACGAACACATAGCTGGCATCTCCCAGGAAGAGACCCTCGGCATCGAACAACTTCAGGGAGCGCAGGCAGCGGGGCACTTCGCGGTTGAACCAGTCATGCAAGCGGCCGGGTTGCGTATCGCGCGCCAGTTTGCGGAGAAAATCCTGATCGCAAGGCGTCTGGCGGTCGAATTCGTTCTTGTCGTTGAAGCCCTCGCAGGCCAACGTGACAGCGTGCGTGTCTGGATGCTCGGCCTGGCGCCCCACCTTAGGCCCCAGGGCGGTGATCAAGCCCCCGGAGCGCAGCACAT
>QHXW01000540.1 GCA_003223115.1 Acidobacteriota bacterium
CGCTCGAGTAAAGTGGAAATCAAACTAGAGAGAAACGGCAGTTGGCGAAACTTCTCTTACTTCAGCGGCACCGCGTTCTTCATGACGTAGCTGCCAGGCGCGGCCAGCGGCACGTAATGAAACTCCTCCGCGTACTTCATGCCCTGTTTTGCGCCCACTGATTCAGCGCGCTCGCGAATCTGGATGTCAATCAGCCGGTTGACTGATTCTTCATCGATATTATCCAGCAGTGGAAGCCGCAGACGCGCCTCAGCCAGCTTTTCTTTGAGTGACCAAGCCGTGTGCCGCATCATGGTCTTGTGGGCCCGGATGGCGCGGATTTTGCGATCGATGGTCGAAGTGATGTCCACAATTTTGTTGGCGTCTGATTCGTCGAGCTGCCGCGCCCAATAGTAGCGGTCCACCACCGCCCAACGCTCCAGGCCTTGTGAAAAGTGTTCCGGCAGGAACAGGTGACCCTGCGACGTCCATGCGGCATCTTCGGCGGCACGCGCAGTCTTTTTGTGGTCAGGGTTTTCTTCGTACTTAGCCGACGGGTCGAAGGTGAAAATGGTCCAGGGTTTCAGTTTGCGAAACAGGAAAATCAGCCGCGCCCGGATTTCAGTTTCGGGGATGGGATCCATCTCATCGTTACGGAAATCGAGCGAATACATCTCCTTGATGCCAATGATATCTGCCGCTGCGCGCATCTCGACCGTATTCCGGTGGCTGGTCTCACCGGCGTCCAGGTCATAGGAATCCTTCTCGTCGTTGGTCACGCGAATGAGGTGGGCGGTATAGCCGTCCTCGATCAACCTGGCGATGGTTCCACCGGCAAAGAGAGTGAAATCGTCGGCGTGCGCCGTAATCACAACCATGGTGCGTCCGTCGAAGGGCTTTGCCTGTGCGCGCATGACGCTTGCCGCGGCGGCTACGGCAGCGGTAAGAAAATTCCGCCGAGTGATCCTCTGCATAACGGATCAAGATAGCACTGCTTCGCGGCGAATGCGGCAGACTCGCGCTACAAGATCTACCCGTGGCGGATCACCAGCACGTCGCCATCTTTGACCACGTACTCCTTGCCTTCAAGGCGCAGCAGGCCTTTTTCGCGCACGCCCGGATAGCCGCCCAAGTCCACCAGCATTTTCCAGTTCACGACTTCAGCGCGAATGAATTTTTTCTCGAAATCGGAGTGAATGGTGCCCGCAGCTTTGACCGCGGTGCTGGCAATTGGCACTGTCCAAGCGCGCACTTCCGTTTCACCAGCCGTGAGGAAAGACATGAGCCCCAGAAGACGATAGGAGGCCGTAATCATGCGCACGAGTCCGGATTCCTTCAAGCCATAGCTTGCCAGATATTCGAGGGCTTCCTCGGAAGGCAGCTCCGCTAATTCCGCCTCGATCTTGCCGCAGATCGCCATCACATCGGTGTGCGCGCGGTCCTTGAGCGGCCCGGAGCGGTACTGCTGCTCGATTTCGTGGAGTTTCGAAGCCTGCTGTTCACCGACATTCAGCACGTATAGCATCGGCTTCTGCGACAGAAACTGAAAGCCGCGGATGCGTTTTTCTCCGTCAGCATCAAGCTCGAGCTGGCGCAGCGGCTGAGTGGCGTCGAGCAGCGTCTTGCATTTTTCGAGCAGCTCGAATTCACGGTCAAGCTCGGGATTCTTGATCTTCTTGCGATCTTTGTCGAGGCGTTCGAGCCGTTTCTCCACCACCACCAGGTCGCTCAATACCAGTTCCGTTTCCACGTCATCGATATCGCGCAACGGGTCGACCGATCCCTTTTCATGTGGAATTGTCGCGTCCTCGAACACGCGGACCACGTGCGCGAATGCGTCCGCCACGCGCAGTCCGGCAACGTAGCTCGGGTCGCGCAGGTTTTCTTTGGAGATGGCCGGGAGGTCGACGTACTCGACGCTGGCGTGCGTGATTTTGGGAGGCTGGAATAACTTGGCCAGTTCGTCCAGACGTGAATCAGGAACTTTCGCCACACCCGTGCGGACGGCCGTCGAACCCATCCGGGTTTCCTGGTGCGCGCCCGTCAGGATGGTGAACAAAGATGTCTTGCCTACCGTGGGCAGGCCGATGATGGCGGTTTTCATGAATGATCGCAGTGATGCTGTCGAAAAACTTCGCAGAACAGGCGCTTCGGCCCGCCGTGCTGTAGCGTATCAGAGTGGAACGTCAACTTGGCTCAGAATCTCTTCGATGATGCGATCGCCCAGGTCGCTGCGGCGCTGCGTGAGAGCGGCGCGCGCATTGACCACTACGCGATGCGCGAACACGGGTACAGCCAAGCGTTTGACGTCGTCCGGAATAGCGTAATCGCGACCCTCCACCAGCGCCAGTGCTTGCACAGCGCGAAACAGCGCCTGCGAGCCGCGCGGGCTGACGCCCAAGGTCAACGATTCATTCTGTCGCGTCCTCTCCACAATGGCCAGCATGTAATCGACAAGTGAGTCATCCACCGTAACGCGGTGCACCAGCGCCTGAAGCTGCAAAATATGCTCCGCCGTAAGCACGCGTTCGACGGCTTCGCTCGGGTTGGCAAAATTTCGCAAAATATCGCGCTCGCTGGCTGCGTCGGGGTAGCCCATACGCAGACGCATCAGGAAGCGATCGAGCTGTGATTCGGGCAGCGGATAGGTGCCGTGATGCTCCACCGGATTTTGCGTCGCGATCACCATGAACGGATTTGGCAGCGCGTGAGAGCGGCCGTCGATAGTGACCTGCCGCTCATTCATGGCTTCGAGGAGCGCGGATTGCGTCTTGGGCGTGGTGCGATTGATCTCATCCGCCAGCAGAAAATTCGTGAACACCGGCCCGGGTTTGAATTCGAAAGCTTCGGAATGCGCGTTGTAGATGATGACCCCAAGCACATCGGTGGGCAGCATATCGCTGGTGAACTGCAGGCGGTGGAAGCGGCAGTCGACCGAGCGCGCAAGGGCTTGAGCGAGCGTGGTTTTTCCGACGCCGGGGACGTCTTCGATCAACAGATGACCGCGGGATAGAAGGCAGACCAGCGAGAGCCGCAAGACTTCGGCCTTGCCGCGGATCGCCCGCTCGAGCGCCGATTCGAGCGCAGCCAGTTTGGCGAAAGCGACAGGAGGGGCGAGTTCGACCGGCGGGGCTTCCATGATTTCCCGCTGGGGCATTAACGCTATAATACTAAATTCGCTTTGTGGAAATCGGCAATCCCGCCCGTTATCCGGTTCGTCACTTCCGTCTGGGCGCGTAGCTCAGTTGGTTCTGGCAGACGCTGCAGCCAGCACGGACGTTACCGTGCTTGGCTGCAATTTCATTCCAGTCGGCGGCCTGGATCAAGATAGCGCCACGCAAGCCACCCTGGCTCCGTTCTCCAACTTCGGAGCGCCCGTGCCGCTTTACGCTCCGGCCTGCAATGTTACGCCAGACAGGGTTCGCTACCCCGATCTGTATTCGGGGACGTCCTTTGCGGCACCGCAGGTAGCCGGGCAACTGGCAGCCATCTGGGCTACAAATCAGAAGAATCAGAGTCTGGGAGCATGTGCGCTCGCAAGACAGGTTCGTAGTCAGCCGACAGCCGGCGCGGGCATGATCCCGCGGCTGGACGGCCGTGAGTTCGCGGCCAATGCGGCGACCGCAGCATTCATCCCCTCCCTCCCTTCATTGCCATTGCAGCCCTTGGCCTGCAATCAGATTTCGGTTGCCCCGCAGAACCTTTCGCTGGCTGTGGGCCAGACCCAAGCGCTGACAGCTGCATTTACAAGTGGCGCTGCTACGACGTTCGCTTTCTCGACCAACAATCCGTCCGTGGCCACCGTCAATCGTATTTATTTACCAGAAGAAAAGGTCGCGATTCCGCGGTGGGCGGAGCGCGGATCGGCGAGGCGTTGTTGGTTTCTGGAACAGGCGCGGTCTAACCCGCGCCCGGGACAATGTCCAGGATTGCACCGCGGGGTGAACCCAGCAAGGATATAAGCCGCGGAAAGGGGTCCTTGTCCTGCTGCCAACATGTGCGGAGTATGCTCACCAGGATTTGCTGCGTCTGCGCTCCGGCCCAGGTCCGGTTCCCGCCCCACACTTTGCGCGCAATCACCATCCACCGGACCGCCCGCTCCGCCTCATGGTTGGTCGCGTCCAAACCCGGACAGTAGAGAAAGGTGAACAGAAAGGGCCGTTCGTGTTGGAGATGCTTCGCCAACCGGCGGTTCGCCGGATCCCGATAGGGCTTCTCTAACAGCCGGTCCAGCTGCGCCTCCAGTCGTCCCGTCGCCGTCCGTAAACCGTGCTCGGAGATCTCGCCTTCCTGAGAGCGGTCGCGCAGCTGCAAGCTGGCCTGCAGCAGGTCTTTCACACTCAGCGGGAAAACCGCAGCCGCCGCCGAGGCGATCTGCGCCATCTCCTGGCACCGTACCAGCAGATGCCTCAGGCAGCTTTGATGGAAGGCTGCCACGAAGCGATAATAGGGGGCCCATCCGTCATGCACCAGAAAACCGTCGTAGTCTGCACCCAGAATCACGCGCGATTGCTCGTAGCCGCGCCCCGGCAGGATGGCATACACGGTCACCTGCGCGCTCACCGCCACATGCATCCACTGCGGATGTCCTCCCACCCTCCAGCCGGTTTCGTCGGGCACGTTCACCAGGGCTTGCCGCGTGGTTTTCACCAGCCCGGCATAGGTGGGCGCCGCTCGCCGGGACATGCGTGCGAACGCTCGGTACAATCCGCCGCAACTCACCTGCAGCCCGAAGCCATAGGCCAACACTTGGCGCGTATGTCCCAAGGAGAGCCCCATCTGCTTATTGAGGATCGCCGCCAGCGCCAACGCCTCGGGCCCGAGTTGCACCCCGCCCACGCCCACCGCGTCGGAAGTCTGCAACGGATGCCGCCCCTGCACCCGCCGGCCACAACCGTGGCAGCAGCCCACGGCAATATCGAAGCGCCGCACAATGGTGCGCCGTACAATCTCTTCCTGATATTGCGCTTCGGTGCGCTGAAACTCTACGCCGCCTCCGCAATGCGGGCACTGCCCCGGCAGCGGAACGCTGATCCGCTCATCCACGCGCGGCGGGCAAGGGCGGCAGGCTTGCTTGCCGTAGTCACGGCCGGGTTTGCGGCCCGGCCGCTTCGGATGGGCCTTCGGTCGGCCCCGGGAATGCGGCGCGGCCTGCCGCTTACCGGCCCGCAGGGCCGCTTCCAGTTCCTTCCGTAGCCGGTCGTTTTCCTGCTGGAGCCGTTCAATCTCAAGCTTCTGTTTTTCGATCTGCTGCTGTGCCCGCTCCAGC
>QHXW01000009.1 GCA_003223115.1 Acidobacteriota bacterium
CCAACCAGATGTCGAGGTGAATCAACTCGGGCGTGATGGTGCGCGCGTAATGTGTCCAGAAACCGCCGGAGGCTTCCGGATGAAACGTGGTGAGCAGATCAGTGGCCTCGATGGCAAGCAAGAGGCCCCGCGACACCGCCGAGCAGGCCCAGAATGATGCTCTCGGTGAGGGACTGGCGCATGAGCGCGCCACGGCCCGCGCCAATGGCGAGCCGCACCGCCACTTCTTTCTGACGCGATACTGCGCGGCCCATCAACAAATTGGCCATATTGACGCAGGCGATGAGCAATACGAATCCGACGGCGCTGAACAACACCAGCAGTGATCAGCCGGAAAGCATCGTAGTAGGGCTGGGATATGCTTTCTGGATTTCGCGCGAGAGGGGCTGCATTTGCGCGCGCGCCTGCGTAATCGAGATGCCTGGGTTGAGCCGGGCGATCACAAACACCCAAAAGTTCATGGCATTCGTGAGCCGTTTGGGCATGTGCCCGAGCGAGGGCGCCATAGTGATGGGCACCCAGACGGCGACGTCGCCCGACTGGCCCTTGAATTGAACGCAGGCGGCAACACGCCGATGACAGTGAACGGAAGCTGGTTGAGGTGAATGGTGCGGCCGACGATTGCCGGATCCCTTGCGAATTTTTGCCGCTACAGCGTGTCGTCGATGAGTACCAGCGGGTGCGCGTCGGCCTGCCGGTCCTCTTCAGAACGGAACACGCGACCCGGCTTTGCATCAATCCCGAGCAACGGAAAATACGAGGCCGAGACCAGCTCACAGGAGAGACGCTCAGGCGATTCAGTTCCTGTCAGGTTCACGTCGAGGTCCGAGAATCCGGCGACGGTTTCGAACGTCAGATTGTTTCGCCGCAATGCTTCGAAGATCGGGTACGACCAGGGAAATACCTGCAATTGCCGGCTCTGGCGCCCGGTACTCGTCAGATCGAGCGCCACGAGCTTTTCAGGATTCTTGTAGGGCAGGGGCCGCAGCAACAGGGCGCTAATGAGGCTGAAAATGGCGGTGTTGGCGCCGATGCCCAGGCCTATTGTGAGCACGGCGACCGCGGTGAAGCCGGGGTTCTTGGCCAGCAGGCGAAAAGCGTAACGAATGTCGTGAACCGCACTCACCTCCGCTAGTCGATGCGAATTTTTCCCGAGCCGGTGCTCAGATCGACTGTGGTGTTGCCTCCGCCGCCCACTTTGGCTTCGAGATCGTGGTGGCCGAAGGTTCCGCGAACGGTCATGGGGCGGGTCACCTCGATGCCTCCGGAGCCGGTGTGCGCCCGCAAATTGAACGCTGCCTGCTGCGGCACGCGCAGCGTAATCTCGCCGGAGCCGGCCCGGGCTTCGATGTCGGCCGCTCCAGTCTGTTCCAAATGAATGCCGCCCGAGCCGGTATCGGCTACGATCCTGCCCTTGATTCCAGTGCCGTGGATGGGACCGCTGCCGGTATGGGCGTCGACGTTGCCTTGGATGGAGTCGAGTTCGACACGCCCGCTGCCAGTGTGCAGGCGAACTCCATCTTCGATACGTGAGATGGTCACCGTGCCGGAGCCAGTATCAGCGCTGACCGGCCCGCGCAATCCTTCCACCACCACGGTGCCTGACCCGGTACTGGAATGCAGTTTCGTGTCGGCGGGCACCAACACCTCGTACGAAATCGAAATGTTGCGCCGCAGATCCGGATCGTGAATTTGGCCGATGCGGACGACGTTCCCGTTTTGCTCGATGGGCGGATTGGATTCAAGAGCCCGGACTTTATCCTGTGCGCTCTGCCCTCCAAAATGCTCGCGCGCACGGATGACGCCATGAATAGAGACTCGCCCGGAACCGCTGGCCCGGACGTCCAGCCGCCCCGCGCCGGTTTGCACATCGAGGTCGACCGGACCCGAGACGGTGAGCGCTCGTTCGAAGGAACCTTCGGCGTCATCGGCTAATGCGATCAGGCCGGATGCCGCGAAAACGACTACCAACTTCGCCAGGTTTCGTTTCATCTATATCACCTCATTCGTACCTCAAGGCTGTGATGGGATCCACGCGCGTAGCGCGACGCGCGGGCACCACCGCCGATGCCAGCGCCACAATCAGCAGCACTACCGGCACTATAACGAACGTGGCCGTGTCGTTGGCGGTAACTCCGAACAACAGGCTCTTCATGCCACGCGTCAACGCCAGTGCGCCGGCCAGCCCGATGACCAACCCCGCCGCAATCAGTCCGAAGGCCTGACCGACCACGAGTCTTAATACCTGCACGCGCGCTGCACCTACGGCCATGCGAATACCGATTTCGTTGGTTCTGTGGGCAACCGAATACGCCAACAGCCCGTAAATTCCGATGGCCGCGAGCACCAGCGCGACGCCGGCGAAAATCGACAGTAACAGCATGTTAAAGCGGGGCCGCTTCACCGTGGTCGCAACCAGCTCTTCCATGGTCTGTACATTCGAGATGGGCAGTTCGGCGTCAACGGAGCGGATTTCCTGGCGCACCGCACGCGCCAGGCCCAAAGGATCGCCAGCGGTTCGGACCACCAGGTCGCGCGGAGCGAAGAAGCTCGCGAGCGGTTGCGTATACGGCAAGTAAGCTTCCGGCCGCGGCGTTTGATCAAGCTGAAATTGACGGACGTCACTCATAATGCCGACAATTGTCTTCCACGGTCTGGGGCTCGACTCGCTGCCGTATTTGAAACGTTTGCCGAGAGCGTCTTCTCCGGGCCAGAAATGGCGCGCCATGGCTTCGTTGATGATCGCCACCTCGGGCGGACTCTCAATGTCATGTGCATCAAACGCGCGGCCTTGGCGCAACGGAATGCCCATGGTGCGGAAATAATCCGGGGTGACTTGACGCGTGAGAGCCAGAGGCTCATCTCCGGGGGAGTGGGGATGGCCTTCAGCGGTGAAGTAAGAGGAACCGCCCGGAAAAGCCATGGGCAACCAGGTGATGAAACCGGCCGACTGTACGCCGGGCAATCGATCGACGCGGCCGATCACATCGCGATAGAACGTGGACCGTTGTTCAGTCTTGGCATATTTCGCATCAGGCAACTCCACCCGCATCGTGAGCAGGTGGTCCGCCCGGAAACCCGGCCCGACGCCCACCAGACGGGAGAAGCTTTTCAGCAGGAGACCCGAGCCGATCAGCAAGATCAAGGCGAGCGCAATCTGTCCCGCCACGAGTGTGCGACGCATTAAGCCACGGCCGCTGGTACCGGCCGTGCGCCCACCGGACTTGAGGACCTCGTGCAAATCGATCTTGCTCGAGGCCAACATCGGCGCGAAGCCAAAGATGACGGCACAAATGATGGACACCAGGGCGGTGAACCCCAGGACGGAGGCGTCGATGGATGGTTTCCCGAAGAAAACCAGGTCTTCGGGCGCGAAGCGCAGCAGCGCATCCAGACTCCAAACAGCCAGCAGCAAGCCGGCCGTGCCACCCGCGGTAGCCAGCAGCAAACTTTCACCGAACAGTTGGCGCGCCAGCCTGGCGGTACCTGCGCCCAACGCAGCGCGCAAGGCAATCTCCTTTTGCCGCGCGGCCGAACGAACCAGAAGCAGACTTGTGACGTTGGCGCATGCAATCAGCAGCACGAAAGCCACGGCCGCAAGCAGCACTACGAGGGCAGTGCGCACATCACCGACTAACTGCTCGCGCAGCGGCACAACGCCCGCGTCCACACCTTTGTTGGTTGCCGGGAACTCCTGTTCCATTCTGCGCGCGATCGTATGCATCTCGCTTTGCGCCTGCTCGACGCGCACGCCCGGCTTTAGACGCGCGATCACGAATAGAAAGTGGCTGTGGAGATTTTCCCGCTGCTCCGCATCGAAAGGCAGCGGAATCCAGAGCTCGTTATCGGAGATGGGAGCGTGGAAACTGCGCGGCATTACACCGACGACGCGATAGCTTTGGCCGTTGAGCGCAATACTCTTCCCGATGATGTCCGGGTCTCGATAGAAGCGCCGCTGCCAGAGCGAGTCATGCAAGATCACGACGTTCGCGGCGCCTGGCTGGTCATCGGCAGGAAGAAACTCGCGCCCGAGCGCAGGCTTCACACCCAGTACCGGGAAAAGGCTGGCCGTCACGCCCAAGCCTTCCAAACGCTCAGGCTCGCCCATGCCCGTAAGATTGAAACTATCTCTTACCATGGCGGCCATGTCTTCGAAGACACGGTTCTGGTTGCGCCAGGCAATGAAGTTTCCGGGAGCCGGAGTATCCTGGGGAAAGCCTCGCTGCATATTATCTTCCCAGACCATCACCAGCCGGCCGGCATCGGGATATGGGAGCGGTTTCAGCATTACGGAACTGACCACGCTGAAGATCGCGGTGTTCGCGCCTATGCCTAATGCGAGAGTGGCGACCGCGGTGGCGGTGAAGCCAGGATTTTTCAACAGAGTTCGGATGGCAAAGCGAAGCTCGTGGAACAATTTCTACCTCCTACGACGACCGAAGACTGAGCCAGACCAGACAGGCGAAAATCAAAACACCGCTCGCTCACGGTCGCGGCTCCGACGGCTTATTCATACCTCAAGGCCACAATAGGATCCACGCGCGTGGCCCGGCGCGCCGGAACATAGCTCGCCAAAAGCGCGACCACCACCAGCAGAACGGAGATTCCGGTGAAGACAGGCGGATCGGTCGCCGTCACTCCGAACAACAGGCTCGACATCACGCGCGTCAACGCGAAAGCGGTAGACAGGCCGATCACAACACCGATGAACGCCAGCCGCATGGCTTGCCGCACCACCAGGCCGCGCACGTCGGCAGCACGCGCGCCCAGCGCCATGCGGATGCCCATTTCATGCGATCGCTGCGCAACCGAGTAGGCCATGACGCCATAAATTCCTACGGCAGCGAGCAGCAGCGCCAAGCCGGCAAAGATCACAAGTAATAGCACGCTGAAGCGACGCATCGACAGTGAACGGGAGACCAACTGCTGCATAGTGCGGACGTCATAAAGAGCCAAGTCTTTGTCGAGCGCGTGCACCGCATTGCTGATGGCAGCGCTCATGGCCGCAGGATCCGCGGAAGTTCGGAAGGTCAGATACATGTCGCGGTACGGCATTTGGGTGAATGGGGTAAACACCTCGACGCGAGTGTCCCGGTCCAGTCCGGTGTATTTGATGTGCCCGACTACACCGACGACCTCACGCAGCGAGCCACCGATAATGAACAGACGTTTGCCGACCGGGTCCTGGTTGGGCCAATACTTGGCGGCCAGATTTTCATCGATGATCATCACCTTCGGAGTGTCGCGTTGATCTTTACCGGAAAAGAATCGGCCGCGCACAAGGCGCATGCCCATGGCCTGGAAATAATCGCCAGCGACAACGGAAGCCTCGGCGTATTGCAGATCGGACGCGCGCGCGGGCTTGGGCTGGCCTTCGATATAGAACCCCGTCTCCCAGTTCATGTTGCTCAACGGCAGATTGCTGGCAGCGCCCGCGGCATTGATTCCCGGCAGGTGCTTTGCGTTCTCGAGCAAGCGGTCATAGAAGGCAGCCGTCTTGATGTCATCGGAGTAAGCGGCCTTCGGTAGAGTCAACTCCATGGTCAGCACATTTTCGACGCGGAACCCCGGATGGACCTTAGTGACATTGATGAAGCTCTTGATGAGCAGGCCGGCCCCGATCGAGAGCACCAGTGACAGCGCGATCTCACAAACCACCAGAGCCTTCCGTAGAGCGTGGCGCGAACAGGTACCGGCTGTCCGCCCACCTTCCTTCAGCGATTCGTTCAGGTTGAGGCGCCAGCTTTCAAATGCCGGCGTGATGCCGAAGATCAGACCAGTCGCAATCGACACGGCCAACGTGAACAGCAGCATGGAACTATCGAGATGAATGGTTTCAGCGAGGGGAAAGTCGGCCGGCTTCAATGAAACCAGAAAGTCGATGCCCCAAGAAGCCACCAGCAGCCCTATGCCACCGCCAATGAGGGCCAGCAGAACGGACTCGGTGAGCATTTGGCGCACCACCCGCGAGCGCGAGGCCCCCAGAGCTGCGCGAATTGCAAATTCACGCCTGCGCGTGGTCGCACGAGCCAGCAGGAGGTTGGCGATATTGGCGCACGCGATGAGAAGCACCAGACCCACGGCTCCCAGCAGCACCAGCAGCGCTGTGCCTACCTGATCATTGATGTAGCCTTGAAGACTTTGAACCTGGAGACTCCACCCTCCGTTCGAGTCCGGGTACTGGCGTTGTAAGGTCTGGGAGATGCCATCCAGATTCGAGTGCGCCTGAGCCATGCTGACGCCGGGCTTGAGCCGCGCCACAGACGTGAGGTAGTGGCTCCACCTTCCCATATCCGCGTCAAGGCCGACGGGAATCAGCAGATCGCACGCCATCATGGGCATGCGAAAACCGGAAGGCATCACGCCGATCACGGTGTACGGCTTCTGGTCGAGCCGGAGGCTGCGTCCGATGACCGAGGGGTCTGCGCCAAAACGCCGCTTCCAGAGCCCGTCAGTGAGGATGACGACACCTCCGGCGCCACGACGGTCATCGTCGCGTAGAAAAGCGCGGCCCATGGAGGGACGAGCACGAATGGTCGAGAAGATTCCGGCTGACGCTTTGATGGCTCGGATGTGCTCCGGCTCGCCCACACCTGTGAGAGTGAAGCTATCCTCGCGGATTACGGCCTGGCTCTCGAAAACCTTGTTCTGGGCTGCCCAGTCCAGAAAATTGGGATAAGCAGTCGCCATCTCGCCGAAGCCTTTGGCGTTCTCGAGGACCAGCACCATACGTCCTGCCTGGGGATAGGGCAGGGCGTGCAGAAGCACGGAATTCACGACGCTGAAGATCGCGGTATTCGCCCCGATCCCGAGAGCGAGGGTGAGGACCGCCACCAATGTGAAAGTGGGGCTTTTCAGCAGAGTTCGGATGGCGAAGCGAAGCTCGTGAAACAAATCTAACTCCTATGACGCAGTCGAGATCCCAAGCAGTCCCACTCGCTCACGGTCATCTCAGGACGCACTATCCGCTCCTGGCGGGTCGAGATCGCAAGTAGCTGTCCGCTCTCTGACGGTCGCGGTGCGAAAGCTTGCGCGGCGGGCGGGCAGTTGGCTGAGGTTACACGGCTTCGACTTTTTCGTCCACGATGCGCCCGTCGAACAAATGAATGCCGCGGTCGGCAAAGCGAGCGTAGCGCGGGTCGTGCGTCACCATGACGATGGTCGCGCCGTTACGATGCAGCTCGCGCATCAGATCCATCACCGCGTCGCCGTTGGCCGAATCGAGGTTTCCAGTGGGCTCATCGGCGAGCAGAACGGAAGGCGAGCCGACCAAGGCTCGCGCCACTGCCACGCGCTGCTGCTGACCGCCCGAAAGCTGCGAAGGATAATGCTTCACGCGGTGCGACATCCCAACTTTTTCGAGCGCTTCGTGCACCAGTTTCTTACGTTCCGAGCCCGGCGTACCGCGGTAGGTGAGGGGCAGCTCGACGTTTTCGTATACGGTCAAGTCGCCGATCAGGTTGAACGCCTGGAAGATGAAGCCGATCTCGCGGTTGCGGATGCGTGCCCGCTCGTGCATCTTCAACCCCGAAACGGCCTTACCGTTCAGAATGTAAGTCCCGTCGCTGGGCGTGTCGAGCAGGCCCAGAATGGCCAGCAGCGTGGATTTGCCGCAGCCCGACGGCCCGGCAATGGACACGTATTCGCCTTTTGCGATATCCATGTGGATGCCAGCGAGTGCGTGTGTCTCCACTTCATCGGTGACGAAAACCTTGGTCACTGCTTCCAGGTGTATCAGGGGAGTCGATCCGTTCGTCATCTTCACTCCTTCTTCCGTCTTATCGCCAGGCTCAATTCAGCCGGACGCGATCATGGCTGTCCCAGGCCGACATATCCGACAAAATCACCTTGTCTCCTACCTTCAATCCGTCCAGCACCTCGATGGTATTTACCGAACTGCGCCCCAGTTTGACGGGAATCCGCGCGGCGCCCTTACCATCGGGATCAACCTTGAACAGACTCACAATACTGTTCGGCTGGCCGAACACTGGCCGGCCGACGTAGACCACATCGCTCAGATTCTCCAGCTCGACGGTTCCATCCACACTCAGGTCCGGCACCGCGCCCGCCGGCAGAGCGCCGATCAGCCTGACGTCAACAACCCGGGTGCCATTGATGACGGCCGGGTCAAGGCGGCTGACTTTTCCAGGGATGATACCATTGCGCGTGTCCACCTGAGCATCCTGCCCGAGGGCGATGTCCTTGGCCTGTGTCTCCGCGATTTTCAGCTCGGCTTTGAGTCTCCAGGGCTGTGTGGCTTTCGCCAGAGCCGTGCCCGCAGGAACTCGCTGGCCCACCTGCACCAGCAATTCCGTAATAATGCCGTCGATACCGGCGCGGATTTTGAGCGCTTCGACCTGGCTTTTCTTCAGCTCGAACATGGCACGAAGCTGGTCGATTTTAGCTCTCTGCGCCGCGAGCTGAGCCTTCACGGCTTCGTCAGCGATGGCTAGCCGCTGCTCTTCCAGTTTGGTGCGCTGGGACAATTCTTCGGCTTTTACGGTGGAGAGCTTTTCCTGCAAGTCCGGGATCAAGCCTTCCTTTGCCAGTTCTTTGTCACGATCAGCCTGCAGACGCGCTTGTTTGAAATCGGAGTTGACGGTGGCGGCGACGGCCTTTTGATCGAGTCCTTTGCTCGCGAGTTGCACCTTGAGATCGTCGTACGTCGCCTCGGCGGTCTTGAGCTGGTACTCGGCATCGACCATGGCGTTCTCGAGTTCCGGATTGGTCAACACGAACAGGATGCTGTCCGGCTTCACCTTGTCGCCCTGTTGCACCAGGCGCTTTTCGACACGGCCATCGGTTGTTGCAGGGATGAACAACACCTCTTCGGGAACTAGGCTGCCCAGGCCGCGGACTTCGCGCTTCATGGGACCGCGTTTGACGGTGTCAGGCCAAAGCGTGGCCATCTCGACACTGGGCGCGGCAGGTTTGAGGCGTGACAGGGCCCAGGTAATCAGCGGGACTGCGATCACAACGACCGAACCATAAACGATGCGACGGATCAGGCGCCTGCGTCCCGCTCCTTGACGTGGAATATCCATGGGTCCTCCTACCGAATGGCACGCGCGATGCCAATCCTTATACCTACTTTAACTCATTGAGATATAAGAGAGAAAAGCCCAATTGAGGGCGGGGAGGGTGTTCGGCTGCGGAATCCGCCGTCCCAGGACCGGACAGGAAAATTTGGACGCATCACTAATTTTGTCTGGCCAAGTCGCGCTCATTCTGATAATCCTGTGAGATCAACACACTAGATTCTCCAAGGAGCTGCCGTATGCACCGCCTGACACGTGCCTGCGCTATCGGACTTTTCGTCTTCTGGGGCAGGCTCCCTGCCCAGGAAACCAGTAGCGATCAGGGCCGGCTGATCCAGGAGCTGATGGCTCGCATCGACCATCTCGAAAAACGGGTGGCAGAACTCGAGAATCAGCCGAAAGCGGTGGCTCAAGGTGTGGCGCCGCGTGCCGTGGTTCCCGTAGCTCCTCCCACGAGTGCGCCCGCACCGCCTCCGCAACCCAGCATGGAGCAGATGCCAGGCATGGAAAACCCTCAGCCGAACATTCCGGTGGAGACGCCGGTTCCGGTGTATCCGTCGCTTCGCTTCGCGGGCTTCAGCGACTTCGATTTTGAAGCCGCCGATCGTGGGTTCACCGGCCCGGACCATCACGCGACGAACAGCGGTTTCACCGAAGGACAATTCACGCTACACATGACGTCCGTGCTATCGCAGAAGGAAGCGTTCTTCGGCGAAATGACGCTCAGCGCGCGCAATGATTCCGGAACAGCGCCGGCGGGTTCGCCGGCGGGGTCGCATCTCGAACCGGGGTTCAACGCAGAACTCGAGCGCTCCATCATCAGCTACAACTACAACGACCATTTGAGGCTTTCGTTCGGCCGCTACCATACGCCCATCAATTACTGGAACATCGCTTTCCATCACGGGCAGTGGCTGCAGACCACGGTCAGCCGGCCCGAGATGGTGCAGGTGGGCGGAGGCTTTATTCCCGTGCATTTTGTGGGCGGGCTTTTGGAAGGTTCACTGCCCTCCGGCCCATTGAACCTGAATTACAGCATTGGCGTGGGGAATGGACGGGGCGAAGTGATCAGCCGCGGCGGCGATTTCGCCGATATCAACAACAACCGCGCGTGGCTGGTCAGTATTTTCGCCAAACCCGACCATCCCTACCGGTTACAGGTGGGGGGGGCAGCCTACCGCGACGAGATTACACTCCTGGGAGACCACAATTTTCGAGAATGGATCCAATCGGGCCATATCGTCTGGGCGAAGGAAAATCCGGAGCTTATCGCCGAATTCGCGAACATATCGCACCAGGAAGTGGGGTCTTCGGTCCAGTCCAATAGCCAGGCCTGGTACGTACAGACCGCATACCGGTTGCCAGGCGCCGGGCGATTGTGGAAACCTTATTACAGGTTCGAGCATATTCATGTCCCGGCCTCCGATACCCTGTTCAAGGATGCTGCTGTCAAAAGCCTGGCGGGTTCGGTGGCAGGAATTCGATTTGACATCTCGAGCTTCGCGGCGTTCAAGCTGGAGTATCGCTACCAGCGGCGCCAGCGGGATGAGCCTCGACTGAGAGGTGTGTTTGCGCAGACGTCTTTTACATTTTAGGAGGAACCGAGGATCGTGCGATTTGCCTTAACGTTCATTTTGCTGGCAGTTCCCCCCGTGTGGAGCGCGTCGCTTGATCTCGAGGTTCAACGGCCCCGTCTGCTGATGGCTTCCGCCGTGCGCGTGGCTGCGTCCGGAGCGGTTACAGCGTCCGGCGATATCGCCATCGTGGTGCGGCCCGATCTTCCCATCGATACCCTGAGCTTCGCGGAGCTTCGCAAACTGCTGATTGGTGACCGGCAATTCTGGTCTTCCAGCCTGCGAGTGACATTGCTAATGCGCGCTCCGGTTGCGCGCGAGCGCGACGTAATTCTAAAAACCATCTACCAGATGAGCGAAGCGCAGTTCCGCCAGTTCTGGATCTCCAAAGTATTTCGAGCGGAGGCGACCAACGGCCCCAAGGTCGTTTTTTCGAATGAAATGGCCACCGAACTGGTGGCTGCAATTCCAGGTGCGGTGGCCTTTGTAGATGCGGCCAAAGTGCCCCAGGGACTCAAGGTTTTGCGGATTGACGGCCGGCTGCCGGGCGAAAAGGGATATGCCCTGAGATAGGGCAAACGCGCGTTGTAGCCTCGTGAATGCGCGGCCTGGAGTTTCTTTCGGCCCGCCGTCTGAACGGGGTATGATGGTTCTAGCTGTCGGCGGCCCCGCGCGCCCCCGACCCCCATGACCATCCGGCGCCGTCTATACATCACTTTTACAGCCATCCTGGTGTTGTTTGCCCTCAACTTGATCTTTTACTTTTACGGGAACCGGATGCGCCGATCGGTCCTGGATGCGTTAGTCCGTGCCATGCAGCGGCAAAACCTGATCTCTTCCATCAGCCAGCTCGTCGGTGACCGGCACAAAGAAATCACATTGATGGCCGCCACTGAGGCCGCTTCGCCGCCATCGCTCACCCAGTTGGAGCAATTCAGAACTCAAGTCGATTCGATTTCGAAAGAGATCGCGTCCTTGCGCGACCTCGCCGATCCCGACGAACTTCCCGAGTTGGATGCTTTTGCCAAGGTTTACCAGGAGCTGGCCGGGTCCTGGCGCGTCTACTACGAAAATTTCGGCGTGAATCAGGCACGGACAATCATGGAAATGGCCGTGCACATCGAACCGCTCAGCCAGAAGATAGTTGAACAGATGCTGCCTCAGATCCGGCAGGACGAACATGCGAGGGTCGAAGCAGCCAGTGCCCGGTCGATCGAGGTCGTACGCGTCACGGACATCATTACGGTGATTTTCTTCATCGCTTCAGCCCTCATTGCGGTGGGAGTGGCGTTTGTGCTGTCACACCACATCAATCGCGGGGTTGGCGACCTGCAATTGGGCGCGGCGCTGATCGGAATGCTCCGGTTCGATAATCAGATCCCGGTGCGCTCGAAGGACGAACTGGGCCAGTTGGCCAGGACATTCAATGGAATGAGCGGGAACCTGCTGGCTGCGCGCATAGCGCTCGACGCCACCAGGAAGGAGTTGGAGCAGCGGCACAAGGACGTGGAGCACCAGAAACAAATTGCCGAATCGCTGCTGCTCAATATTCTTCCCGCCCAGGTGGCTGAGGAATTGCGCACGCGCAACGCAGTAGAACCGAAATATTTCGAAGATGTCACGATCTTGTTCTCCGATTTTGTGGGCTTCAGCCTCTCCACCGAAAAACTTTCAGCCGAAGATCTGGTGTATCTGCTGCACGATTACTTCTCGGCCTTTGACGAGATCACCTCGCGCTACGGCCTCGAAAAAGTGAAAACCATCGGAGATAGCTATATGTGTGTGGGAGGCCTGCCGGTCCGCACGCCCTCGCATTCAGTGGACATGGTTCTGGCGGCCTTTGAAATGCTTCACGCGGTTGACCAGCGGAATCGCCCTGACCGGCTGGCACGCTGGTCGGTGCGCATCGGCATTCATACCGGACCGGTGATCGCCGGCGTGGTGGGGATCAAGAAATTTGCATTTGATATCTGGGGCGAGTCGGTGAACCGCAGCTCGCGCATGGAATCGTGCGGCGTCCCCGGCCGCGTTAATATTTCTGCCACTACGTACAACCGGGTGAAGGATTTTTTTGATTGTGAGTACCGGGGCAAAGTGCTCACCAAAGACAAGCAGGAAGTGGAAATGTATCTTGCCCACGGGGTTCTGCCGGCTCTGATGGAGGGTGGTTCCCATTCACCCCCGCCGGCATTTGTGAGGCGGTACGGAGTGTATTTTCAAAAACAGCCGCCCGCGTTTCCGGCGTTTCTATTGGACAAGGCTACGGAAGCCAAAGCGGGGGATTAAGACGTGAACCCGCTCCTGGTCCCTGTGGTCACGATGGTGGGAAAAAAAAACACAACGCCCGGACGAACGAAGTTAGCATTTAATTCAAAATTATCGCTCCAGGATTCCGGGAGTGGGATTGCTCAGCGTCGCCATAACCGAAGCGGATGACAAGGGAGAGCGCGGTTTGTGCGGCCGGTTCCGAAGCCGGATCAAGTCTCTGATTCCTCCGGTGATCAGCCAGCCCGCCCAAGCAAAGCCGAATACAATCAACGGCACATAGACGGCAGCCAACCAGGCACTGCCATGTCCTGCTCTCAGCAAAAACGCCAACATAAAGTGCACCCTAGAGAACCGTCCGAAGCGCCCGGCCCCGCGACATTGCCTGCCAGACGTTTTCAACTCCAGCTTGTCTTGAGCACGTAAGTTGCCGTAACGGGTGACCTGGGGCGGGCAGCCAAATGTTGGCGGACTCACAAATTCAGGCCGCGGGAAAGTCACGAAGGATAATACCTGATGATGATCCATATGATGATCCATTTTGGCCAGGGCCCCGGGGTGCGACGGGAGTCGCGTGAGGATTGCCGCGATCCAGCCTGGGCTATACCATATAAGGAAATAAGGAACCTATGAACGTGGTGCGGGCCGACTCGGGACAAAGCGGCCCGAGCGCTAAGCTGAGCCTCAGTAATTTGCCGGCCGGGTTGGTGCAAAAGGCCTCCGCACGTGTGTGCTGGATCGCTTTAGCGTGCGCCCTCACGACGGTGGTAATGACCTTACTGCAGCGCGTGCTTCAGCCTGAAGTCGCTCAACTGCAGAAGCAGCTTGCGATCCAGATCAACACGGCATTCATTCTTGTGTTTTCCATCGGCCTGTTTTCCGCAGGCCGTTTCGGCTGGCTTTCGGCGAACGCCATTCTGTATCTGGGCCTGGTGCTCGAAGTTCTGATTGGCTATGCCCTGGCCGCTTTCGAATATTCGATAGCCTGGGATTCTCAGCAGCCCGTTCGCGGTATTTCCTGGATGGCTCTCTGGATCGCAGTGTGCGGTTTGCTGATTCCGAATCGCCATTACATCATGCTCATCGCCGCACTGGTCACTGCTTCGATGGGGCCCCTGGCATACGCCATGTTTCACGCGGCGGCCATTCCCATCAATCGCCTTTTGATCTGGAATATGCCCAATTTTCTGGTGGCCGCTGTTACGGTGCTCATCAGCCGGCGCCTGTATCACCTGGAGGTGCAGGTTCAACGGGCCAAAGAGATGGGA
Organism: Acidobacteriota bacterium; assembly: GCA_003223115.1. GTDB lineage: Bacteria > Acidobacteriota > Terriglobia > Bryobacterales > Bryobacteraceae > QHXW01. Next base: position 14,146 of record QHXW01000009.1, read on the forward strand.
AGCTATCAGCTCGACACGCTGATTAGCAAAGGCGGAATGGGAGAAGTGTGGCGAGCCAGCCACCGCATGCTAGCCCGCGACTCTGCTATCAAGTTAATTCGGCCGGAGATGCTGGCCCGCGCAACCGGGAAGCAGGCGGCGATGATCCGGCGCCGCTTTGAGCAGGAAGCGAAAACTACGGCGGCCCTGAAGTCGCCTCATACGGTGGGGCTTTACGACTTTGGAACCTCGGAGGATGGCGGATTCTATTACGTGATGGAGCTGCTCGATGGGATCGATCTTGAAACTTTGGTGAAACAGTTCGGACCTCAGCCTCCAGGACGCATCGTGCATGTCTTGCGTCAGGCCTCGAAATCCCTGGCGGAGGCCCATAACGCTGGATTGATCCATCGCGACATCAAACCCACAAATATTTTTCTGTGCCGGCTGGGTGTTGAATATGACTTCGCAAAGGTTCTGGATTTTGGGCTTGTCAAATCGGCGCTCGACGAGGGCTCCGTGCGCATGACCATGGAGGGTGTAACGACCGGAACACCCGCCTACATGCCTCCGGAAATCGCCATGGGGAACCAGCAGATCGACGGCCGCGCAGATCTCTACGGTTTGGGGTGCGTTGCCTATTGGCTGCTCACCGGCTCCCTGACGTTCAACGAGAAAAGTTCCATGGCAATGATCCTGGCTCACGTGCAGACGGCGCCTGATCCTCCTTCGCATCGAACCACGGCTTTCATTCCGCCGGGTCTCGAACGAACAGTGATGGCGTGCCTGGCGAAGAAACCGGAAGACCGGCCTCGAAATGCAGAGGCGCTTGCCCGCATGTTGGAGGAGTGCCAGAACGCCTGCCCATGGACCCAGGCAGACGCCGAACTTTGGTGGCGTACTCATCTACCGGAGGGCACTATCCACCCGATGGACGAGTCCCAGCAGAAGACCTCAACTTCGACGATTGCCATGCGCACGATGTAATAGTTGGATTGCCAGGCCGCCAAAATATCGATACCGGCCAGGCAATCGGCGATTTCCACCATCCTCCGAGTTGTGCAATGATGCTCCGTATGGAAAAACTTGCTCTGCTCGTTTCGATTTCTCTGACCTGCATTGCGCTCTTCGCGCAATCGGCGTCAGATCCTCTCAGTGCCGGGAACAAAGGCACGTACAACATGATCAAGAACAATCTGGTCCGTGCCGCGGAAAAGATGCCTGAAGAAAACTATTCTTTCAAGCCTACGCCGGAAGTACGCAGCTTCGGCCAGATTGTGGGGCATGTGGCGGACGCCCAGTACACGTTCTGCTCCGCGGCGCTCGGCGAGAAGAACCCGGCGCCAGGCATTGAGAAAAGTAAAACCAGCAAGGCCGATCTGGCGCAAGCCCTGAAAGATGCATTTGCCTACTGCGATAAAGCGTACGACGGAATGACCGATGCGCACGCGGCAGACATGGTCAAGTTTTTCGGACGGGAGCAGGCTAAGTTATCGGTGCTAGCCTTCAATAACGCGCATAATGACGAACACTATGGGAACATCGTCACCTACATGCGACTGAAGGGACTGGTACCGCCGTCGAGCGAAGCCCGGCGCTAAGGTTCGCGCACCGTCAATATCTGATCAGCCTTTAGGTTCTTGATCGTCTGCACGGCGCCGTCCGGCCATAGAATCTGCAGTTCCCGTGCGGTGTTGTCCTTTCCCAAACCGAAATGGACGCGTCTGTCGGAAGCACTGGCGAAACCTACCGCGGTGGTTACGTGGTTGTATTGGACGCCGGACGCCGTTGTCAGCTTCAGCTTCGCTCCGATACCGTCGCGATTGCTCTTCGAGCCAACGGTCTTGATCCGCAACCAGTGATTGAGAGCCGGCGAGGCGTTGTGCCAAATTTCGGGTTTGGCGTTTAAGCAAGTCACGACAACGTCGATGCGGCCATCGTTGTCGAGATCGCCGAAGGCCGCTCCGCGATGCACCGCGGGCCTTCCGAAATCGGCACCAGCACGAGCAC
>QHXW01000541.1 GCA_003223115.1 Acidobacteriota bacterium
ACGAGCCTTTGCACGTCGAGCGCCACGTCCGCCAGAATCGACATTTTTCCCGATGAGGAGATCGGAACTATCACGCCGGATATCTACGGACATTTCACGGAACACCTCGGCGGCTGCATCTACGATGGCATCTGGGTTGGAGAGAATTCGAAAATCCCCAATGTCGGCGGCATTCGGAAAGATCTCATTAACCACCTCAAGCGCCTGAAACCGCCTGTCATCGGCTGGCCCGGCGGATGCTTCGCGGATAGCTACAACTGGCGCGACGGTGTGGGCCCACGAAACACGCGGCCTCGCCGCATGAACTTCTGGCAGACACCGATTATCTGAGCAAGGCTCCGAACGGGCCCCGGAAATACGAACCGAATCAGTTCGGCACTAACGATTTCGTCCGCCTCTGCAAATCAGTCGGCGCCGAGCCCTACTTCGCGGGGAACTTGCGCAGTGGAAGCGCGCGGGAGTTCTACGAATGGATTGAATACTGTAACTCGCCGGCGGGAACAACCACTCTGGCCGAACTGCCCGCACAGGGCGGTGACCCAGATCCCTTTCCCGTTCGGTTCTGGGGCGTCGGTAACGAGAGCTGGGGTTGCGGAGGAGCGTTCACCGGCGCCGATTATGCCGTCGAATTCCGGCGGTTCATCGAATGGGTTCCGCGCTTCGGCACCAAACTGGCGTTCATCGACAGGGCCGAATGTCGACGACTATGCATGGACCCACAGCTTTTTCGACAAACTCGTCGAAAAAGGCAAGGGGCCTCTGCGCAACGTCTACGGAACGGCGCTGCATTACTAATTGCGGCACTACCGGCACTAGCGCTGCCGATCAGTTCACGCCGGCGGAATGGTATGAGTTGCTATTCAAGGCAAACCATATGGAGCAGCTCATCACGAATCACTGGCAGATCATGGGTGAGGTAGATAAGATAAGGACCGGCGCGTGAAGTTGGTAGTGGATGAGTGGGGCGCCAGGCATCACACCGATCCCTCCATCGATCCAAGTTACCTCTGGGCTTACTTCCCCACCCTGAGAGACGCTCTGGTCTCCGGTATCACGCTGGACACATTCAACCGGCACGCCGACAAGATCGCTATGGCGAACGCGGCAGAGCTCATCAACAACATCCACTCATCGGTCCTTGCGGCGGGTGATTGGTTCACCGTCACTCCCGTCTACCACGTCTTCGACATGTATGCCGCGCATCAGGGAAACAAGTCCATACGCGCCATTGTTTCAGCACCTTCCGCCAGCCGGTCGTCGCAGTATCCGCTTACCCTGTCCGGGTCATGTTCCCTCCGTGAGAAGCGCGCCATGCTCACGGTGGTGAATCCGGAAGTCGAAAATGCCACGCCCGCAACACCTTCGAGCACCCCGCGGCGGTTCAGCCTGCGAAGAGTGATAATTTGACCATAGGATCACCGTTCGTGTACCGTTTCGCTCCAGCCTCGGTCACGCGGTTGGATCTGGATCTGAGTTAAATTGCCGAACTTGTTGATATCATGGTACGACATGTGCCATAAGCGCCCGTGGAAAGCCTTTCTGTTGCTGGCATGCGCGTGCGCCGTGCTGGCCATGAGCACGGCCGCTGCCTCGCCTGCACATCGCCATTCGGAGCTCATTGGCAATGACTGCGACTTGTGCTGCATCGGCCACCTGCCTGCCTTGCAATCCCCGCTCTTATTCGACATCCGCCCGCCGGTGGTCCTGAAGTGGCAGGTCCCGGCGGAGGAATTTCTTTTCAGTCTAGATCCCGGATTTTCGGCAAGGTTCGGACGCGCGCCTCCTTTCCAACTGACTCTCGAAGCGTAATCACCGCGACGCGGCTCGCGAGATTCTGTGAGCGGTCGCCCGGATGGCGCGGACCGGCATGACGTACTGTAGGTCCGCATGACGTACTGTAGGTCCGCATAATGAAGGAGGTTTGGATGCCACGCATTCTGTTCGTCATTGGCATAAGTTTGTTGTGTCCTATTTTCGCTCCGGCCCAGCAGGACGTTTCGGAACTTCTAAACCGTATGAAGGCGATGGAAGAGCGCATTAAGTCGCTGGAGGCGGAGGTGCAGGATTTGAAGGGACAGCAGTCTGCGCTGCCGGCTGCAGTCACAGCGGCTCAGCCTCCATCCACGCCCCAGCAACCGGGAGTTGCGGCTCCGCAGCGACCTGCGGCTTCGGTCACGGTACAGGCGCCCACCGTCACGCTGCCCGCCGCGCCTGCTGGTCTCGAAGCGCCGCAGACGCCCAGCGGTCCCCTACCGGTTTATGGCGGGGCATCGGCGGGGGCGTCCAAGGTTTTCAATCCGGACATCAGCGTCATCGGAGATTTTCTGGGCGCTGCGGGGAATGGAACACCGCGCTCGACGCCGGCGCTCGAGATGCACGAGAGCGAAGCTGGCTTTCAGGCGATCATCGATCCCTACGCGCGGGCAGATTTCTTCATCACTTTCGGCGAGCAGGGCGTGAGCCTGGAAGAAGGGTATCTCACCTTCCCGGCTTTGCCGGCCGGTCTTCAGATGAAGGTGGGGAAAATGCGCTCCGGCTTCGGCAAGGTCAACACGATGCACAATCACGTGCTGCCGTGGACCGACCGGCCGTTGGTGACGCAGAATCTGGTGGGCGGCGAGGATGGCATTGACGACGCCGGCTTTTCGTTCAGCCGCATTTTACCGGGACCCAAGGATCTGTTTCTCGAAGCCACCGGCCAGGTCTTCCGCGGCGACTCCGACGAAATATTCAAGTCCTACCGGCGAAGCGACCTCAGCGTAGTGGGCCATTTGCGCGGCTACAAGGACCTGTCGGAATCGACCAATCTGGACCTGGGGGTATCTTATGCCCGCGGGCACAGTCCGCTCGGGCCCGCACTTCTCTATTCCCTCTACGGAGTGGACGCCACCATTCGCTGGAAGCCTCTGCGGCGCTCCATCTACAACAGCTTCGTTTCCCGCTCCGAATTTATCTGGGCCCGCCAGGACCGGCCTACGCTGGGCGTTGCCAAGCCATTCGGCTTCTATGTCTCGGCTGATTATCAGCTGGCCCGGCGGTGGTTTTTCGGCGCGCGATTCGATCAATCCCAGCGGAATGACAACACCGCGCTCCAGGACACCGGCGGCTCTCTGATTCTGACCTACTGGCCGAGCGAATTCAGCCAGATTCGCGGACAACTGCGGCGCACCAGTTACGCCGAGCATCTGACCGCAAACGAGTTCCTGTTCCAGTTCATGTTCTCTATGGGGGCCCATGGCGCGCACCCGTTCTGATATGGAGTCAGATCCGCGAAACCCGGGGCCTCCGGACGACCGTCCTCAGAAGAGAGGGGTTATTTGTTTGTGAATAAATTGCAATGTTTTTTGCACCGCGCCGCGGCGATTTTCGCGGTGATCGGCACACTCGGGGTGTCTCAAGCCGCATCCAAGCTCAACGTGGTGACGTCCACTCAGGATCTGGCTGCAATCTCGCGCGAAGTGGGCGGCGATCGCATTACCGTGGACTCCATCGCCAAAGGCTACCAGGACCCGCACTTCGTCGAGCCCAAACCCAGCTTCCTGCTGAAGCTCATGAAGGCGGATCTGCTCGAAGTAGTCGGGCTCGAGTTGGAGATCGGATGGCTGCCGCCCCTGATCACGCAAAGCCGTAACTCGAAGGTCCAGGTGGGTGCCAACGGATATCTGGATCTTTCCAGGTATTGCGAGATTCTGGAAATTCCCACGGGACAGGTTACACGCGCCATGGGAGACGTGCACCCACTAGGCAACCCGCATTACTGGCTGGACCCCGAGAACGGCCGGCGCATGGCCAAGGCGATTGCGGAAAAGTTCAGCGAACTGCGGCCTCAGGACGCCTCATATTTCGTGGAGCACGAGGCCGATTTCGAACGGCGCCTGACTGAAGCTGAAAAGCGCTGGGATGCGCAAATGGGCCGTTACCACGGACGCAAGGTCATCACCTATCACCGGTCCTGGCCGAACTTTGCGAAGAGATTCAACCTGGACGTGATCGGTTATGTGGAACCGAAACCTGGCATCCCGCCCACGCCCAGTCATACTCTGGACGTGATCAACACCATGAAGCGCGAGGGTGTGAAGCTGATTCTGGTCGAGCCTTATTTCGATCTGCGCACGCCGAACTCAATTGCAAGCGCGGTTGGAGGCGAGGTGCTGGTGCTGCTGCCATCGGTGGGGGGCGTCAAAGAGGTGAATACTTATTTCGAATTGTTCGTTTATGATATCAATCTGCTCAACAAGGCCTTCGCGAAATATAAGTAGGCCGCGGGTTAATTCAATGGGACAGGAAACCCACGCTCACCAAAAGGAAGACGGATGGACATACTAACGTTTCTCGCGGCGCCTTTTGTCGCAAGCCTGATTTTAACCGGTATCCACGCTTACCTGGGCGTGCATGTCGTGGAGCGCGGCGTGATCTTCGTGGATCTTTCACTAGCTCAGATTGCCGCGCTGGGCACAACCATCGCGGTGCTGTACGGCGTGGATCCTCACGGGAGTGGCGCCTACTGGACCAGCCTGGCGTTTACATTTCTAGGCGCCGCGGTGTTTTCGACTATTCGGGGCCATCGGGCGCGCATTCCACAGGAAGCTGTGATCGGTATTTGCTACGCGGTGGCCTCCGCGGCTGCGATTCTCGCCATGAGCAAAGCTATCTCGGAAACCGAGCATCTGAAAGAAATGCTGGTGGGGAATATTCTCTCGGTTTCCTGGGCGGAAGTGCGGAAGACCGCCGTCGTTTATGGCTTAATCGGATTGTTTCACTATATTTTCCGCAAGAAGTTCCTGACCATTTCGATGGACCAGGCAGCCGCCGAGAGGCTGGGCCTTTCTGTGCGCTTCTGGGATTTCCTTTTCTATGCTTCGTTCGGATTCGTGGTGACTTCCTCGGTGTCGATCGCCGGAGTACTACTGGTTTTCTGTTATCTGATCGTGCCCTCTGTCGGCGCCATGCTGTATGCGGAACGGATTGGCCCGCGGCTGGCTATTGGCTGGACCATGGGCACGCTGGTTTCGGGGATTGGTGTTTATCTTTCCCTTAAAATTGATCTTCCGACGGGCGCCACCATCGTCTGCACTTTCGGCCTGGTTCTGGTCCTGATGGCAATAGCGCGCCGTTTCGTGCGGCGGACGGCGGAAGCCGGACTTCCGCAGCCAGCGGCGGTGGGGCCTCGACAATCTGAATTTCGTACCTGAGCGGTCTAAGTTCTCAATCCTTCGGTACAATAGCAAACACGCTGAATGGCGAACGCGGCCCCGTACTGAGGCCGCGTTTGTTTCAGTAATTATGCTGGAATCTTTCGCGGTAACGGACGTCGGGCGGGTTCGGACAAATAACGAGGATTGTTGCCTGATGGTCCCCGACATCGGGTTGTACCTGCTCGCGGACGGTATGGGCGGCGCGCGCGCCGGCGAGATGGCCTCCCGGCTGGCCGTGGAAACCGTGGCCGAAGTGGTGCGCGATTCCTGGCACAGAGATCCGCAGGTGTTGTTGCGAGCCGTGGAAGAAGCCAACCGGCGCGTGTTGGAGGCGTCCAATAGCGATCCCCAACTGGAGGGCATGGGCACCACACTGGTTGCAGTGCTCGAGGTAGCTGATGAACTCGCCATCGCCAGCGTAGGCGACAGCCGTGCCTATTTGCTGGACGACAGCGGGTTCCGCACGATTACCGAAGATCAGACTTGGGTGCACGAAGTTGGCCGGCCGCTGGGCCTCGATGAGGAAAGCCTGCGCAATCATCCGATGAGGCACGTGCTCACAATGGCCATCGGCGTTGGCGGCGCGCTTTCCATCCATTACTACATGATTCGCCTCAATCCTTCGGCTCTACTGCTGCTGTGCAGTGATGGCTTGCACGGCGTCATCGAACCAAGCGCCATCGAGGCCGTTCTTCGCGACAACAAATCGGGCCACGATGGGCTCGAGTTCAAGTGCCATGCTCTGGTCGACGCCGCCAAGGAAGCCGGCGGACCTGATAATGTTACCTGCGTGCTGCTGCGGGGCTCGACCACCGGGCCACCTCCCACGGATCACAACAACTGATTTTCGGCCGGCAACGTCAGCAGTATCTCCTGCAAGTGCGGAGAGGTTTTCGGCGTCCCGCACACTCCTAACCGAACCTTCGCAGTTGAGGCGGATTTCGCGCGAAATTCGGGTGAATCGTCGAGGCAAGTTCTTTGCGTTGAATAAAACATTTTCGCAAGTCTTTGTAGTGGAGACCTACCCTCTATGCAGGGGAGTAAGTTTCTGGCATTCTGCAACAGAGAATGTTTCTGCGCA
>QHXW01000016.1 GCA_003223115.1 Acidobacteriota bacterium
TTGGACCTTACGAGCTCCTGCATGGATAGGAACCGGCGCTTGGCTCGACTTTCGAATTTGTCTGGTCGAACTTCCCCCTGCTCGACCTTTGGATGAGTCTCCAACTATGCTTTCCAACATCCATTGCGGAGGCGGATTCGCTGAGCTCTTTCAGACTGAGGTGAGGAGATGAACAGGTTAATTGTCGCTGCAGCGCTCGTATTGCTAACCTCGTTTGCCCACGCGCAAACAACCGGAGCCGCTACCATCGTTGGAACGGTCACCGACACCACCGGCGCCATCATCCCCGGCGCGAAAGTCAAGGTCATCAACACGGAAACCGGCTTCCACTTCGAAGGCGTGACGAATAACGACGGGTATTATTACGTTCCGTATATGCGCCCCGGCATTTATAACGTGTCCGTTGAGGCCAAAGGCTTTAAGAAGTACGTGCACGAGGGCATTGAACTGCGCACGAATGAGGAGCCGCGTATTGACGTCAACTTAGAAGTCGGCAGCATCGCCGAATCCGTGGAAGTGCAAGCTGCCACACCGCTGCTCGAAACGGAGACCACCGTGGCTGGCGGTGTCCTGCAAGGCAAGACGGTCGTCAAGATCCCCGTCCTGCAGAAGCTAACGTTTCGCATTCTGCCGTATCTGCCCGATACGCAGGTCATCAATGGCTTGCATCTTAACGGCCAACGCGAACGGGCGATGGGCTACAGCCTGGACGGCCTCGGCGCCAAGGAACCCGTGACCGGCAACGTCGGGGCCACCAACCGCGTGGTCACGTCGAGCATCGACGCCATTTCCGAGGTGAAAGCCTATGCCACGGGAATGCCCGCCGAGTTCGGGCACACTGCGGGAGGTGGACTTGCCGTCGTGTTCCGCAGCGGGACCAACGGGTTTCGTGGCAGCCTGGAGGATCGCTACCTGAACAACACCCTTCTGCATCGCGATTACTTCGACACCATCCTGCCGCCGCCCGAGACATATCACGAACTCTCCGCCGTGTTGAGCGGGCCGGTTATTTTCCCCAAAATTTACAACGGCAAGGACAAGACATTCTGGTTGTTCGGATATGCGCGCCACCATGAGAAGGCCTCCGAAACATTCACCGGCGACGTGCCCAGCCCGGAGATGTTGAACGGGAACTTCAACTTCTTCGACCCGACCGGCAGGCAGATCGGAAACACCATTTACGACCCAACCACCATTCGGCAAAACATCGACGGAACCTGGACGTCCGATCCGTTCGCGGGCAATATAATCCCGAAGAACCGTTTGGATGCCGTGGCGAATAATTTCCTCTCGCACAATCCCTTTACCCCAGCCAACAAGATTCCCGGTTTCGTCGATAAATTGGGCCCACACCAAAACCTCGTGGCGCCCACAAAATACCGCTCCTATCGCACTCGATTCGATATCAAGATCGACCACCAGTTCAACGCGAAGCACCAGATCTTCGCGCGCTATTCGCAGTCACATCACACGTCGTTCCGAGACCGCTGGGTGAACGAAGCTGCCTGGCGGTTGATCGATCCAAACGCTGTTCCTTTCCCCATCGATCAACCCAACGCTGTGTTGTCCGACACTTACACTATCTCTCCCACGCTGATCAACGAATTCCGTGTAGGATACAACCGCCGCCACACCACCAAGAACCCGGCTGCATCGAACGGAAATTGGGCGCAACAGCTCGGTATCCCGGGAGTGAATGGGGGCAGCTTCCCATTTTTTGTCCCCAGCGGCAGCCCGGTTTCAACTGTGATCCCCGCCGTCAACAACACGAGCACTTACTACCGCACCGGCCCCGGTGGCGTCTCTTCGGAAGTTTGGGAGGACATGCGCGCGCAAGAAGACCTGACCAAGGTCTGGGGCACTCACACTCTGAAGGGCGGTTACGAGATTTTGCGCACGCGCTACAACGTGCTTGCCGAAGCGCTGCCTTCGGGTAAGTACTTCATGGCGGGAACCGAGTTCCCCTTCGCCACGGCAGGCACTACGGGGAATGACTTTGCGGACTTGCTGCTCGGCTACGTGGGGCAGGCCCAGTTCTCGCAGGCCTTGGCCACCTGGTTGCCGCGCTGGTGGAGCCACGCCGCCTACCTGCAGGACGACTGGAAACCGAGGCGCAACCTGACCCTCAGTTACGGAATGCGCTGGTCTTACGAATCGCCCTACACCACCAAGTACGGGCAGCAGTCGGAATTCGATCCAACCGCGCAAGATCCCATCACCCGCCGGGCAGGTGCCGTTATCCATCATGCGGAGCCGCTCTCCAGGAGCTACTGGAAAAACTTTCAGCCTCGCGTGGGTGTTGCCTGGAATTTTCGTCCGAAGGTGGTCTTCCGCAGCAACTTCGGCATCATCACACAGGACCTGTTCATGACGACTCTCGGTCAGAACTTCGAGGAGTATTTTGCTACGGCAGCCGTCCAGTCTCCGGTCGGTGATCCAAGGCCCGCGTTCCGGCTATCCCAGGGACCGGGGACGGCTCAGTTCAACATCGCTCCGGACGGCAGCGCGCCGTTTATCGGCTCGAACTTCTCCAGCAGAAACGCCTCGTGGATCGATCCCAATATCCGGACGCCGTACATCATGAACTGGTCCGGGGGGGGCGAATGGGAGATCATGGACAACCTGCTCATGGAAGCGATTTACCAGGGTTCGGCGGGCGTCGGGCTGTTGAACAATTGGGACACGAACGTGGTTCGGCTCAACACAGCCTCCGATTACGCCACGCTCAACAATATTCGCCGCAACTTACAAAACTTCAAGCCTTATCCGCAGTTTGGCCAGATCCAGCTTTATTCGAATTTTGGCCATAACACCTATCACAGCGCCACCCTCCGGATGGAGCGCCGTTACCAGAGCGGGCTTTTCGTCAACGGTTTCTACACCTGGTCGAAAAACCTGACCGATGCGGATGCCGACGGCCTGGTGAACGGTGTGACGTATTACAACCGGCGGCTGGAGAAAGCTCGGTCGAACTTCGACATCTCGCACCGGTTCGTGGGCACATTCATCTACGAACTTCCGTACGGCAAGGGCCGCCGTTGGGGCAACCACGGCGGGTTCAGAGACGCTGTCATCGGCGGATGGGAACTCATGTATTCCGAAACCATACAGAGTGGACCTCCCATCACCGTGACGTTCGCCGGCGCGCCGTCGACGCCGTTCGCGCCCGGCCAGCCGTATGCCTGGCTGCCGATGAATTCAGCGCGGCCAAACCAGGTCCTGCCCAACGATCAAGCGGTAGTGCAGAACTGGTCGATCGGGCCCAACCGGCTCCCGACGAGCTTGCAAAACCCCTATCTCAACGCTGCCGCATTTGCATATCCGGCGCCGTTCACGCCCGGCACGCTCGGACGCAATACGCTGACAGGTCCGGGGCTTATTTGGGCCCAGACGTCGTTGTCGAAGACCTGGAAATTCCGCGAGCGCATGAGATTCATCGTGCGCTGGGATTTCAACAATCCATACAAGCGCATCAACTTCTCCGATCCGAACCGCGTCTACAATGTCGCGACGCTGAACACGTTCGGCCGCTTCACCGGCACGCGCGGCAGCTTCAGCGACGTCGGTAGCCGCACCCACTCGATCTTAGTGGGCCGGATCGAGTGGTAACTCCACCGGCCTTGCATTCGTAGAATCAGAAACGCCTTCGCGAAACACGAGTTTCGGGTTCTCGCAGGATGTCGCACGCCGCCACGGTTTCAAGCTTGTGGGCCATGGACGTCTATGACTACACGGCCACGCGCGGGCGGGATGGCCCGGCGAAATTTCTGGAAGGATACCAAGGATACCTGCAGGCGGATTGCCTACTCGGTCTACAATGCGTTTTTCAAACCCGCATGCGGGCTGATCGAGCTCGGGTGCTGGATGCGCGCCGGTATTTCTTCAAGGCGTTGGAGTCGGATCAACAACACATGAGAGCGACGCTGCATCTCATTGCCCGGGTGTATGCGGTGGAGGATCGCGCCCAAGGTCTGACGCCCGGAGGAAAGATTGGCCTGCGGCAGCGCCTGTCAGCGCCTTTGCTAGAGAAGTTGCACAAGTATCTGCTCGACCTGCGCGAGCAGGTCCTGCCGAAGAGTCCGTCGGGAGCCGCGGTGCGCTACGCGCTGAACCAGTGGGAGGCACTGACGCGTTTCCTTGAGGACGGCGAGTTGGAGATCGACAATGGCGCCACCGAGCGGGCCAACCGCGACATCGCGATTGGCCGCGGCAACTGGACGTTCTTCGGCAGCGACAATGGAGGCAACACAGCGGCCGTTCTGCTGAGCTTCATCGCGATGTGCAAGCGGAATGCGGTCGAGCCGTTTGCCTGGTTCCGCGATGTGCTCTCGCGACTCGCCACGCATAGATCAACCGGATCGAGGAGTTGCTCCCACACAACTGGAAAGCCTTCGCCGCTGCCGCCCGGTCTGATATCACGCAAACGCCTCGGGCTCGGGGTTTGGAGCGCAAGGCGGTTCACCAGACGCTTACGAATTTACGAGACCCACAGTCGAAAAGAGGTCCGGCTGAAAGTCTTTGGTCAGGACGGTTGGCCTATCAAATGACGAAACTGCCTAAATTTGACGAAGTGTTCCGTGCGGTGCGCCGAACTCTGCGACAGGCTGGTTGTAACCCGTGATCACATTGTCGCCCGCAACATCTTCACAAAAGAAAACCGGCTCTCGACAGTAAATATCGGGAGCCGGTATGGCGGGGGCCCGACACGTCTCCATCAATAGTGCCTGCTACCGCACGGTGAAGGTCCAATTCAGTCGGATCGGCAAGGCCCGCTGGCCCTTCGGGTGGGAAAGCTTCCGCCAACTGAGTTACCCGGAAGGCTACTGGGGGTCGATGCAACTCTTACTTCGTCCCAAGGATGGGCAAGTCCTTTGCCCGCAAGGCGCTCCATAAGTTTCGCCTGCGATGATGGATCGTTGACCATTGGTGAAGCAATTCCTTGGAAGCCGGTTGGTTTATCTCCCAAAGAGCCTTGGCCCAATCTGCACAGTTCTTGTAGTCGGGCCCGTTATATCCCGGATCAGGCACGAGGCGCAGTGCGTTCCGTTTCCAGAACTCCAATATTTCAGGAATAAGAGAAGAAGCGCCAAGGCGTTCTAAACATTTTCTCCGTGAGGCCCTTAAGGCCTGATCATCGCTCCATCCGTAA
>QHXW01000112.1 GCA_003223115.1 Acidobacteriota bacterium
CGGCATCAGCGGATTCCATTTTAGTTGGTACGTCTGTGCAGGGAGGTGGGAAGCGGCTAAGGAATTTGCCCGCGCGATGCCACTCGAGCGCACGGGCGAAACGGTATCCGTCGCCGCCCAGCCTCCACGCACGCCCGCCGAACGGGACGCAGTGCGAATCGGCTGCCAGACCACCGAATTTCACATGCAGCCCAATCAGCGGGATCACGCTATCGTTCTGAAAGACCCCGCAGGGGAACAGACAGCGCTCTTCGATACGACTGAAGGCGGCGCGCTCGTTTCACTGAAGTATCGCGGAGCGGAGCACATCTGGGGCTACAACGGTGGGGGCCTGATACAGATGGCATTTCATAACCGCAAAGATGCAGGCCCGTGGGTGGGCGATTACAAGCCGGCGATGGCTCGGCCATGTCTCAGGTGACCGGCATCGCCTGCGAGGGAACGCAAGCGGCTGACATCGTAACCGTGATGCTGGACTTCAATCACAATAACGGGTTTTACAAGAACCCTCTGATCGCAGTATGGGGTGGCCGCATCAACGACATGGTGCCGCTAAGTTACTCTTCACCCTACACGCTCGAAACGCGCGCTCATTGGGTGCCGAATCCGGCCGGCGAGCCCAAGTATTATCTCCAGCTCAACGAACGGTTCACCCATGTCGCCGATGAGAAGATCGGGCCGTTCTCCTACGACTTCGCCCAGTACGCTCCTTGGGAGTTTAATGTACGCGCGATAAGTCCTGAGAACTGTCCTTGCGACTCCTCACAAACGCGTTACATGGCCGGTGGTTGGTATCAGGACGAGGGCCGGACGATGGGACTGGCAGTAGCCATGCCGAGCGGGAATTTTCCTGGCGGCAAAGTCGAGGGAGGCTTCAACAGCGATTACATGTGGCGGAACCGCAATTTCCACCTGGGCTCCTCGGAGTCGCTCGATGGCATCTCGTCCAAAGCTCTTGTTTGGTTTGTTATGGCCGGCCCGTGGACCAACGCACTGGCGTTCGCCCGAAGTTTGCCGGACCTGAAATAGCGAAAGCTGCAGGCACACAATAACGTGCATGCCTTAGCTCAAGTGAAAGACTTCCTCTAGCCGATGCAGGCCCTCATCGGGTCGTCTGCCGTCAAGAGACTCGAAGAAAGATCCCATTTCGCGCTGCCAGCGTTCGTTCACGTCGCGCGCGCTCATGTCTCGAAGCGCCGCTTCGAAATCGTCCGTCTCCGAGTAGCCGACCAAGAGGCCATCCGCGTTCAAGAACAGAGAGTAATTGCGCCACCCGGTCTCTCGCAGCGCACGCATTTCGGGCCAGACAGCCTCGTGGCGGCGCTTGTATTCCTCGAGCCGTTTAGGCTTCACCTTGAGCAAAAAGCAAACGCGTTCCATTATCTGTTCCAGTCCTCTCATACAGGTTGCCGCACTGGCGGCTGGCGCAGGAACGCGTCGGTCAACGCGCCGCGCGCTCGCGCAAAGGCCCGCCCAATGCCGGTTAGGGCTCTCTGATCGTGTGATAACGATTCACCGCCGGATCCTTTAAGACCTGATTCGCTCCATCCGGCCACTGTACCTTCACTCGGTCAACGGAGAGGCATGCTCCCAGGCCGAAGTGGAGGCGCGGATCATTGTGCGAAAGATAACTGCCCCCGTTGCGCATCGTTTCGAATTGCGTTTTGCCGCAGGAATCCACCCAGATTTTGGCGCCAATCGCGTCGCGATTGCTGTTGGTGCCCTGAAGCCGGAAGCCGATCCACGAATGACCTGTCTGACTGCGGTTCTCCAACAGCACCGGCGAGCCGCTGATAGGAAGAACAACCAGGTCCACCCTGCCGTCGTTGTTGAAATCGCCGGAACAACCGCCGCGCCAGGATGCCCGCGGCGGAGCGCCGGTTGCATCCGGAACCGGAACAAAACCCGAGCCAGTGTTCTCAAAAATCGCGATGGGCTGGAGGTAGGTGGTGCTGCCCAGCAACTCCGCGTTGGGATAAACGTGCCCGTTGGCGATCCAGAGGTCCTTCCGACCGTCGTTATCAAAGTCCGCAAACCCGCAGGCCCATCCCACCCAGGGTACCGTAACGGTTCTCAACCCGAATCGTGCCGAAGCATCTTCAAATAGGCCGGGCTCCTCCTGACGAAACAGGGAGAAATAGTCTTCGGAAAACGTGGTCGTCAACACGTCGAGCCTGCCATTGTTGTCAAAGTCACCTATGGCCACTCCCATGTTCGACTGCGTGCGGCCATCTGAGCTATAGGCCACGCCGCTCACCAGGCCGGCTTCCCGGAAACGTCCGTTTCCCTGATTCAAGTACAGGTAGTTCGGGTCGGAGTCGTTGGCGACGAAGATGTCCATCTTGCCGTCCTGATTGAAATCATCGAACACGACGGTGAATCCATGATATCGGCCTCGATCCGTGACGCCAGCCTTCTCGGTGACGTCCGTGAACTTTCCGTTGCCCTCGTTGTGGTAGAGGATGTCGGTCTCGCCTCTCAAACCCTGGGGCCCGCAGAACCCGGGAAGTCCCCGATAGTTGCAACCCGGTGCATCTCCCTGCCAGGTAAACACCGTGGGATCGACGTAGCCGGCCACGTAGAGGTCGAGGCGGCCGTCGCTATCAAAATCCCCGAAGGCGCTGCCGGTGTGCCACGCCACCTTCTGGCTCAAACCAGCGGCTCTTCCGACTTCGGTGAACGTTCCGTTTCCGTTGTTTCGGAAGAGTAAATCCACGCCGATGTTCGTCACCAGAATATCGGTGTAGCCGTCGTTGTCGAAATCCACCGTGTTCGCACCGGTACCCCAGTAGCGGTTCGCCAGGCCAGCTCTGGCTGTTACGTCCTCGAAGCGGCCGTTCCCGAGATTGTGATAGAGGTACAGGTTGCCAGAGCGGGCCGGCGGGACACGCCCTGCCACGATCTGCCGCAGGTCATCGATGGTCGACCCGTTCACGATGAGCAGGTCCATGAGCCCATCATTGTCGTAATCCAGCCACGCAGCGCCGGACCCGTTGGCTTCGGGAATCCATCGCTTCTCGGGACCACCGCAGCGCATGCGCACAGCAATACCGCTTTGCGCCGCGACGTCGCCGAACCGGATTCCTGCTCCGGCGGTCGTGAAACACAGGGTAACACCCAACGCAGCGGCAAAAAGGGCCGTCAGCCAGCGCATCATGACGGTTGAACGCAGTGGAGCGATAGCATCACCGTTTTGACAACTGCTCGAACGCCTCGAAGTGTTGTTTGGCCTCTTGTGCTTTTCCGGTTTTCGTCAGCAGCAGAGCCAGGCGGTAGTGCGCCTCGGCATTAAGGGGTTCGGTCTCCACGGCCCCTTCCAACAGCGCCATGGCCTGCTCAATCTTCTTGCATGAAGCCAGCGCCGCTGCCAGCTTGACCTTTCCCTGGGCCCACGAAGGATTCCGGCGGAGAGCCTCCTGGAGGTAAGCAACCGCCTCCTCCGCCCGCATTGTGTTGTGGTACAAGACGCCGAGATTGAAGTAGGGCCACTCCGATTTCTTCGCTTGACTCCGCTCGATCTCGATGGCCTTAAGGTAGGCACGCTCCGCGTCCGGCCACCGTCCCAGCGCTTCGTAGGTCTGGCCGAGCTGATTCTCCGTCCGCACGCTCGAAGGATCCAGCTCCAGGGCTCTCTGGAAGTCCGAAAGCGCTGCTGCGACCTTGTCCGTGCTGAAGTGGAGTCTGCCCAGGTAATAAAACGCGTCCGCATCATTCGGCGCCAGTTCGGTTGCGCGCTTTACCTCCTGCAGGGCCTCCTCAGGCTTGCCAAGCATGTACTGATTCATCCCCACGATTTTGTGGGCCGGCTCGCTCAAGGGATTTTGCAGGAGATAAGCGGAGGCCAGGTCGAAGGAATCCTGATACTTGCCGGCATTGAACAGCGCAAGCGCACGCTCCAGAGGATGTGTCCCGCCCTGCGGAAATATGGGTGCGCTGAGCGCAACCAGCAGCGGGAGAGCCCGAATCACCATGCAACTAAACCTTTCCAAAGGAAACCCCCCAGCTAGAAGCACGTGTGTACACATGTTATCAAAGCGCGCAACCGATGGGACTGCACGCGTCCGTTCGCCACGTTCAAGCTGTAACAGTCATGCGTCGTTCCACAATAAGCTCTCTGTCACCGCTCGAGCGCGTACAATGAAAATCAAGTAGGACCGCTGCAACGAAGACCCTGTTCTGTTCCGTGGGAATCTTAAATCGCCGGCTCGTTGTGAACGAGCAGCTGCCGTGAATCGAAGCGAATGAACATGATCACGCGACGGGAGTTGATGGCCGGATTGACGGCGTCCGCATCGGCGTCGGGCTCCCCCGCCAAACGAGAGCGATCCGGGTCACGGGCGGCCGGCTGCGTTCCGGCTAATCTGCTTTGCGAGTATCTGGTCAACCCGCTGGGGATTGATGAGACCGAGTCCCGGTTGAGTTGGGAACTGAAGCCGGTCCATCCGGAAACGCGCGGCCTGAGGCAGACTGCTTTTCAGATCTTGGCGGCCTCCGAGCCGGCT
The DNA here is from genome assembly GCA_003223115.1 of Acidobacteriota bacterium. Taxonomy (GTDB): domain Bacteria; phylum Acidobacteriota; class Terriglobia; order Bryobacterales; family Bryobacteraceae; genus QHXW01. The sequence goes on from QHXW01000112.1 coordinate 4,503, forward strand.
TTGCTGGCACAGGACCGGGGCGACCTTTGGGACACCGGCGAAATAGCGAGCGACCAGTCGTTGCATGTTGCTTATGCAGGCAAGCCGCTGCGGTCCCGCATGCGTTGTTTCTGGAAGGTTCGCGTGTGGGACCAGGATGGCTCGCGAAGCGCCTGGAGCGAGCCTGCGCTGTGGACCATGGGGCTGTTGAAACCGGATGAATGGGGCGGTTTCTGGATCGGGGCTGACGAGCCGGTAGCCGCGCCCGCCCCATGGTTTCCGGGAGCACAGTGGATCTGGTACCCGGAAGGCAACCCTCGCGAAAACGCGCCGTTGGGACACTGTTATTTCCTTTGCGACTTTGAGTTGCCCGACGGCGGGACGATCGCCTCCGCGGATCTGTATTCAATTGCCGACGGACGCTGCGCTGCGCTGATGAATGGAAAGCCGGCCGGAGAAGGCGGCCCGGTTCGAACCGACGATTGCTGGAAGAAGCCCGAGCCGCTCGATGTACGCACCCTGCTTCACGCCGGCCACAACCTGCTAGCCCTCGAAGCCGAGAACACTGCACGCACGCCATGGGTCCCCGGACACAAGCTGTCCCAACCGGCGCCGAACCCAGCAGGCCTGATCGCAATCCTCAAGGTGCGGTTCGAGAACGGCCTGGAATGGTCGCTCCCCAGCAGCCGGAACTGGCGAGTGGCGCGCATGGTCGAGCCTGGATGGGCCGAACGGTCGGGCGCGGAGGGCAACTGGCGCTCTGCCGTGGAACTTGGACCTTTCGGCATTGCACCCTGGGACAAAGTAAGCCCCGAGGAATTCAGGCAGTTGCCCGGGCGCATGCTACGGCGCGAATTTGAGATCCGGGGCAATCCGCGGAGCGCCACGGCTTACATCTGCGGCCTGGGATATTACGAACTCTACCTAAACGGCCGGCGCGTGGGAGACCACGTCATGGATCCGGTGCTGAGCGATTACGAAAAGAAGGCACACTACGTTTCCTTCGACGTGACCGAGAACCTGCGCCTCGGCCGTAATGCCGCCGGCATCCTGCTGGGTAACGCCGCCTTCTTCTCCTATCGCAAAAACGTGCCGGCGCCTTTCCGGACATTCGGGTATCCGAAGGCGTTGCTCAACATTCGCATCACATTCGAAGACGGCTCATTCCAGGACGTTGTCACAGACGGGGATTGGAAGGCGACGGCCGACGGACCGATCCGTGCCAATAACGAGTACGACGGCGAGATCTATGATGCACGCCGCGAGCAGCCGGGTTGGGCCGAGTCCGGCTTCAACGCTGCCGGATGGCAGCCCGTGCAACTGGTGGAGGCGCCAGGCGGAAAGCTTGTGGCACAGATGCTAGAGCCGCTTCGGGTGACCGAAACTCTGCGTCCAGTCGCCATTACCGAGCCCCGCACCGGAGTGTTCGTCGTGGACTTCGGGCAGACCTTCAACGGGTGGGTAAGGTTGAGCGTTTCCGGTCCGGCGGGTGCGACGATCCGATTGCGGCGCGCCGGGATCCTGCGCGCGGATGGCACTACTCGAAAGGACGATTCACGGTCGGCGCTGATGACCGACGTGTATATTCTGAGCGGGCGCGGGCAGGAAACGTGGTCGCCCCGGTTCACCAGCCAGGGTGGCCGTTACGTTGAAGTGACCGGTTTCCCGGCCCGGCCTCAGATCGAGAACTTCGAAGGGCTCGTGGTGCACACCGCTATGGAGCCGGCTGGTACCTTCGAATGCTCAAACACGCTGGTGAGCCAGTTGTTCCAGGTGATGCGCCGGACGCAACGCATCGAAGCCCGGGGCGTGCCGCTCGATTGTTCCACCCGCGACGAGCGCATGCCCTGGATCTCCGAGCATCACGGAATGGACGGGCACGGCTACACGTACCGCGTCGCCGCCATGTACGCCAACTGGCTCGACGATATCCGTATCTCTCAGCGGCCGAACGGCAGTATTCCGAACGTCGCTCCATCATTCTGGACCTTCGGAGAGGGTGTAGTTTGGCCGGTCACCTTGATCTACTTGCCTCACTGGTTTCACCGGTTCTACGGTGACCGTCGCGCCCTCGAGCGGAACTATCCGGCCATGAAACGGCTGGTCCGGTTCATGCAGGACAAATACTTGAAAACCGACGGGACCATCGACTACAACGACAACGGTGACTGGCTCGATGCCACCAGCATTGATGGTTTAGTGCCCGATGAGGGCCGGTCGCACCCATTCGTCGGGGCCACGCCGCAGCCGCTCATCTCCACTGCATTTTTCTACTTCTATTGCACCATCCTGGAACGGCACGCCCGCATGCTCGGCCGCATGGAAGATGCCGGTTTCTTTTCCGATCTGGGCGCCAGGGTTCGTGAAGGCTTCAACCGGCGCTTCTTCAATCCGGGCGCCAATTCGTATGAGCGCGCAACGCAGACCTCCTACGTGCTGCCTTTAGCTTTCGGACTGGTGCCGGAAGATCGCCGGGCGGCGGTAGCCCAAAACCTCGCCGATGACATTCTGCTGAAACACAAGGGCCACACCACATGCGGCTTCATGGGCGTGCAGTGGCTCCTGACGGTGCTGAGCGAAACCGGGCATCACGATGCGGCCTGGAGCGTCATCACGCGTACCGAGCGGCCCAGTTGGGGATACATGCTGGCGAAAGGTTCGACCACTATGTGGGAGCGCTGGGATCACGACACCGCAGACCCGACGATGACGGGGGAAAGCCAGTACTTTCTGGGCGCCGATATCGCGGGCTGGCTGTTCCGGGCGCTGGCGGGCATCAACCCCGATGCCGCTCAGCCCGGGTTCAAGCACATTGTATTGCGCCCAATGCCCGTAGCGGATCTCAGCTGGGCTAAGGCTTCGCTCCGCTCTCTGTACGGCCGCGTCGAGAGCGCGTGGCGCATCGCCGGCGGCAGAATCACCTGGGACATCGCTGTTCCGCCCAACACCACCGCGACGGCATTCGTGCCCACCACGGCCGCGGCCACGGTAAGCGAAAGCGGAGATCCGGCAGCTCAATCCAAAGGCGTGCGCCTGGTTCGCTCCGAGGAACGCGCGGCGGTCTACCATGTGGCCCCAGGGACTTATCGCTTCCAAGCCGAGTGGAAACCATAGCCGGACTACTTGAGTTTCACCTCACTTTTGCCTCAATCACCTCGAGCTGGACGGGCCCCAGCAGACCTGACTCCGCCAGCGGAGTGTCTTGGTTGTAAACAATATTGGTATGCGTATAGCGCCGCTCGGGCGGTAGCCGGGAATCTCCGACGATGCGATTCGGCCACAGGTTTGCAACGTCAATTTCCAAAACATTTCCGGCCGGCTTCACCACATCCGTGATCTCCACCCGGAAGGGCTTGGTCCACAACGGGCCAAGATCTTTTCCGTTTAACCGCACTTGGGCGGCGTATTCCACTTCGCCCAGGTTGAGCGCTACTCTGGCATGCGGCCCTTGCAATGCGGGAAGGTCAAACGACGTACGGTAGGTTGCCGTGCCGGAATAGTATTTGATCCCGTCCTCGGGCCGCGCGGTCCAGCTCAGCAACTTTGAAAACTCCACGTTCGCAGGCCCACCCCACTTGGGATCAAAACTCACCGCCCACGGTCCATGGATCTCCTGCGGGTTCGAATAGACCGCGAAATTTCTTTTCGCCTCTCCTTGCACCTCCACGCCTATGGGTTGACGGAAAACCACAAACAAAGAGCCATACGGCGCAAATTCCAAGGGCAGGCTGGTCCGGCCGCCAGCTTGCTTGAATGCCTCTGCCGACCGAGACTCGCCCGTGACAGGGTCCCACAGCTCCGGCCGCTTGCCCGACACACGGAACGAGCATTCGGCCTGCTCATCGCGTTCTTTGCGGTTGGCTATGAAGTACACCTCAGAGTTGTCCACGGTGCGGTGCAGGAAATCCAGCGACGCCTCATCCATGCTGCGGTACGTGAAATCCGGGGCAATGCTCTGTCCTGCGAAAACTTCGCGCAAGGCCTCAATATCGAGCGAACGCCCTGCGATGCCAGCGAATAACTGTGTCAGGCTTCACGATGTACACCCAGCGCCGCCAGCCGGGCCACAAGCGCGACAACAGAATCCAGAGCAGTCGGTCGACCTGCTTGAGGCGCAGACGACGCGGTGAGCTGCGTTGGAGCACGGCGATCTGGTGGCGCAGAGCGGCGATCTCGGCCTGCTGGGCGGCACGGGTCTGAAATGTAGAGGCAAGCAAAGCGAGCAAGGCAACGAAGACAGGGCTCATTGGTGTGTGAAACGACGATGATCTCACGAACGACTTAACGTTGGTGTTTGCAACCGGGACGCAGTTTTCGGTAATGACGCCTGTCATTCAGAACTTGAAATTTCCCGATCGCATCCCGGCCTTTTTCCGTCTGCCCCAGCCGCCGATAGGCGCCGGCCATCAAGTAATAGACATCAGGCTGTTCAGAATTGAGGAGGGCCGCGTGCTCGAATTGCCTGAGGGCCTCATAGGCCCGGTCGAGACGCATATAGGACTTACCCTGACCGAGAAATGGATCGAGACAGTTCGGATTCCGCGCGGTGGCCGATTGGAAGTACGTGAGAGCGCCGGAAGCATCTCCCTCGTTCAAAGCGATGTCGCCCAGGTAATAGAGAGCGGGCGTAAAACCCGGGCTGATTTCAAGTTCTTTCTTGAACTCGTCAACCGCCTTCGGATACTGAGCGCTCTGCCAATACATGAAACCGAGATCGAAATAATAGAGCCCACGCAAATCAACGCCTGTGGTATTCGCGGCTGCGGAGGCTGGGGTTACTACTACATGAATCTGACGAAAGCGCTGATCTCGCTTTACCGGAAAGAGACTCCCGGTATTATATTACGGTAATGGCGCTGGCCGCTCCGTTTCAGCCGGCTGTCATACAGAAGTCGGAGCTGCGCTTGCATGACGACAGTCGGCAAGACTCCGGCAAATTATACGCTGCAGGTGGATTGGAAGCCGGTAGCCCGCCAGATCACCGGAGAAGACTACGTCCTCCACCTCGCGAGCATCGTGCCGGGCAAACATCGAATCACGCTTGTCGCGAACGGGGCACACACCTATTTCAATCTGACACCGGAGCTCATGGCGCGGAAATCCGATAAGCCCTTGCCGGTAACGTCATCGATCGAGTTTACCTACGCGCCACCCGCGCACTGATAGCTGACAGTGTTTAATCCTGTGGCCGTCCGTCCAGGCGCGCCGCCTTCGGCTCTTGGACCGTCAGAACCTGGTCGGCGGAAATTTTCTCCAGGCGCTGCACCGTGCCACTGGGCCAAGTGATTTCGAGGAGTCGCACTATCCGGTCGCGGCCCAGCCCGAAATGGACTCGTTTGTCACTGGCAGAGAGATAGCTTCCGGCGGTACTGACGTAACCGTATTGTTCGCTGCCCGACTCGCTGACCAGCCGCAGACAAGCGCCGACCCCGTCCCGGTTGCTCGCGCTTCCAACGGTGTTCACAAGCAACCAGTGATTGCCGTTGCCCCCCTGGTTGAGCAGGACGAGAGCGGGCCCGTCGTTGCAATTAATAGCGATGTCGATGGAGCCGTCATTGTTCAGGTCACCGAAGGCCGCCCCCCGGGCTGACAACGGCTGCTGGAAGGGTGCGCCGCTCTGCGCGGAGACATTATCGAACTGGCCGCCTTGATTACGCATGAGCAGCAGCGGTTCGCGGTACTTTACCGAAGGCTGGGTGAGCTCGACGTTGTCCATTACGTGGCCCTGGCCGACGAATAGATCCTTGAAGCCGTCGTTGTCGTAATCGATAAATCGCGCACCCCAGCCGGAGTGCAGCATGGTGATGCGGGCTAGGCCGCTCGGTCCAGTGACGTAATCGAACGAATGGCCTTTCTCGTTGCGGAAAAGAGCATAGCGCTGGTTGGCGAGTGCGTTGACGAAGACGTCCGGCCAACCATCGTTGTCATAATCGGCGAAGTCAATGCCCATGCCGGCGAATGTCTTGCCGTCGTCGTCATATGCAAGGCCGGCAGTGAGTGCTATTTCGGTGAAGGTGCCGTCGTGGTTGTTACGAAATAGCTGTTGTGGGAAGGAGTCGTTGGCAATGAGGATGTCCGGCCAACCGTCACGGTCAAAATCGTTGATGGCGATGCCGAGTCCCTTGCCTGGAGCACTGCCGAGGCCGCACTTCTTCGAAACGTCGGTGAAAGTTCCGTCACCGTTGTTGTGATAGACCAGATGCGTGATGGGCTTGAACTGGTCGGGATGGCAGTAGGCCCGATAGCCCGGGCGATGCTCGCCGCACCAGATGTTGGTGGAAAAGTCCCACTCAACGTACCGTGTGACAATCAGATCGACCCGGCCGTCGCGATCGTAATCCACGAAAGCGGCGCCGGCCGACCAACCGCCGCCCGCCACTCCGGCTTTCTCCGTCACGTCAGTGAATGTGCCGTCGCCGTTGTTGTGGTAGAGGATATTGCGTCCAACGTTTGTTACATAGAGGTCGGGCCAGCCGTCGTTGTCATAGTCGCCCACGGCCACTCCCATGCCGTAAGAATGGCCGCGCAAGCCGGCTGCTTCAGTCACATCCGTAAAAGTTCCGTCGCCGTTGTTACGGTAGAGACGATTCCAGAAGCCTGAGTCGGACTTGTCGGGGCGCTGGCTTGCGGTCATGGGGTCAGCCAGAGCGGCGCCGTTGACGAAAAACAGGTCCAGGCGGCCATCCTTGTTATAGTCGAGCATGGCTACGCCGCCCACCATTGACTCGGGAAGATATTTTTGAGACGTGTGGCTGGCCCGATTGACGAACCGGACTCCCGCCTGAGCGGCAACATCAGCGAAGGTGGGGAGTTTGGGCGCACCCTGAGCGAAGAGTCGGGCATTCGCCAGCGCCCCAAATAGGAAAGATCTGCGGTTCAATCGTGGTAGCCGGTGGCCGATACCTCACAATTATACTGTGGCTCTCGAAAATGCCGATCGTTGGCTGCCGCTGTGGATCCGGTCGAGACATCGCGTATTCAAAGCTCTCAGCTTGTCGACGGCTTCAGATCGGATATAATCCACCCATGCATCGCAGGCACTTTCTGCGCCTTGGGCTGGTCTCCTGCGGTTTGCCAACTCTTCCCCTTCAGTCTGAAAAGAGCAAGCTCAAGATAGCCGGAGTCCGCCTGGTGTGCACTCGCGCCAAGCGACCCGTGCCTGCCTACACACCCGCGTCAGGATCGTGGTCCACCGGTGGTGTGGAGGTAGCCAGTCCCATGTCGATCTACGCGGAATACAAAGCTCAGCGCTCGTTGTTCATGCCCGAGCCAGACAAACTTCCGGGTTTCACCGTGGAGATTTCAACGGACAATAGGGTGAAAGGCTACGGCATGGGCGGCATGGGCGGCGGTGTTATCGCCGAGGAGCACTTCACAAAACTGCTGTTGGGGAAGGATCCGTTCGACGTCGAACGGATCTGGGATATCTTGTGGCGCTCGAGCATGTATTACGGTCGCGGGGGGGATCGTGACGTATGCCATCAGCGGCGTGGATCTGGCCCTCTGGGATCTCATCGGCAACGCTCTGGGAACGCCCGTATACGAACTGCTCGGCGGCGAGACCATCTGCGTCGAAACCGTAGGCCGCCATCGCAGACCTGGCGACCATTCTTGAAGAACCACATGAAGCAGATGGCGTCGATGGACTTCTTTACCGTGCCGACTGCTTGGTTCCGAGTGCTGTTCGTCTTCGTCGTTCTCTCCCATGACCGATGGCGTGTGGTGCACTTTAATGTGACGGAACACCCGACCGAAGAGTGGACCGCGCAGCAGATTCGAGAAGCGTTTCCGTGGGACCAAGCGCCGCGGTATTGGATCCGGGATCGAGATGCAATCTTCGGAGGAGCATTCGTTGCCCTCACGAAGAGCATGGGGATCGAAGAAGTAGCCACAGCTCCGCGTTCGCCTTGGCAAAATCCGTATGTGGAACGACTGATCGGATCGATTCGCCGCAAGTGCCTGGATCACGTCATCGTGTGGAACGAGACCTCGCTGCGGCGGATTCTGCGCAGCTATTTCCATTACTACCAGACGTCGCGTACGCACTTAGCCCTGGCGAAAGACACCCCGGTGCCGAGAGCCGTAGACAGACCGGAGAACGGTCGTATCGTTGCCATTGCTCAGGTGGGTGGCCTGCACCATCGATACGAACGGCGCGCCGCTTTTCTTCCGGGACAGGGAGAGCCTCAACTCCGGAAACGATCGTGACTGGTAGGGAGCGATGGCCGACAGTCTGTTCGTCATAGATTCCACATTCCTTTTGGAGACGAGCCGCGATACCTTCCACGACGCTCCGCTTTTACGTGACTCGAATGGCCGGGACACGACGATGCTTTTTGGGTTCGCTCGGGACCTTCTGCGCATGCGCAAGCAATTGGGCATGCGAAAGGCTGTGGTCGTCATTGGCGGTGATGGACTCTGCTTGCCTGACTCGATTGTGTCTGATGCTATAGATTTCCTAAAGCGGCTTCGCGTGCCCGTCCTTTATGCGAAGGGTACCCGCGTGGGAGATGTCTGTGCTGCTCTGGCGGAGCGTTGCGCCTGGATAGTAACAGGGAACAAAGCAATGCTTCAGCTCACCAGTGATCGATGTGGCGTCATCCTCCCAAAGAAGGGTAATGAACTGGATGTCGTCACGGCGGCCTCTATAAAAGATTACCTCGGAGTCGGCTCTAGCCAGGTGCCATCTCTGCTTGCCCTAGCCGAGAAGAATCCGCACGATTCGATGCTCACACAAAGGCAGGCGGTGCGCTTCCTTGAATTGCATGGGAATCTGGAAACGGGTTTGGAGAAAACTCAAAAGGGCGATCTCGGTCAAGTCGGGCGCAAGCTTATTGCAATGGGTGACGCGCTCCGCGAACGCTGCCGTGACCTTCAATTCAGGGCGGCGTCGCTTTCGGGGCTGGACGGCAGCTATGCGGAAACGAAGTTTATCGAAGAGGAGGAAGCCGCCGCTTCCGTCTTGAGGGAGTATGGATTCTGGTCGCTAGTCCGCCTCCTGCCATTGCCACGGCGGGAAACCGTAACAGGCATAAGCATAGCCCCGGAGAATCCCGCTGGACCGGATTATCGAGCTGTGCGTACGCGGGCCGATCTAGATGAACTTGAAAGGATGATCAAAGCCGCCAAAGTGTGTTCTGTGGACACCGAGGCCAGCGACAAAGATCCAAGGAACGCCGTCCTCTACGGGGTCGCATTTTCCGTCAGGGAGAGACAGGGTGTTTATGTGCCCCTCATGCAGGCGGATCTCGATGGAATATCTTCCGAGGAAGTTCGAAGTCGCCTCGAGAAATTATTCAAGGGGAAAGCAAAATTTGTTGGACACAATATCAAGTTTGATTATCTGATCTTGCGGAAGCATGGCATCCGCTTGCGAGGTGTCCATTGCGATACGATGTTGGCGGCCCAGGAGTGCTTTGGCGATTGGGAATTCTTCAACCTTGGCGAAGTCGCGCGGAGATTATTAGGAAGGACAATCAAACGATACCGCGACATCGTCGAAAAAGAGCAGACATTCCTCGACGTTCCCTTCAAAGATCTCGTGGAACACGCGTGTACGGACGCCGATATGTCGCTTCGGTTATTTCGTCGTCTGAGCGAGGAGCTTCGTAATCGTCAGTTAGAACACTGTTTCCTCAAAGAGAGAATGAGCATTTTAGCGACGCTCGCTGAAATGGAGTGTAACGGCGTCCGGATAGACGTGAAGAAGATTGAGATCTCAACAAAAGGTCTCCTAACAGAGGCGGATGCACTGAAGACGCTGATCCTTGAAGAAACTGGTTGCGATTTCGATCTGGATTCCCCGAAGGCGACTTCGGATGCGTTGAGAAAAGTGGAGCCACTGCAGGAATGGATAGGGTCCCGTCCGCTAACGCAGTCCGAAATGGAGCAACTGGCGTGGCGTCATCGGCTCATAGAGCGGATTGTAAAGTACCGGAGAATTCGTAAGCGCCTGCGTGAACTCGATGCGATACGGAATGCAGCGAAGAGAGGAAAGGTTTTTCCGTTGTTTAGTCAACTGCGTGTGCCACACAAGAGTGCAACCTCGTCCGGCCCAAATCTCGACGAAGCGTTGCGAGCCAATGCGGTTGCAGACGCATGGCTAAGCAAAGAATGGCCCAACCCCAAGCGAGTACTGCAGAGATTGCTCCGGATCACGGAGGACGAGGTTCTGGGCGCAGACCTAATGCCCTGTGCGCGATCGGATTTTCAGTGTACCGGGGAGTCATTGCTTGAGAGGCTGGAACATGCAGATGTACTGCTTTCGATTGCGATTGGCTTTCCGGATGCAGCGGTGTGTAGGCGCTTCCTTATCAGTCCCGAGAGAACAGCAAAGATCCGGTCGAATTTACACGCTCGGTATCCAACCCTCTTTGAGTGGCTTGATCGTTTTCGCAAGGAGGCGATCGCACGAGGTTATGCGGAACACGATGGCCGGCGGATATACATAGAAGGTCTTCGAAGCTCGAATATTGAGAAGAAGAACAAGGCCACGATGTCTGCCATCAGATGGCTTGTCCGCTATTAATATTAGAGCTGTTACACAATGAAATCCGCGGTAATACCTACCAATCCTTGTAGTTCCCGGCTCGAAGTGCATTGAAGTCTTGAAAGAAATCAAGCTCCCAGATTTTTTTACCGACTCGTCTTGGGTTGTGCTTGTAATGCTCATTCCTCTCGCTGAAGTGTTTCGAAATCGCCTGCTTCATTTGCGCCGCGTTCGGGTAGTCGGAGTTATTGATGACCGCTCGCGTCATTCCGCTCAGAACACCCTCGACCACATTAAGAAACTGTGAGGATGTAGGCAGCGGCACCAATTCAATAATCGGGCCAACCGAGCACGCCCTGGTTTCTTCGTTGAACTGATCCAACGCTTCCAGAAGCAGACCAGAATTGTGCCATGCTACAGCATCCCAAGTGACATATAGTTTCGGCTTTGTGTGGTACTGGTTATATAAGATTTCGACCATGTCCATCATGGCATGTGAATCTTTCGAATCGAGAAAATGCCAAGTGACGTGGTTTGTCGTGGCGCTGAGCGCTGCAATTAGCGATACATTGCCCCGAGAAACTTGGTGGCGAGGAATCGTTGCGTGATCGGTCCGATATGCTTTGCCTCCGCGCTGCCTGACCTGCACGGGACCCCATTCATCGAGGAAAAAGAACATTTCGCCGGTAGCTAGAGACTGCAAAGTACTGAGCAACAGCTCAACCTTTTCGTGGTAACAGGGATCTGGGCTTGTAAGAACCCGTCGGGCTTTGTTCCACCTGTATCCTGCGCGTCGGATGATTTTGGCAAGAGCGCTTCTCGAAATGACCTCACCGTATGACTGCTCGTATGCTTTGAGGAGTGCAGGCTGTGTCCAGTTCGTACGGTTTATTCCATAGGAAGTCGGCTTGTGGTGGAGAAGTTCGAGGATGCGTTTCGTTCGCTCGGAAACCTTATGTTGATCGCCACAATGCCTGTTAGTGCTCCAGGCGAAAAGCGCTTCTAATCCGGCGTCAAGATAAATCCTGTAATAGCGCCTTGTAGTCGAGCACGAGGACTGAAGTGCTTGTGCGATCACAGAGTTCGGAATGCTACGTTTCCTCGCGAGGATAGTTGCCGCCTTTTTACGCTGTCGGGATCGCCCATGTTTCAGGTGGGAAAACAGGAACTGGAGATCGGTCGCATCCGGGAGCTGAACTTGGAGACGTTTGATAGTATGCCTCCCATTGATCATCTCCAGCAGCCATTGTCGTGCGGCGGAGGCGGAGCGTCTGGGATCCGAAGCGTCGCTTCGACTCATGCCCAACTGGCGCAGCAAGCGCGTCAATGTGGAGTAGTGGATCGAGATGTGTTCCTCCTCGACCAGTTTCTCGTGCACCCGCCGAGCGAATCCGTCGCATTCCTTGTAAAGCCGCTTCAACAGGTCCGAATCAATCTGGATCTTGTCAGAGCGCGTGCCCAACGGCATCTCGCCTTGTTGCTCGATGATCACTCGAACCGTGTTCGGGCTGATCCGAAGCTGACGCGCGATCTGGTTTCGACCCATCCCCTCCTGGTGGAGCAGGAACACTGCCTTGCGCTTGTCCGCATCGAGCATATCGACGATTCGCCATTCGCACGGGTCACCGCAATCGAGCGAGGACGCGGCCGGGTCACGAGCCTGAATCTGAACCGTTGGAACACATGAGGCCGTCTCCATTGCCGCTTCGTCAGCAGCAAGAATCAGGCACTAGCAACTGGCCGGCACTAGTGTTGCGTATTCTTAAGAAAGAAAGCCTCCTTGAAAAGAAAAATCTAGACTCTGAGTAGGGCTTACTGCGTCACGTCGGTGATGCCCTCCTTTTTCACTGGTCCGGCGAAATGGCGCCGTTTTTCACCGGCGCTGCGGCCAATTCGGTACAGCCATAGCTGCGCTAACAGAATGTAACGAGACCGATGAATTCCGTTCAAGAAGAACGCAGCGCGAGCTGGTCCTCGGAGTTCACATTGAGAACTCGGATGGTCGTTCTGCCGGTCGCAGTCTTTCCGATCAAATAGATTCCGTGCCGCTCAAAATGATCGTCCCAATTCTGCTGCCGCGGATGAAACAGCTCTGTAACCTCGTTCGTTTCCGGATCGATAACCCGTCAGGCTTGTCCCCTTGTGCGAATTGCAATCGATACAGTATTGGCGCCGCTGATGACATGACTTGACGCCATGGTGAATCCGTTGGGAGCGGTTTGATGACCGCTGAAAACGATTCGTAGAAGAAATGATTCGCGACGAAGTCTATTGTTAGCGTCCCCAAACACCCGATGCCAAGTGCTATTAGATTTAAGAGAAGTGACTTATGTCTTCTGAGCCAAAACCCTTGCGGCTGAACCCTCTCGATGGCCTCTTAATGCCGAGGAAGTTTTCGCTTACCCACGCCGGTTCATTCCAGTAACCACGGTCACATTGTTGCCATAACTCGTATCTCCGTGGTTTAGCGATATTCTGATGTGGCGCTCCAGTGGGTAATTCCAAAACGACATTTGGATGGTCTCGGGGTGGCCAGGGCCTTAATGATTCGTTGGTGAACACTTCTGGGGAGATGGTTTGAAAAGGCAACTTCGTATTGGCTGGATGCATGGTGGGCAGATTTACGAGCGAGCGCGTTATTTTTGTCGAAAATTTGCGCAATCCGTCGGAGATCTTCGGCCGTGAATACTTTGTCAGAAATAACAATCCTGCGTGTCTGTTTCACGGTTTCGAGAACTCATCCCTCTTCTTGATTTCCACTGAAAGCCGTTGCGCCTCTCTCCAGGCATGCTGCCCTTCTGCGCGCATCTCCGCTGCGAACTCCGCCATTAGGTCCTCTGCCTCAGGTCCTCTGCCTCGGCGAGAGCGTCGGCAAGATTTACGAGCACGGCTTCCGGGTCGGCCGCTTGGTTGTGTTCGACGTACAGCATGGTTTCATTTTCAATATGTATCCTCCCTGCGGAGACCGCAGTAATGCAGCCAAACAAGCTGGCCTACGATGTCATAACGAAAACGCCAGCGGCCCAGGGCGAGTCGATACTGACCGTCGCCGGCTGCAACGCCTTCGAGTTTCTTGATGTGATGCCGGCGACTACGGTTATGGGGATCTTCGGATAGGATAGCCGCCGCGCTCTTTTCGGCTGCGTCGAAATCGCGATGGCTTTTTTGGAGCTTGTTGGAGAGCCGATCGTAACGCGGAGTGGTGCGAACCGTAAAGGCCGCGGGTGTTATGCTCTCCGGCGTCTACGCCTGGTAGTTCGCGTCACGCGCTCGGCAAACAGTTCTTGAATGGGGCGGCTTTTCCCGGCCAAGAATTCTTCGTAGCTTTTCCTGATCGTTGCGCGAATCTTCGGATCGCGGATCTCCCGTTCATCCTGGATCTCGTCGGGCGTGAGCTTCGGGGTGATAGTGATGGTCCTGTCTGAAACCTTGAACTCAACCTGGTCGCCGGGTTTGAATCCCGCCTTACGGCGGATGCTCTTCGGCACAGTGATTTCAGTTTTAGGTTTGAGGATGACGGTCATGGTAGGTAATACGGCCAGAAGCCGGCTCCGCTTTCAGTCTAGGGGCATTCCGGGCTTTCGTCAAACGGCCACTCTGTGGCCACTCTGTGGATATTCTGTGGATACCGAAAACCCCGTCTGGATTGAAAATGAAGGTCTTGGCTCTTCCCCGAATGTCCAAATTATCCGGTCGCCTTGAGAACCACGGCTTCGCGGCAACGTTACCGGAGCCCGATTTCCCCCGGACCGGGTTTTCGGTATCTTACAACGAGCAATGTCCCGGGTTGGTACATCACCGAATAAGCATAAGTCTCAGCAGATTCGAGAAGCGTTTCCGTGGGACCAAGCGCCGCGGTATTTGATCCGGGATCGAGATGTAATCTTCGGAGGAGCATTCGTTGCCCTCACGAAGAGCATGGGGATCGAAGAAGTAGTCACAGCTCCGCGTTCGCCTTGGCAAAATCCGTACGTGGAACGACTGATCGGATCGATTCGCCGCGAGTGCCTGGATCACGTCATCGTGTGGAACGAGACGTCGCCGCGGCGGATTCTGCGCAGCTATTTCCATTACTACCAGACGTCGCGTACGCACTTAGCCTTGGCGAAAGACACCCCGGTGTCGAGAGGCGTAGACAGACCGGAGAACGGTCGTATCGTTGCCATTGCTCAGGTGGGCGGCCTGCACCATCGATACGAACGGCGCGCCGCTTAGCCGTTTCGCGATACCATCTTTGTTCTGTCTGTGCCCTTGCCTCGACTCCACCTGGCTGAGTTTTTCAGCCAAAAGCAAACCTCCTCATCCACGGGGCGGGCCTCTCGGGGCCATGAACCGTCCGGCCAAGGTCCATTTTTCGATTCCTGTCAATCCCTGTGATGTGAAAGGTCGGTTAACACGCGTCGGCATGGCATTAATTAGCCGATCTTCGAGTGTCCGGCCGGAATTTTCGGTAAGGACCTGAACACCAGGTCCGCAGCCCTATGCGAGATCGGACGTCTTGAGCTTCCGCCGTGCGCCATGGCGAATCGTGAGCACCCACACCGCTTGCCGTCCCTCATCTACTTCATAGATGACCCGATAGACGTGAGGCTTCTTGCCGTAAAGCAGGTGCCGCAGGTTTCGCTTCGCCCTTCGAGCTTCCGGGGCAACAGGGCAGCGATCGGGATACGATGCGAGCGCGTACACAGCCTGTTCCAACCCGTTGTACCAGCGAGCGGCAGCGTGTGACTCCGCAGCGTTCTTTTCCACATAAAGGATTTCA
Organism: Acidobacteriota bacterium; assembly: GCA_003223115.1. GTDB lineage: Bacteria > Acidobacteriota > Terriglobia > Bryobacterales > Bryobacteraceae > QHXW01. The sequence continues at coordinate 19,733 of QHXW01000112.1, forward strand.
AGATCGCGAACCGAGCGCGCGGCAAAGTTAACGAGGTATGTCATGTTTGCGGCGAATCTCGTCAAATACCTCCCTCGCCGGGCGCGTGCGTCCGTGGGCTACGTCATCAAGCCCCTGGCGGATGCCTTCCTCTGCATCGGCGCTGGCGGCAACGTCGAGCAGCCGCTGATAGGCTTCGGCGTCCTGCACGATAGCCGCTGCCTTCCCCTTCACCGTAAGCACCACGGGGCGCTTGCTCTTTTTAAGCTGTTTCATGAAGTCGCCGGACCGGCGGCGGAAGGTCGTCAGCGATTGGATGTCCTTGGTGATGTCCAGCATGGCCTACTCCTTTATAGCACCTTATTAGGTGCTACCATAATACCCTATCCCTGTCAAAGTGGAAAAAGGCTTCGTCTGGACTCCGGCGGAGCAAAGAAAGGCCAAAGGCAAAACCGTGGTGCCTGCGGATCCACCCCTCTATACAATAGGTCCTCTTGCCCGCGACCCGAAGCACCTGTGCCAAAACTGTGCCAAAACCCCATCTGTTTGAACTGCCTGGAGTTGCTATTTGAGCAAAAGCAGCTTCCCCAAGTGTGTTGATAATCCCAAAAACGGCGGTTAAGAGCCCGCCATATGAGCGTTCCTCTTCAGCCGCAAATATTTGCAGCAATGGCATTTGTCACCCATTGGGTGAAGTGCGCAGCAGTTGGAACACCAGACAGGTCTCGGACTTGCCGAGAGCGCTCAGCGTCAATTGCCTTTTGTAGGATAATAGGCACTTCCGTATGTATAGAGCTAACTAATGGAGCGTTTGGAGCCGGAGCATATTTTTCGTAATCAGCAGGTCGCCGGTTCGATCCCGGCGGGTGGCTCCATGTTTTCAATCACTTACCGTTGGGCCTTTTCTCAATCGTCTCACTTGTCTCGCACTTTTGTCAGCAAAAAGAGTGCTTTTGCGACACCTGTAGTTCAGCAGGTCGAGGCGCGCTAGCAGAATCAATGATTTACACAAGCCATCACGGTCACCCTTTGTGAAGACTGGGTGCCTTCTCGCCAACTTATGCAGCGTAACTATCTGATCCATGATCGAGACCCGTTGTTCACGCAGTCCTTCGCTGAACCCTGCGATTGGCCCAGAGCGGAGAACGTTCGATTTTCCGGTCCTTGCCAGGTATGGGTCCGGCGACTGGCCTTCACCCTCCTCGTGGGTTCAATAGCGAACGAAAAGACAATACAGCCTTCTGTGGATCAGCGCCAGCATGCTTAGCTGTGCGAGTTGGCCGGTATAAACGGGGTTCTGGGAAGTTGAGCGAGCACTCGGATGAAAGACGCCCTAACAGCGAAGGTGCCTGAACACCGGCATTCGGTGCACAAGACTAAGGAAGTAGAGTTTCTGCAGGAACATCTGCGGGTACGGTTTCACTTCACACCGACCTCTTCGTGATGGCTGGACCACGTCGAGCTCTGGTTCGCCAAGATCCAGCGGGACGTGTGCGCGCGGCTGGTTCACCTCAGTGCCGGATGTGGGCAAGAAGCTGCCGAAATATATCCGCGCCTACTCCAAGTCAGCCAAGCCGTTCCGCTGAGTCTACGCTCATCCCAAGCGACGAATCGCTGCTATTATAACAAAATCGCCGGGAAAGCTTACTAACCTAGGACGGTCGCATTCTTAGACATTATGACGGCGGCCCAGGGTATCCGCGATTATTTAAGGGCAACTTAATAAGCCGCCTTATTTCACCTCCAAGGCACGCAAGGCTTGGAGTGCCATGTGGTTCTGCGGCTTGCGCTTGAGCCATTGTTGAATCACGCTGCGCGCTTTATCGCGCTCTCCCATGTTCACGTAGGTTCGGGCTAAATTCAGATATAAGTCATCCTCGTCGGGCGCGACCTCGATTCCGTAGCGGAAGGCGGCGATGGCGTTGTTCAAATCGCCCCGGCTGCCGTACAGCACCCCGAGGTTGTTTATAGCGGAACCGTAACTCCGCCGGCTCTCGATCGCCTGCTCGAAAGCCCGCTTGGCTTCATCCAGTCGATTCTGGTTCGCCAAGGCGAGGCCGAGGCCATTGGCGGCTTCGGCAGACTGTGGGTCCACGGCCAACGTACGGCGGAACAGTCGCTCGGCGCTCGCATGGTCGCCGAGCTGGGCGTATGCCTGCGCGGCATTCATCAGAGCATAGGTTAGATCCGGTTTGATAGCGAGCGCTTTTTGATAGTGCTCCAGAGCACCGTTCGCGTTTCCATCAGCCAGTTCAACGCCGCCCAGCTCATTCCACGCCTCAGCGTTTCTTGGATCGACGGCCAGCGCCTGTTCTAGAATTCGACGAGCCTGGGCCGTCCGCTTCGCATCGAGATGAATCTGAGCCACCAGCACCATGGTCTGAGCGTTTCGCGGAGAGCGCTCCAGTACCGCTTCAAGATACGGCAGGGCTTGCTCCGGGTAACCTGACCAGAACAGTGCCGCGCCGATTTTGTAGAAATCGCGCCGCGGCTCGACGAGGTAGTGGCCAGGAAATGGAAGTGGCTTAGAGAGCGAGACCGTATCGGCCTGCACTTCCTTCGTACTCGGCTCAGCGGCGTAAATTTTTCGCGCACGCCCCTTGGCGTCCAGGAGCAAGTGTAGAGAAACCTCGAGGTCCGCGCGCCATTCGAATAGATACCGGCGGAACAGCGAGTACGCTGCCAGGGTTTCGGCCGGCTCGCGCGATGTTACGGTTACCAGACCCGGCCCTTTTCGGATGTCGGGCAATGGAATGGGCTCCAGGAACCACGTGGCATGCACGCGTGGTCGGTTGTCGGGCGTGATCGTGGGCACGTTTTCCGAGAACACAAAACGCTGCTCTAATGGTGTTTTCCGCAATTCCCGGTTTCCTTCTTCAACGTCGTACTGAAAACCGGCCTCCAGAGGTCCGGCCGCCTGCTCGAGTCCGGATGGCCAGATGATCTTGACGGTTTCGGTCGATCGCCGATTGTCCAGGCCGAAGTGCACCTTCTTGGTATGCTGCGACAGGTATCCCGACCCGGCCGACACCCACTTGGCCTGTCCGTCCACCTCAACGCGCGCGCCAATCGCATCGCGATTCGATTTCGTCCCGCGCAATCGGAATACGATGCGGTTTCGCTCACCCGCGCACTGGTTTGCGAACACTCGCACCTGTGGCCCCAGACGGCTCTTCAAAATCAGATCGAGCGTGCCATCGCCGTTCAGATCGGTAACCGCGAATGCGCGGCCGTCTTCGGCCATATCGAGTCCGCTGACTCCGGAATAGTCGCGATAGCGGCCATCCCGCCTTACGAAAAAGACATTGGGCTCGCGACCATTCCAGCTATTCCCTTCCCGGATGAACTGGTTCAATGCGTTCCAACCGCTCTCGTACGCCACGGCGGGTTTCGCCTCGATGGGCGACTTCGCTACTACCTGACGCCAGAAAAAGCTCATTAAGTCCGGCTCAACGCCGTTGGTCAGCATGCCACACGTAACGAAAATCTCGGGTGAGCGGTCGCAATCGAAATCATGGGCATCCGATGACCATGCCCACCGGCCGGCTTCCACACCCTCCTGCATCCCGGTCTCCGCGAACTTTCCATCACCGCGATTGCGATAGAGCGAATTCCCCTTGGTATGCCGCCTGTATGCTTCGGCCATGCCTGCAACTTTGGCCGGCTGAAACGCGTCCGATCGCGTGACACGCTGCCCAGCATCGGTCCACATGTTTGCCACGTAGAGATCGGCGCGCCCATCGCCATCGTAATCAAACCAGGCAGCGCTCATGCCAGGGCCCAGATCCTCGACACCGGCTTCGGCGGCAATATCCCGGAAGTGCCCCTGATCATTCTTGTAGAGGTTCTTCCGCCCGAAGTCATTGGCGACGTAAAGGTCGGGCCACCCGTTGCCGTCATAGTCGCACCACGCCGGCGCAAAGCTAAAGCGATTGTTGTTCTGGTCGAGACCGGATTCGGCGGTTACATCGTCGAAAGTGCCGTTGCCATCGGCGTCCAGACGATTGCGAAACAGAAAATTCGGTGGTCCGTTCTGCGCATCGTGATACGGCACCGGGTACCGGTACTGCGCCTCCGTCTGAAAGAAAAGATAGCAACAGAGGTACAGATCAACCTTGCCGTCGCGATCATAGTCCGCCGCGGCCATGCCGGTGAAACTGCCTTGCGGAAGCGTTCGAAAGCGGAAAGCACCGCGGCGCAACCGGAACGTGCCGTCGCCATTGTTGAGGAACAGGGCCGGCCCTTTGCTGCTCAGGATGACCAAGTCCTGCCGGCCCAGATTGCGCAGGTCCAGGAAGAGGGCGCAGGATGTTTCATCGAGCACATCGACGCCCGCTTTCGCACTGACGTCCACGAACCGGCCGGCGACATTTTTGTACAGACGGTTGGGCAGGCCGCCTGGCTGGCAGACATATACTTCATCCACGCCGTCGTTATCGATGTCGCCTACCGCAATGCCGTTGCTGCCGTATATTTGGATTCCGGTGGCCGGATCGAGTCGCGCAACCCAGTAGGGTATGCCTCTCGAAAGCTGCTGGGTGAACGACGGTACTCCCTGGAAAACGGCACCCGTAACGTCGCGAAACAGGAGCTTCGGCGCTGACGCCAAGTACTCTTCGATGGCCGTAATGCCACTGATGCGATCGCCTTCGAAGCGGACCTTCCCCAGTCCCGTCTTGTAGGCCCCCGGCGACTTGATTTCGAAGCGCACGACGTTGCCGGGCAAAACGTAAAATCGAGCCTGACCGCCGTCGCCCTCGGCTGCCCACCAGCGGTGCAGCCGTTCCACTAGGTCGATAGCGTCCTTCTCTTCTGGAAACTCGTCGTGCCCGAGCTCCATCAGGGGGATGTACGGCTGATAGGGGGGTGGCCGCCGGTAATGCACCTGCACGCGTTCCGCGAATGCGGATCTTTGCGTTGCCAGGAACCCGGAAGCACAGGCGCTCAAGAACGCGCGACGCCTCACAACGGCGTCCAGCCGCACGGCATTCCATTGCAGGAACGGTTACTGTTTGGCCTTGAGCGCTTCGAACGCATCGAGCTCCTTTTGCGCGCGTGCCGGCTGGCCATTCTTCTGATAGAGGCGGCCAAGGTGGTAATGGGCTTTCGAAAAATCAGGCCGGAGCTTGATCGCCAGTTGGTATTCCTGGATGGCTTTGGCATCTTGCTTTTCATCTTCGTAGAGCAGACCTAGCTCGAAGTGCGCGTCCGCATATCCGGGCTCGAGCTTCACCGCTCGCAGAAGGTGGAATTCCGCGCCTCCTTGCGAATCATTAGATCCCGCCTGGAGCACTCGCTTGCGTAAACTCAGCGCGTAGTAGTAGTTCGCGGCGGCATTATCAGGATAGATCCGGACGAAATATGCGAGGCGTTTGGTGACCTCATCTGCAAACTGGGGAGAAACATCGTACACTTTGCCCAGAAAATCGACGGCTTTCGTATCCTTGGGGTCCAGATCGACCGCCTGGCATAGAGTTGCGACAGCATCGTCGTATTGACCTAGCGAGTAGTGTGCGATCCCCAGCCCAACACGCAATCTGGCTGACTGCGGATAGCGCCCGGTGGCAAAGACAAACACTTTGAGGGCGGGCTCGAATCCACGATGCCGCAGCAGATCGCTGCCGAGATCGAACAGATTTTTCTCCGTGGGATCCATCCGGGCGGCGGTTTCGTATTGTCGGGCAGCGGCGTCAACGTGCCCTTCGCTTTCTTCAACGTCGCCTAACAGGTTGTGCAACTCGCTGCGATCTTTCTGCGCAACCAGCGCGGTGATGACTTCACGGCTCTGCGCGGTCATGCCCGTTTGCAGATACAACAGAGCCAGGTCGTATGCATTGTCGTAGTGCGCCGGGTCCATTTGCCGGGCCTTTTCCAGGCAGGGGATGGCGGCCTTCAAATTGTGCTG
>QHXW01000539.1:0-4375 GCA_003223115.1 Acidobacteriota bacterium
AGGCCGATGTTGCCGAGCGAGCCCTGGTTGCGCGGGTCAGACGCCAGCACGGCCTGAAACTGAGCGATGGCTTTTTCAGGAGCGCCCGTTTCAAGCAACATCAGGCCGTAATTGTTGTGGAAGTCGGAATTGCGCGGCTCGAGACCAGCAGCCTTGGAATAAGCCTCCGCCGCGGACCCGCGATCTCCCTGACGTTGAAGAGCGATACCGAGCTGGTTCCAGGCGGCTGCGTTGTTCGCCTGCAACTCGATAGCTGCGTTTAGTTCTGTGGAGGCATCGGTAAACCGGCCGAGTTCGGAGAGCGCCGCGCCATAGCGATAGCGATAGTCGAAGATCTTCGGCCCCAGGCGGGCTGCCCGTTCGAGCGAAGGAAGCGCCTTCTGATGATTGCCCGCGAGCCACAGCGCCACTCCCAGGTGATAATGCGCGGCGGCAAACTTGGGATCGATAGCCAGGGCCTTGCGGAAGCTATCCATGGCTTCTTTTCCTCGATGGAGGACCACCAGCAAGAATCCTATCTCGTCTTCGAGAGCCGCCGAGGGTTTGGAGCTTTGCTCCACCTGATCGAGCCTTGCGACTGCTCCTGCGGCGTCACCCTCGGCTTTCAGAGCGTCAACTTCGGCGCGCCAGACAGGAGTTGCGATGCGACGCGTTTGAGTTACGCCGGTTGCCGCAACGAACAACAGAGAAAGCGTGAAACGCAAACGAGAGAAGCCTCGACTCCATTCTAGAAGATTGACCGGGGGATCAGTTGAAAAATCTGCAAGTCTGCCGTACTACCCGCGCCAGGCATGCGCTACAAGCGCATAAGTGTGCCACAATTTATTCTAGCAGGCTGCGGAAAAAATCAAAACATTTCCGCGTTTCTGTGACCTGCAGGTCAGTGCGAACGTCTGACTTGCATGCGAGGTCACGATCCCCATCAGTCCGGTATGTACAGCTACATAAGTTTTCCTGTCTCACCGATGCTGCGCTCCGCGCTTTTCACTGCTCGCTTGAGCAGGCATACGCGGCTATACCCCCATCGCCACCAGAAAGGGCGAGTGCCACGTGTAGTAAGCCGCAGATCCCAACATCAGCACGAACCACCCGTATAGCGGAGCCTCGGCGCAGAAAGGTCAACGTACAGGTCGTCCAGAGCGGCGCAGTGCAGTTGACCCAGTCGATATGGCCGCGTAGGTACACCGATCTCGACGCCGCTGGCGTCGCTGATGTCGGCCCATCCATGGGGATATTGGGTATTCGTCCCGCTCGCGACGACTGCTCCGTTCCTGACGACAGAGTAACCGGTATCAGCCGTATAGGTGACACGGCCGTATCCGCACCAGTCAGCAGCCTTCATGAACTTGGATTCGCCCTGGCAAAGAAGTACGCTGTCAGTCCCGGTGATGGAGCCGCTGGTCGGAGCCGCCGTATGATTGGCGATAGTGTAATTCAGGCATGCCGGTGACATTTGGCGCATCCGAAGCTCGTACCCCTGAAATCACGTTCGTCTTTAGTACTCGACGGTAATTTTCCTAAACCGCTCCATACGTATTATCCTGGCAGTCTAGATCAATCGAGAGGAGAGGGGGGCCATGAGCCCTTTGCTGGTGAGGCCGTCTGCCGGACGCGGTGAGGTGTTGAGTGTGACGCAAGAGCGCGCTCAATGGCAGACGGTGTCACTGCGCATGCTTCACCTCGAAATAGGACAGGAATTCGCGGTTGCACAACCCGGTGAGGAAGTTGCCCTCGTCATGCTGGGGGGCCGGGCGGAGATCCGCGCAGGCGGGCAGCATTGGGACAGCCTAGGAGCTCGTGCTAATGTTTTCGCGGGCATGCCCCACGCGCTTTATCTTCCAGTTGGGACCGAGCGCATCGAGATTCGTAGTTTAACCAATTCTTGCGAAGTTGCCGTGTGCGGCGCGCGTGCGAGCCGGCGTTTTCCCGCGGCGGTTATCGAACCTTCCTCGGTCGAAGTCGAGATCCGAGGTGGTGGGAATGCAACCCGGCAGATCAACCACATCATCAAGCCGGAGTTCCCGGCCGATCAGTTACTGCTGGTAGAGGTGTACACGCCCAGCGGAAATTGGTCGTCGTATCCTCCGCACAAGCACGATGTTCACAATCCGCCTGGCGAGGTCGATCTTGACGAAATCTACTTCTACAAAATCTCAGCGCCAGAGGGGTACGCAATCCAGAAGATCTACACACGGGACGGCCGGCGCGACGAGACACTTACGGTCCGCGACAACGAAGCGGTATTGATTCCGGAGGGCTACCATCCCGTGGTGGCCGCACATGGCTACGATTGCTATTACCTCAACGTTCTCGCCGGCTCGGCGCGATCCATGGCGGCCAGCGACGATCCAGACTATGCCTGGGTGCGCGGGAAGTGGAATTCGAAAGACCAGCGCTTGCCGCTTGTGTCATAAGATTCAGGCCATGGGGGACAGAGCGATGGACATTACGATCTTGGGAAGGATTGGCTACGATCTCTATTCCGAGGAGCCTCACGTGCCGCTTCCGCAAGTTCGACGATTCTCGCGTTACCTGGGTGGTTCAAGCGCGAACATGGCGGTCGGGCTAGCCCGGCTAGGTGCCAAAGTCGGCATCGTGGCTAGCCTGGGTACCGACAGTCTGAGTGAGTACCTGATGAAGTTTTTGAATTGCGAACACGTCGACACCAGCCATGTGCAGACCGCACCGGGTTTCCTGCCTTCTTTGTGTCTGACCGAGGTGTCTCCTCCGGACCAATTTCCTCAAGTTTTCTATCGCCGCGATCCTGTCGACACGCGGCTGGACGTGACCGAACGCGAATTGGACTACGTGTCATCAGGCGCTATGTTCATCACCAACGGAACCTCGCTCTGCGCGTCCCCGTCACGCGAATCTACTTACCGGGCGTTAGAGCGCGCGCATCAGACTGGCTGTCGCGTGGTGCTCGATGTGGACTATCGCTCGATGTCCTGGACGAGTCGCGAGAACGCAGGGCTGGCCGTGCGCTTGGCGCTGCCGTTTGTCGACGTCTTGATCGGAAATGAATTAGAGTTGATGCTTGTCGCTACCGCCGCGAGCCTGGACGAGGCGGTTGGCAAGCTGCGCAAGGCGGGCGTTCCCATGCTCGTCTCGAAGCTCGGAGACAAAGGTACTCGAGTGTGGATGGAAGATGGCGCCGTATTTCTGGAGCCGTACGCGGTGAAAGTGGTTTCTACCATTGGTGCCGGCGACGGATTCGCTTCCGGGTTTCTCTACGGACTCCTCAGAAAGTTGCCCGTTATTGAGTGCCTGCATTATGGGAATGCCGCGGCCGCCGTCGTGGTCAGCCGTTTGAGTTGTTCGGAAGCCATGCCCACATTGGCGGAAGTGGAAGAAATCATGCGCGACCAGCACGCCGCGCGGGAGGCAAGTTCATGACAGCGGCGGGTAAAGTGTTTTGCGGCGGGGAGTTTGTTTCCGATAGATTGATCGCGCGCGTGACCGACTCGCGGGTTGCCGATCCCGAATTCGCGTGGCGTGCAGCTTTGGCGCGCAACCGCCGGGATCGCCTGGCTCCGGGCGGGAAGCTGAACATTCTCGCGGCGGATCACCCTGCGCGGCGGGTGACGAAGGTTGGTGACGATACGCTGGCCATGGCTGATCGGCGCGACTACCTGGGACGGATTTTGCGGGTGCTCGTCAGCGACCGCGTCGACGGAGTCATGGCGACCATGGATATCCTTGAGGACCTGATCAGCATTGATGGCCTGATCCGCGAATCGGGCGGCCCGCCTTTGCTGGATGGCAAAGTACTGATCGGAAGTCTGAATCGAGGCGGCCTCGTCGGTTCGTCATGGGAAATGGATGACCCCATCACTGGGCCATCGCCCGCCACGTGCGCCGCATGGCGATTGGATGGAGCGAAGCTTCTGCTGCGCATCGCCGACGACGAAATCGGTTCGTTGAAGACGATGCTGGCTAGCGCCAACGCGATTACCGAGGCCAATGCTCTGCGCTTGCCGCTCTTTCTCGAGCCGCTACCGGTCAAGAAAGATGAGAAGTCCTTCACGGTGGTGAAAACTTGCGAGGCTCTGGCGCGCATAGTCGGCGTGGCGTCAGCGCTTGGCGATAGCAGCCGGTATTTGTGGCTGAAGCTTCCGTTTTGCGAGAGATACGATTTGGTCGCTCGCGCCACCACCTTGCCCATTCTGTTGCTAGGCGGAGAAGCCGCCGGCAGCCCGGAACCGTTCCTCAAGCAACTGGCAGGAGCCCTGGCAGCCGGACCGAACGTTCGTGGTGCGCTGGTCGGCAGAAATGTTCTGTATCCGGGAGTTGAGGATCCCTTAGCCGTAGCCGCCGCCGCCGGCGGGATCATTCACGATGGCTGGACAGTGGAAGAGGCGTTGCAGTCATTTGG
>QHXW01000539.1:4407-22203 GCA_003223115.1 Acidobacteriota bacterium
TGAGGCGTGCAGTCACGGAGGAGTATATGAGCACACGACGCGTCACGATGGCGCAGGCCCTTGTGGCTTTTCTGAAAAACCAGTTTGTCGAGCGGGACGGCCACGAGCGTCCCTTTTTTGCGGGTGCGTGGGGCATCTTCGGTCACGGCAACATCGCCGGGCTCGGCCAGGCGCTGCAGCAGAACCCGGATTTCCGATACTATCTTTCCCGGAACGAGCAGGCCGCGGTTCATATCGCCACGGCATTTGCGAAGGCGAACAACCGCCTTTCTACGTTCGCCTGCACCTCCTCGATCGGACCTGGAGCAACCAACATGATTACCGGCGCAGCCACCGCAACTATCAATCGCATCCCGGTGCTTTTGCTCCCAGGCGATATTTTTGCAAGGCGGAATGTCGCTCCTGTGCTGCAGCAACTGGAGTCCGAACACAGCCAGGATATTTCGGTTAATGACGCCTTTAAGCCGGTTTCACGATACTGGGATCGCATCAATCGTCCTGATCAGTTGCCTTGCTCCGTGGTCGAAGCGATGCGCGTGCTGACCTCTCCGGCACAAACAGGCGCGGTCACTCTGGCTTTGCCTCAAGACGTACAATCCGAGGCTTGGGACTATCCGGCGGAGATGTTCGAGAAACGTGTTTGGCGCATCCCCCGCCCGCAGCCCGAGCGCTCTATGATCGCTCGCGCGGCGGAAGTGATCCGGGCGGCGAAACGGCCGATCATCATCGCCGGCGGCGGCACGATATACAGCGATGCGACTGAAGCCCTCTCGCATTTCGTGTCACGCACAGGTATTCCTGTTGGAGAAACGCAGGCTGGTAAAGGATCGCTGCGCTTCGACCATCCACAAAACCTGGGCGCCATCGGCGTGACGGGTACGCCGGGTGCGAATATCGTCGCGCGCGAAGCGGATCTTGTGATCACCATTGGAACCAGGCTGGGCGATTTCACGACAGCCTCTAAAACCGCCTTCCAAGATACTGAGGTGCGTTTCATTAATATCAACGTAAATGAAACGGACGCATACAAGCATGCCGGCCTGCCGGTGATTGCGGATGCGCGCCAGGCCATCGAGCAATTCGAGGCCGCGCTGGCCGGCTACCAGGTGGATGCCGGGTATGCAAATAACATCACGCAATCGAAGCATCGGTGGGAACTGGAGACAGACCGCCTTTTCGGACTACACCACGGTCCGCCGATCAGCCAAGGCGAGGTAATCGGCGCTGTAAACCGCGTGTCTCGTCCCGAGGACGTGGTGGTGTGCGCGGCTGGGAGCTTGCCAGGCGACCTACACAAGTTGTGGCGCGCCAAACAGCCCAAGCGCTATCACCTCGAGTACGGATATTCGTGCATGGGGTATGAGATCGCCGGCGGGCTTGGCGTGAAAATGGCCGATCCCTCGCGCGACGTTTACGTCATGGTCGGCGATGGATCTTTTCTGATGATGTCATCAGAAATCACCACTTCGATTCAGGAAGGATACAAACTCAACATCATCGTGCTCGATAACCACGGTTTTTCGAGTATCGGCGGGCTCTCGCAAGCCGTCGGCTCGCGCGGGTTCGGAACCGACTATCGCTACAGGCGGGACGAAACGGGCCAGCTCGATGGCGAGTACGTGCCCGTGGATTTCGTCGCCCTGAGCACCGGACTGGGCGCTTGCGTCGTACGAGCTACCACTCGCGACGAGTTGGAGAGCGCTCTCGAAAGAATGCGAGGTCATGCCCGCACCAGCGTTATCGTGATCGAAGTAGACAAAGAAATGCGCGTGCCTGGATACGAAAGTTGGTGGGATGTCCCGATCTCCGAAGTTTCGGAAATCGAAAGCATCAGGCGCGCGCGCGCCCAATATGAGCGGGCGGTAACAAAGGAGCGGCGCCACGAAGTGGCCCCGAACGCGAGGTGAGCTTTCGACTGCAATCAAAGCTCGAGTTGTAGTGTTCACAGGCCGTTTCGGGAACAGTAAGAACGCATAAGCGCATGTCGCGCCAGTATCCAACAACTGTTTATCCTGAGCTACCGCGCCAGAAAAGTCTTGACAAGCAACAGCGCGCATGATAGAAAATTGCAATTCATCTTTTTGTCAGGCTGCCGCTCGCGCGCAAAGAAACTTGGAAGGATTTAGCTGTCGGGCCCGAAGAATAAGGAGGATGACCGAAATGCGGGTTTCAGGGTGTCACTCTTGGACAGGATCTCGAAGGCAGCCGGCCATAGTTCCGACAAGGCCGTGTTTTTTTTGTGCTACTAAGCGACACGAGTCGACGAACAGGGCTTGGGCCGTGCTCGCCGTCTGGCTCCTGATTTCATTGCTCGCCTCCAGTTCGATCGCGCTAGCACAAGCCGTGTATGGCAGCATAGCTGGAACCGTGTACGACTCCTCGGGAGCCGGTGTCCCCAAAGCCACTGTGAATATCACGGACTTGCAAAAGAACGTAAGCTACACAACGACCACGAATGAGTCGGGTAACTACAGCCAGACACACTTGATCATCGGCCGCTACCGCGTGAAAGTGGAATTCGCTGGTTTCAAGACTGCTGTACAGGACAACGTGGATCTGGCGGTGGACACAGTCACCACAGTGGATGTGACCTTGCAGCCCGGAGACGTAAACCAGACAATCAATGTGACCGCAGAAAGCCCACTGCTCAAAACCGAACGCACTGATGTTGCGACGACCCTGAGCGAAAAGTCCGTGATGGAGTTGCCCACGATTAACAGGAACTTTACACAGTTGCTGCTTCTGACTCCTGGATCTCTTCAGTTCAACTGGAACGACACTTCGACGGAGAATCCCCAGGGCGGGATCGCAGTGAATGTCAATGGACAACATTTTACGGGCCTTGGCTACCTGCTGGACGGCACCGATAACCGGGACTTCATGTACGGCAACATGATCGTGGTTCCGGATCTTGATTCAGTGGTTCAGGCGAAAATCACCAGCGCCAATTTCGATGCAGAATTCGGGCAGGCTCAGTCGGGCGTGGTGACGACTTCGACAAAGTCCGGTACCAACAATTTTCATGGCAGCGCTTTCGTGTTCCGTCGCAATGATTTGGCGCAGGCTCGAGATCCTTTTTCCCAGTCGGTTCCCGATGCGAGCGGCAGACTGCTGCCCCCAAGCCTCTGGAGCCAGTTCGGCGGCTCGATCGGCGGTCCCATCATCAAAAACAAGACGTTCTTTTTCGGCGACTATCAGGGAACTCGTGCCAAGAATGGCGCTTCGCAGGTTCTGCGAATTCCTACGGCGGCCGAGCGAAATGGTGATTTGAGCGCACTGGCGGCCGCTTCGGGTCAGGATATTTTTGACCCGCTCAGCGGCACAACTCCGGCCCAGAGGAAGCAGTTCTCCGGCAACGTGATTCCAACGAATCGTCTTTCGCAGCCGACATTAAAACTTCTCGCGACGTTGCCGCTCCCGAACATCCCCGGCGCGGGCCCAACGGACCCGAATTTTACGGCCTCCGCGCATGACAGATTCAACGGCGACGTCTTTAACATCCGCATTGACCATTTTCAAAGCGATTCTTTTCGCATATTCGGCCGCTACACGTTCACGCAATTCCTAAAATCAGCGCCGGGTCCATTCGGGCCCGTTGTCGGCGGTCCCCAGTTCGGTACCATCGGATACGTCGGTGAAGGCAAATCCCGGCCCCAGAGTCTTGCTGCCGGATTCGACTACACGGTCAAGAACAATCTGCTGACTGACTTTCGCATTGGCTGGTATCGCCAGCCAATCAACGTAAATCCGCTGGCAACCGGCTCCTTCGCCCAGGACGCCGGCGCCCCCGGCTTGAATTTCACTAACGATCCCACGACTCTGAGCATGCCGCATTTCGGCATCGGCGGGGGATTTGCACAAGGTGGTTTCGACTTTGGATACTCTCTTTACAACAACTGCAACTGCCCGCTGATCGAAAGAATGCAGCAGTTCCAATTCGTGAACAACTGGTCTTACATTCACGTCAACCACACCTTCAAGTTCGGGGTCGATTTCCGCTATTTGCAGAACCTCCGGGTACCCAGCGACCAGCATCGGTCGGGAGAGCTTTATTTCACGTCTGACAACACGCGTGGACCCAATGGAGGCGGGTTAGGCTTGGCCAGTTACTTGATTGGCGAGGTCAACAACTTCCAAAGATATGTATCGAACTCTCTGGACGCAGGGGAGCGACAAAATCGCCAATTCTTCTATGGCCAGGACACGTGGCGCATCACTCCAAAGCTGACTCTGAATTATGGACTGCGTTGGGAAATCTATTACCCGCAGACTGTGACCGGAGCCCGGAAGGGAGGCTGGATCAACATTCAAACGGGAGAGGTAATGATTGCAGGGGTCAACGGCACTCCACGGAACGGCTTTGTGAAGAATAGCTTCACCAACCTTGCGCCTCGTTTGGGGGTCGCTTATCAAGTGACTCCGAAGACCGTAGTGCGCATTGGCTACGGCAGAACCTTCGACGTCGGAACATTCGGTTCTATTTTTGGCCATAGCGTGACACAGAACCTCCCGGTGTTAGGTATTCAACAGCTTACCCCTCCCAACAACTTTGAAAGTGTCTTCAATTTGTCGCAAGGCCCGCCATTCCTGGACGTAAACACGGTTCTGGACAAACAGCCGAAAGGACCGAAGGGTAACCCATTGCTGCCTGTTGGAGTCCGAAGCTTCGTCTATCCGACGAAGATGCGCCTGGCTACGTTGGACGCGTGGAATGTCTCAGTGCAACGTCAGATCACGTCTACGCTCACTGTGGATGTAGCCTATGTGGGTAATAAGGGAACTCATGTGTTCGCGGGTGAAGGCCCTGATTATGATTTCAATATGCCAACCCTGGTAGGGTTTGCGCAGGGTCTCAGCACAGATCAGCGCAAGCCGTATTACCAGAAATTCGGTTGGACGCAAGGTTTCCGCTACTTCGGGAACGACGCCGACAACCATTACAACTCTTTGCAAACCAAAGTCGAGAAACGTTTTTCGAATAGCTACCAGCTCCTGGCGCATTACACGTTTGCGCATGCGAAGAATCACGAATCTAATTATTACGCCGTCGACCGGAAGGTGTATTACGGCCGTCCCGAATGGCAGCGCGATCATGTGTTTGTTGCCGCTAACGTATATGAACTGCCTTTCGGAAACGGAAAGAGGTTCATGAAGAATGCGCCGCGGGCGTTGGATCTCATAGCCGGAGGATGGCAGATCAATGCCAATATCATCTTAATGAGCGGGCTGGGCTTCACGGCCAGTTATGCGAATTGTGGCGCCGATGAGGATGTTAACGTCTGCTGGCCCGTCCGTATTGGCAACACGGATATTTCCCATCGCTCACGCAATCAGTGGTACCAAGGGGCGACAATCACGCTTGCGAATAACGGAGACACCAGCGGTCCCTGGAAGCGCCCAGCAATTGGCACGCTTGGTAATGCCGGACGGAACACGCTGCTGGGACCGAAGTGGTTCAACACCGATGCGTCTTTCTTCAAGAGCTTTTCGATCACCGAGACGCTGAGAGGGCAGTTCCGAGCCGAAGCTTTTAACTTTTTCAACCACGTTAATCCGGGTAATCCGGACGGCTGTGTGGATTGCGGCAATGCGGGCCGTATCTTCAATCTTGCACCGAATGCGATTATGCGAAGATGGCAGTTTGGTCTTCGCTTCGACTTCTAGTTTCAACACGACGCGGGAGCGTTCGGCCAATGGTCACACGCTCCCGATTTCCTTTTGTATTTCGGCAGTTCTGGTCGGATTCCTCCTGTTCCCGAGTGCCGGCAAAACGCAGATATCCAGCCTTGATCCGGCAAGAAGCCTGTCCAGAGCGGATTCACTGATTCACGAGGGTAAGCTCGACGAAGCGATCGCATTACTGGAGAACGTTCTCCAACAAGAGCCGCCGGCCTCAGGCATCGAAGCCAGACTCGGCAAGGCCTATTACAAGAAGCGCAGTTATCAGCAGGCCATAGCCCATTTGAAGGCCGCGCTCCAGGAGAATCCGGAGGAACGCGAGACAGCGCAACTGCTGGGCCTGTCCTATTACACAGTGGGCCAATTGGACCAGGCGATCCCTCTGCTGGAGAGAATTCAGTCGCGCCTTCCCGCAACGGAGTTCGACGGTTGGTATGTGCTTGGCGTCTGCTACCTCAGGACGCAACAACCGGACAAAGCTCGCGCAGCTTTCGGCCAAATGTTTTCGGTGCCGCCCGACAGCGCCGTTGGTCATCTGCTCTTTGCCCAGATGATGGTGCGCCAGCGCCTGGAAGAGAAAGCCATCCCGGAGTTAGCGAAAGCCGTCTCACTCGACCCTCGCCTTCCGATGGTTCATTTTCTTCTCGGCGAGATCTATCTTTACAAGACAAATCCGCAGCGCGCACTCGAAGAGTTCAGGAAAGAACTCGAAATCAATCCCACGGTGTGGCTGGTTTACTGGCGGCTGGGCGATGCTTATGCCCGCCTCGAGAAGTACGACGAAGCCGAGAAAGCGTTAAAACAGTCCATCTGGCTCAATGAGACATTTACCGGTTCCTACGTCCTGCTCGGGCAAATTGAATTGAAGAAGAATGATTGGGAGCTGGCCGTGGGATTTCTGGAGCGCGCTCTAAAGCTGGATCCGCAGAACTACTTGGCGCACTATTCACTAGCCCGCGCGTATCAGCAATTAGGCCATAACGATGAAGCGAATCGTCACTTTGTGTTGAGCCGTTCTCTCCGGGGGAATAAGAAAAGGGAAGAAGAGCAGTTGTTCCAGCAGATTCCTCGATAGAAGAAGCGCAACCGTCATTTCACAGCTCCCATGGTTAGGCCGCGGACGAGATGCCGCTGTACTAGCAAGGCGAAGACCACCAACGGAACGGCCGCGACGACGCCGGCAGCAGCCATCTCACCATACAGCGTTTGGGTTTTCCCGATGAGCGACGCCGTCCCCACCGGCAATGTTGCAGCCTCGGGCGTGGACGTCAGAATGAGAGCGAAGAAGAACTCGTTAAACGTAATGATGAGCGAGAAAATTGAAGTCGCCACCAGTCCTGGCGCCGCGAGCGGCAGCACGACATCCCAAAAGGAACGCAGCCGGCTGGATCCGTCCACCATGGCCGCTTCCTCCAGGTCCACCGGGATTTCCTGAAAGAAAGAGCGCATCATCCAAGCCACGAATGGTAAATTGAATGCCGTATACACGAGCACAAGCCCTAACTTCTTGTTGATCAGACCAAAATGCTGCAGGATCAAAAATACTGGCACAACAAGCGCTGCAGGAGGAATCATGCGTGGAGCCAGAACCCAGAAGTTAAGCTGCTGCTGCATCCGGCCCTTCGCGAAACGTGCCAGAAAGTATGCCGCTAGCGAGCCGAGCACAAGCGACAGCAGGACCGCACTTCCCACGATGATCAGGCTATTTAGCAGGTAGACTCCCAGATGGCGGCGCACGAAGAGATTGACATAATTCCCGAATGTCGGATTTTGGGCATACAGAGTCGGCGGTGAAGCGAATACCTCCACTTGTGTTTTCAATGAAGTGTTCACCATCCAATAAACAGGTAAGAGCGTGATGATCAGCGCCAGAACAATCAGTGCCAGGCGTGTCAAAAACCATAACCTTTGCCTGGGGCTTCCTGAGCCAGATCTTGCCATCAACCGCTCCCTCTCAGGGCCCGCGTCACGGCCGCTGAAAAAAACATGACCAGGATAAGAAGAGAAATTGCCATCGCAGCCGCATATCCAAACTGCGAGAACCGGAAGGCCGACTTATAGATCATCAACGTCGCCACCTCAGTGGCCGTGCCGGGCCCGCCTTGAGTGAGGACAAAGACCTGGTCGAAGACCGTAAACGCGTCCAGAGACCGTATGAGGAGAGCCACAACAATCACGGGCCGCAACATCGGCATGGTCAGATGCCGGAAAATATCCCACGTGCTGGCCCCGTCCACGCGGGCGGCCTCGAAAGGCTCTTGAGGCAGGGACTGGATTCCAGCTAGCAACAGAAGAAACATGAATGGCGTCCATTCCCAGACATCGACGAGAATCAACGCCGGCAGAGCGAGCATGCTACTGGAGAGGACGCTCAGGCTCTTTCCGGTCAGTTCCTGCACCGCAAAACTAAAAAGCCCGACATCGGCATTGTAGAGCAACCGCCAGATGATTCCGACGACCACCGGCGCGATCACCATCGGGATCATCAGGCTGGAACGAATGATTCCCTGGAAGGAAAATTCCCCTTTTAGCAGTAGCGCCAACCCCAGCCCGAGCACGAACTCGACTCCGGTTGCGCTGATCGTAAATAGAAGAGTCGTCGCGAGCGAGCTCCGGAAATTGACGTCGTGGATGAGTTTCTGATAGTTCCGCAGTCCTACGAAAGCGGGAGGTTGGCCTAGAGGGTATTCCTGGAGGCTGGTCCACATCGAGTAACCCAGCGGGAAGACCGTCATAGCTACGACAAACAACACAGTGGGAGCGACCAGGGCCCATGGCAGTAACCGACCTCGCCGGCTGGGTGGGCTGCCACGAGGCTGGATTATAAACTTCGCTGGCGTTGACATCGCCTATCCGACGGGGTAACCCGCACTCTTCAGGAAGGCCGAGGTCTCGAGAGCGGCGGAATCCAGATGCTCCTTGGCCCTGCCTCTTTCAAGCAGCGCCCTGTTGAGCTCAGTACCCAGAATATCCTCCACTTTGGACCAGTCTGAAGTGCGCGGGGAAGGAACCCCAATGGTCAGAGCTCTCAGCGTGGCGTCTAGCCAACGAGACTTCTTTCGAGCCTCATCATCTTTAAACGCGCTCGTCCTGAAGGGGGTTCCTCCGGAGCGCGCAAACCGGATTTGCGTTGCGGAACTGCTGAACCATTTGAGAAACTCCAGGGCCTCCGTTTTATGCGGTGCTGAAGCCGCTATCCCTGCCATGAACAGCCCGAGTTTGGCAACTTGGTTGACTTTCTTCGGCGGAACGTCGAAGTTAATCTTCCCAACGACCCTTGACTTCGTGGGATCGTCAGTCTGTGGACACCATCCCGTCCACATCGTCGCAGCAAAAGCATTCCCTTGTAACAGCGTTGCGCCTTCCTGATCCGAATCAAATTCAGCTACTCCTGGCGGGGCATAGGCTACCAAGCTCAAAAAAAACTCCAGCGCCTCGACACCCCGGGGGCTGTTGAATATCACCTTCCAGTTCTCTCCAAAAATGTCGCCGCCGAGAGAGTGGAGGAACACGAAAAATGAATTCACGATCGGATTCCCCTTGACGCCGCGCGTAACCCACCCGTACTGATGCCGGGCCGGATCGGATTTTTGACGGGCTACCCTCAATATTTCATCCCAGGTTGCGGGGGGACCGTGGCGGTAAACATCATTGCGATAGAAGAGGAGCTGAACGTCGCTGATCAGGGGCAGAGAGTAAAGTATGGACCTCGCATTCGAGCCGATGCCAGGCTGGCGCAATCCGGTCTTCGGGGGCCAATAACCGAGAGCGATTGCGGAGGGAACCAGATCCAAGTCGGTTTGAAAGCCCAGTTCATCCAAATTGGCGAGATAGCCGGCTCCTGCAAAACGAGGAACCCACAGATCATCCATCACATAGATGTCGAATGCTCCGGCCTTAGTCTGGCCATCGTTCAGTCCTTTCTGGAGCCAGCTTGAAAAATCGGCCTCAACCCACTCCGTGTGAATGCCAATCGTGCGTTCGAATTCCGGGAGGAAGACTTCTTTCAAGATGTCCAGGGCAGGGTCGGCATAACTGCCAAAAGTGATCTGGCGTCGTGGATTTGAGTCTCGCTTTCCTCCGCAACTTGAAAGAGATTGAACTGCCGCGGCAGCCGCCACTCCTAACGAATCTTTGAGGAATTGCCTTCGAATCATTTGCCGCGGTTTCAAAGTTTTTGGCTCCTCCCTCAATACGGAGGCGGAGCACCGGGTACCACGGATGGCGGCCCGAATAGCGCCGTGTTCTTTAACAGCCCGACGGCTCGTCCGATTGCTTCCTCGGCATCCATCAAAGGATCTTCATGTTCAATGGATAACACTCCGTCATAACCGACCGATCGCAACCCGGATACGAAATCAGCCCAGAACTATGTTCCGTGGCCATACCCCAGCGTACGATACGCCCACACTAAATCACGCACGGGCTTCCCCGGTTGTAAATCGAGCGCGCCTTGTACAGCCAGGTTATAGGGTTCGACTCGCGCATCTTTAGCATGGACATAGCCGATGGCGCCGCCTAAAGTCCGGACGACTGCCATGGGATCCATGCCTTGAAAGAAGAAATGGCTGGGATCCAGGTTGGCTGCAATCATGGGTCCAATGGCCGCCCGCAGCCGGTTGAACGAAGACACATTGTAAACACACATTCCGGGGTGCAGTTCAAAACATAGTTGACGGACTCCCTCGGCTCTGGCGAACCCGGACATCTCGCTCCAAAAAGGGATGACGCGTTCCCGCCACTGCCAATCCAGAAGCTCCAGAAAATCCTCCGGCCAGGATGCCACGACCCAGTTCGGATATCCTCCGCCCTCCGGAGTACCCGGGCAGCCGCTCATGCAGATGATGCGCTCTACGCCCAGCTCTCCAGCCAATCGCAGCGTCTTGCGGGTGATGTCGGCAGCCTTGCCTGCCAGTTCGTCGTTTGCATGAATCGGGTTGCCACTGCAGTTGAGCGCCGCAAGCTGAAGATTGTGGTGCTGAATTGCCTGCACAAATTCGTTGCGGGCCGTCGAACTGTCCAACAAACGGTTCAAATCGCAGTGCGGCGCCGGGGAGAAGTTGCCCGTCCCAATCTCCACGGCTTGAATGCCGAGGTCGCCAACCTTAGCCAGTGCCTCCTTGAATGAGAGATGCATCAAACCGTCAGTAAAGAGTCCGATCTTCATTGCACGGCCTCCCCTCCCAATCCTTCAGGAGCTGCGGCAGCGATAACTTTCTGCAGGAAGGCGATGTCTTCCTTTCCCTCGGTGGCGTTGGTCAGCGGCTCCCGATCCGCGTGGACGCATTCGTGAAAATGCAACAACTCCTCCTTGAACGCTTCGGCGAAGGAAACGTTCAACCGCTGGCGGAATTCGACGCCGTTCTCCATTCCCTGCACCTCGACGGGCGTGGGGAAGTGTCTCAAAAATGGCGAAGGAAACTGGATGCGCACTCGCGATTCCTGTCCCAAAAACGCCAGCTCTTCAAAATAGTCCCGCAGTTCGCTGAGATAGGACCAGGTGAAAACGGCTCGCGGCCCCGAATCATACGAGAGCACCGTAGTAATCGTCGGATAGGTGACGTCATCCGGCCACAGCATGGTGAACAGCGATCGATCTGGACAGCCGAGAATACCCCGCAATGCGTTAACGTCGTGAATCATGCTGCCGAGAAAAACATCCAGGTAAAGAAACCGCATCCGCGGAGCGACCGGACCGATGGCTTCCACGGCCAGTCGGTCCCCCTCGCGTTGCAGCGATTCGATTGTAGCTTGTGGAACATCATTGAATCGTTTTACGCGGTGATGAGCAAAGTAAAGTGTCTCCGCGGGGTGCAGAACGTTGATTTGCACATACCGAAGGCCCTTCATGGACCGGACTAGTTCGCGGCCATAGAGGTAGCCCGGGTCATAACGCTTCATGTAGGCAACCATAAGGTAGCGGCCGTGATGCTTCGAGGTGGCAAGCATCGCGTCGGCTTCGCGCTGGGTGAAGCACATCGGCTTTTCCACGATTACATGCTTGCCAGCTTCGATGGCCGCAATAGCGGGAGCCGCATGTGAGCCGGGCGTCAGGACAATCACTATGTCTAGATCTTCCGCAATCAGGTCACGGTAATCGTGAAAACACCGGCCCACGTTGTAATACTGGCCAAGAGATGCAGTCAGACCGGGAGATAAATCGCAAATAGCCTTCAGCTCAAACTGTTCATCCAACTGCCTCAAGTTTGGCAGCCACATGATTTGGGCCACTGTCCCGCATCCAACTACGCCCACCCGCAACCGTGCCATCCAATCGCTCCTTCGTGGTATTCAAAAAACTCTTGGCGCCCGCCGAGAAAATCCTGCGCACCAGTCTTGTCTCAGAGGCCAAGTCGGCGCAGAAATTCCCGGCTCTGCCTGGCGTTCTCGAGGGGGGTTGCTCCGTTGTTTAACGGCATCAACACGTCTTGCTCCACAACCAGCCATCCCTCGTAACCCGTGGATAACAGATCCGAGATCACGCCCCCAATTTCGGCGCAGCCCCCGCCTAAGGGCGTAAAGACGCCAGATCTCACCGCGGCATGGAAATCGAGTCCGCTGCTACCTACTCGGTCCCGGACGGCCGGATCCACGTCCTTGAGGTGCACATAACGAATCCGGCGCCCGTATTGCTGAACCGCGTCGCGAGGGTTTCCGAAACTGTAAGCATAGTGGCCCGTATCGAGGCAGATGCCGACCATATCCGCATCCGTCAGCGCGCAGAGACGCCTCTGATCGTCAGGTGTTGCGAGATGACTGCCGGCCTCCAGATGGAAGACCATCTGCAATCCCAAACCCCGCAAATGCCGCCCAACGTTTTCCATCGTCGTTGCCATGCTCTTCCACGCGGACTCGTTGGGTGAGGATTCACCGGGCGGAGCCAATCCGTCTGCTACCACGACGAATGGGCAATTCAGCGCAGACAGCAACGTGGCAACATTCAAAAGACTCTCGATATCCTGGGCAAGGTGTTCGGTCTGGAACCAGCGGAGCGGGACAAATGCCGAGGTGAGGGTCAGCCCATGGGACACTAGCGTCCTGCGCAGGCCGTCCGCTTCGGTTGGGTAATACCCGTACGGGCCGAGTTCCGTACCGGTGTAGCCCGCCGTAGCAATCTCGTGTAGCACTTGCCAGGCTGAGGGCCAGACGCTCGTGTCGGTTTCCTCCATCACACCCCAACTCACTGGAGCCGACGCGACGCGAATAACGTTGGTCTTGATTTCTGCAGTCACAATCTCTCCTACGCGCTTTGGTTCAGGATCAACCGAAAATCACCGCAAGGGGCGCTCGACTCGTGTCGCAATGATAGGAAAAAAATCAGACGGGCCGAGCGGCCGAACCTCGCACTGCCAGGTGCACGGGCAGCTTCTGCTGGCCCGCGAACCCAATTTCACCTGACTCAACCAAATTAATAAGCATCTCGGCGGCCGCTCGACCCATTTGACGTTTTGGATAGGCTATCGTTGTCAGCGCCGGCTGCACATAGGAAGCCGCGGCAATATCGTCAAATCCTATCACAGAAATATCGCCTGGAACTTTGAGCCCCGCCTCGGAAAACGCCTTCATAGCGCCGATGGCGATCAGGTCGTTGTGTGCGATCACTGCTGTCGGCCGCTCCGGCAGTTTCAGAAAACAGCGCGCCACTGTGTCGCCCGCAATATAGCCGGACTCGCTCTCGAGAATCCAGTTCTTCTGCGGCGATACCCCTGCCTCCTGAAGCGCTAAACGATATCCCTCTTCGCGGGCGACACTGCTCGTTGAATCCCCCGCCAGCACGATACAGCCGATCCCGCGGTGACCCAGTTCAAGCAAATGCCGTGTTGCCAGATATCCGGCGTGGTGCTCGTCGGCGATGATGCAAGGGTATCCGGTCACGATCCGCTCCAGAATCACAACCTGAATACCGGCTCTCTGTAAGAAATGGACGGGCTCTAAATCCGTTGTCTCCGGAAGAAGAATTACACCGTCAACCTGCTTCGACCGCAATACCTGGGAATAACGGAGTTCCCGCTCCGGAAGGTGGCTGGAATGTCCCAGGATCACTGTATATCCGCGCTGGAAACTGACTTCTTCGATAGCCTGGGTCATTTCACCGTAATATGGATTCGTGATATCGGGAATGACTAACCCGATGGTTTTGGTACGCCGAGTGCGCAGACTCCGCGCGACGTCGCTGGGGTGATAGCCGAGCGTGGCAATCGCCTTAAGAACCCTTTCCCGTGCTTCGACGGAAACGGAACGAGGGCCATTATTGATCACATACGAGACAGTGGAAGGCACGACGCGCGCCAGCGCAGCGACATCGTTACGCGTCACCTGCCGGTTGGGGGCCAGGGCTGCAGCGCGCGACCGGCTGCGAGGCAGCAAATTTCCGTTCGCTAGTCGCAATGCGGCAGGATACAGAGAAGTCGAACGGTTTGTCAAGGAGCGCTCGAGGCTTCGCGTTGCCTTGCGCCAAGCCCAGATTCCGGGTATTCTGCCCAAAGTCATGAAAGTTGTTTACGACGGCGTCGTCAAGAAATATGGCACTGTTCTGGGCGTGGACCAACTGAACCTCGAGATCCGATCGGGTGAGTTCGTTGTTCTATTGGGCCCGTCCGGCTGCGGTAAAACCACGAGTTTGAGAATGCTGGCGGGACTTGAAAGTGTAACGAACGGGAGTATTTATATCGGCGATAGATACGTCAACGACACCCCTCCTCGAGATCGTGACGTCGCTATGGTTTTCCAGAGCTATGCTCTGTATCCCCACATGACGGTTGCAGAGAACATCGCTTACCCTTTGCGCGTGCGTCGGATTCCGCGCAGCGAGATCCCCGGCCGGGTTCAGAAAGTAGCAGAGCTTCTTGGCATTCACGAGCTGCTGCAACGCAGACCCAGGGAGCTCTCCGGTGGACAACGGCAGAGGGTTGCGTTGGCGCGCGCCATTGTTCGCCAGCCCCGAGTCTTTCTGATGGACGAGCCCCTTTCCAATCTGGATGCGAATCTTCGCGTTTACACGCGGGGTGAACTCAAGCATCTGCAGTATGAATTGGGAACCACAACGCTTTACGTGACCCATGACCAGGCTGAGGCTATGACGTTGGCCCATCGGGTAGCGGTCATGCATGCAGGTAAACTGCAACAATTCGATACGCCGATCAATATCTACGAGCGCCCCACGAATAAATTCGTCGCCGGTTTCATGGGGAGTCCGAGCATGAATTTTCTTGTAGGCAAGCTGGATCACGCTCAGCGGACATTTGTCGCCAACGGACTCACTCTCCATCTTGGCGCCCCTGTGTTGTCCCGTCTTCAGCGTCATGAAAAGGCGGTCTTAGGCGTCCGCCCGGAAGATGTGGGAGTTTCCGTGGCGCAGTGTGAAGGCGGTATGCCTGCCAGAACCTATGTCACAGAAACTCTAGGAAATGAGACCTTCGTATTCCTGGACCTGGGTCACGA
Source organism: Acidobacteriota bacterium (assembly GCA_003223115.1). Taxonomy (GTDB): domain Bacteria; phylum Acidobacteriota; class Terriglobia; order Bryobacterales; family Bryobacteraceae; genus QHXW01. Next base: position 19,528 of record QHXW01000539.1, read on the forward strand.
GAAGATAATAACGCGAACAAACCCCGTGGTCCGTCTCGAGATTGGAGCCACGGTATGGCTTTCGTTTAACGAGACGAAGTTTCATTTCTTCGATTTCGGTTCAGGCGATCGGATTCCGTAAGGGCCCCCCGGAAGGCCAAAATTCGTCGTTTGTATGCTTCTCGATGCTGTCCCCTGGGGTAACGATTTTCCGGCGGGCTCCGGTGCAGATAGGAACGTAAGTCAACGCCGCGCTGATTGTGACTCGCCGTTATGCTCTAGGCGGCGAGTACTCTACGCCAGATGGCCGCGGTATTCGAACCGAATGCGCTGGTACGGCGAACTGTCCTTTGTGAATCTTCTGCGCTAATTCGACTCCAGTGATCACGCGTCGTGCGTTGTAGAATCGCTGGAAGCCGAGCATCGGCTGGAGTCGGAACTTCACTCTTCGGTGGTCCTGCTCAGCGATATTGTTTAAGTACTGACAGGAACGGATCTTGACTGAGTTTTCCTAGCGATAGTTGAATTCGTTCCTCATGCCCATGCAGCGCAGCGCACAGTGGCTCGGCTCAAAACCGTTGAGCGTAATGGTGCGCGGCTCGCCATGATGCTTCATAGCTTTACGGAAGAACGCCGTCGCTGCTTTCTTGTCGCGGGTCCGGCTCAAATAAAAGTCGATGGTCTTGCCTTTGGTGTCCGCCGCGCGGTACAGCCACCAGAAAATTACTTGGCTGTGCCCGAAATTGTGCCCGTCGTGGGGCGACTTGCGGTTATGCAACGCGGTAGTGTGCGCTGAAACGCTGCTGCTTAGCCGTTTGCAGCTACCCCGAGTATCATCCAGAACGGACTCAAAATCCCGTATCCTTCACTGGGTGTGAGGGGTTCGACTCCCTCCTTCAGCACCAAGCAAATTCTTCAAATTTTCAATTCTTGACTCACGATCATTATGGAACGGGGCCCGCTATTTCCGCCAAGCCGCGATTTCGCGCTGAACTCCAGAACGCAGGATTCCAAAGTAGCAAAGGTCCTATTCGCGGTTAGTTCTGTCCTTGCCGGCCAATAGTAATATAATACCGCGTCCGTTTCTTTTGGCGTTGCGAAGGACCTGGTATATCCGCGGATCCGTCAGGGGACTTATCGGGACTGATGTTCACCGTCCTTGTGGCCCAGGCACTTGTTCGAGATGCCGGCCAGCACGACAGCATCGAACCCAGCAGCTCTACTTGTCTACCTAAATTATTCTGACGAGTCTTTTGTTTATCATCCGGGTTGATATAATATAATAGGGCGACTGCTGAACACGCTACGATCGAAGCTCCAGCTTAGACATCTCGAACTTAATCTTCTCGTATTGAAGACAGGCCGCCGAGTAGGGCGAGTCTGTGCTCTCATATTTGGCCATCACCTGGGCACGGGCTTTCCGCTCATCAGGGCGAAGATGACTTCGTTCCAAGCTAAGGTCTGGTAGGCATTTCGTGGAGTATCGACAAACAGGTTAGGGCCCGCGTACAGAACTCCCGGAGAAGACCGCAAGACCGTAAGGAGGTTGGCAATCCCGTTGGTGTTCTGAACTTCGACCTGCAGCACGCGCGCCTGAGGAATCTCTCCCACGGTTCTGGCAGACGCTGCAGCCAGCACGGACGTTACCGTTTGCATGTCACCGGCAGTGGCATCCACAGACAAGAACACGAGCACCTGATTGGATCCTTGCGAACTTGTGGTGCCGTTTGGCAAAGAGACCTGCTCTGGACCTTGGGGTGTTAGCCCGAATGCCTGCTGGCCGGTGAAGTAGGGCGGCTGGGGCGAAGCCAATTGCAACGTGACGGGAATGTTGAGCGCATTTGCGCCCGTTCCGCTGAAGGTAAGACTGCCGCCAAATGTAGTTGCGCCGAGCCCGGAGTTATCTACCACAACCGTGACCGTTGACGGCGTCGTACCGCTCGCAGGATTGACACTTAGCCAATTTCCTTCGGTCGGTGTGTTAGCCCTCGCAGTCCAGCTCACCGGGCTGCCGGTACTGGTAATCGTCAGGGTCCGGCTGGGGGGATTGGCTCCCCCCGCAGTACCGCTGAATGACTGCCAAGCAGTTCGAGATAGGCGATGGCGCCTCGCGGGTGGAACGTACCGGAGATCTTCCTCTGCACCGCGAGATGTCTGATAGCCCTCTCGGCTGTGTTGTTGTTCCAAGGGATACCATCTTCGTCAAGGAAGCGAAACAGCGACTCGCGGTACCGCGCAAAGCGTTTCTGGTACTTCTTCGTCGCATCTAAGGCATACTCTGCGCTGTCAATCTGTGTTGCGTAGAACTGGTCCACATGCTTCTTGAATTTTCGGAGGTGTTTAGCCTTCGGGCCCCATCGGTCGACGGCTTCGACCATGGGCACGATCAGATTCTTTACCTCTAACACGAACGTCTGGAGCTCCTCATCAAACGGAAACTTCCACAGGTCCTCATTCAAGTCCCGGATCAGATGCACCCAACACTTCTCTTGTCTGCACCCCACCGCATCGTATCCGGCGTAAAAATCCGACACGAGGACTCCCTTGTAGCCCTCCAACACCTCCTGCACCACCGTAGTCTCCCGTGTTTCCGTCAATCGGAAAACGACGTGCTGCCCGTTGGTGAACACCCAGACATACTGGTCTACGCCTCGGATGCTGAGCCGCGTCTCGTCAACATGAACAAACGGACTCTCC
>QHXW01000113.1 GCA_003223115.1 Acidobacteriota bacterium
AATGTTTCAGCGTTGCGATTGGGTCTCCAACACACCCGCTTCCGCTCGGCCTTCGACGATCCCCCAATCATTGAGCAGATGCCATACCTGCGTTCGTTGCTGTGCTACGAAGTGACTCGTGACGGGCGAGGACCGGTACGCATCCGTCTTTGGAGCGACTGGCAGGAGTATCAGCGGCTGATCACGCGCTATTTCGGACTTCGCATTCTGATTACGGATCACGCCGAGTGGAGCACGGCGCAGATCATCGAAGCCTATCGCGGCCAATCGAAAGTGGAAGCCGCATTTCGCGATTTGAAAGATTGCCACATGCTCTCCACTCGACCGCAATTTCACTGGACCGACCAAAAACTGCACGTTCACGCCTTCCTGTGTGTGACGGCCTATCTACTGGTCACACTGCTGCACCTGCGTGCCCGACAGAAAACCGCCTTTGACGGCGGCCCTCGCCGGCTGTTGGCCGAGTTGGCCGAAGTGCGCTGCTGCCGCCTGATCGATGTGACCGGCCAAAAGGGACGACCGCGCGTGCGCTGATCGAAGCTCAAATCGTCACCGGCTCTACGCCTCCCGCCCCGACACGTGCGAGAGCCCGTCGGCGACATGCGCCTGTTTGGACGTCTCGCCTGCCCTGGATATCGCGGATCAGGATCACGAAACTTCTAGGATGGGAACTCCGAGCGTATGACCAGCTTCCTGCAAATCGTGGTCGAGTGTAGCTAAGTTCATCCGCTCCCGCTTCGCCAGTTCCAAATAAGCCGCATCGTAGGCGCTCAACTGATGCTCGCGGGCAAGGGGCAGGACCGCCTGCCAGAGCCAAAGCGCCTCTCGGCGTTCGATTTGAATCGGAAGGCGTCGAAGTAGTTCTAGAAATTCTGCGGTGCCTTGTTGTGTGATGCGTAGGCGGCGTTCTGCCAGCGCAAGAGCGTTGGCAACCTCGAATGGCCATAAAATAAAGCCGGAACGACGGCGTAGGTGGTTTGGAGTGTGGTGAGAACGCTGCGGCTGTATTGTGTTGCCTCGTCCTCAAAACACCAGCTCAGGGTGAGCGAGGCGTCCACCACGAACGGCCCCATCAGTACTTGTGGTCTTCGTGGATAAGGTCTCGAATGCGAAGGCCTTCTCCGAGCGTGAAATGGTGTTTGCTAGCGAACGCCAACATGTCTTGCACGGCCTGGTGCCGCTCCTGCTCCTCGCAGCGAGTTGACTCTCTCTCGGCCAGCGTTTCAAGGGCAGTGGCGACGACCTCCTCGGGCGAGTGGTAGCGACCGGCGCTAAGTTGCTGCTCGATTAGGCGCTGACTGCGGGGATTGAGCCGAACGTCCATAGAACTTCAGTATACCCGCAAGGACTATGTGTCGGAATAACGACCCGTGACGAATCCGCCGGCGCTGGCTCAGGGTAGATTCCATGCACCAGTTCGGCCACGGTGACTGGCGAGAGCGAGACCTCGATTCTCCATAGGTCGTTTGAATACCCTGAGGAAATGCGAACGTTTTCAGGCAGCGTTCGCACGTAAGCTGCAACCGGAGATTTTCAATGCCGAACCAGTTCTTTTTCTGGCAGCTCGGGCAGGCCAGGACGAGGCCCAGCCGGAAAATGTTCGCCTCAACAAACCGATCAAGTCTCACCCCATGCCCCCACCGCGCGTTAGACCGGCGGCTCACGAGATCCTTCCAGCGCTTCACGTCGTCGATGGAGCGGTCGGGGAATTCCTCCACCGTTCCGTCGGCGTGCCTGCGGACGCTCTTGGCCATTTCATCGAGGAGCTTGATTGTCCCACGGTCGGCAAGAAGATTGGTGCCCCAGAAGCCTCCCAGTGATGAGAGGATCTGATCGGCGATGCGGCCGGGATCGGAGGGCTGGGCGGTTATGCCGCGATGCTTGAGCCAGTCAATGATGGCGTCACGCCCGGTCATTAGTCGGAAATATTCACTATGGTGCTTGTACTTCTGCGGAAGCACAAATCCCTCGCGCGAAATGAGTGTGGTCTCACTTAGACGGAGCCTCCGCGTGGTGTCCTCGTTGAAAGACGAAGACAGGGTGAGCGCGATTCGGATTCCGATCTCGTTGCGGCGGCGCGCCACCATGTAGGAAATGACTCCGTAGAGCCCGACCATGGCCAGCAACGCCGCCAGCAGCCCAAAAAATCCCGACAGCATCGCCATGACTCGCTCCCGCACCAGCCCATCGCGGATCATTGTCTGAAAGTCTCCACCCACCGCCACTATTTCCGGATGCTTCTCCGCTATTTTGCGCTTCACCGTCGACATCACCGCGGCAGGAAGTGCGCTCGAACGGATCATCATCATAATGAACGGGCCCGGTGCTGGAAACTGCGATGCCGGGGCGAAGATCATTGCGGGCGTCTCGCCGCGAAGATCGCTGTATTTCGTGTCTGGGATGAGGCCGACGATGGCATAGACAGTGGAAGGAAACTTGCCCTCTTGCTCAACGCGCAGTGTCTTTCCGACGGGGTTGGCGCCGGCCAGGAATTGGCGGACAAAGGCTTGGTTCACCACGGCCACACGCTCGGATGCCGCGGTATCGTTCTGGCTGAAATCACGGCCGATTATCCAAGGGATTCCCATGGTCTCGAAGTAACCCGGACTGACCCAGGTGAATTTCGCGGTGCCATCGGCCCGTGCGGTGTGGATGCCATGCTCCCAACTGCTCCCAAGTAATGGTGTGTTCGTAGTCGTTGCCACGCCGAGTATGCCGGGAACCGAGCGTACCTCGGCCAGCAGTTGCCGTTGGAATTCGTCATAACGGCCGGGAGTCACATGAGACTGCTGAAAAGCCACGAATGCAACGGTGATCCCGGCTTCCCGCATTCCCGGATCGAAAGTAATCAGTTTGCGGAAACTGGCACGAACAGCAGCGCACTTGACATCAGCACGGGCGACATCGCGATCTGCGCGACCACAAATGACACGCTGCATGGAAAAACGCTCACGGGCGCCAGCAATGCCGCGGCCGGAGGCTTTCATTGCGCTTACAGGTTCCGCGTTCGTCGCGCGTCGGGCGGGCACTGCTCCAAAAATCACGCAGGTTAATGCCGCCACCGAGGCCGCAAAGCACAGCACCCGCCAGTCCGTTGCGATGGATAGATCCACTGAGTTGCTGGCGGTGGAAAGCGACCAGACCAGTACCCGGCTCAAGAGTAGCGCGAGGCTGACTCCCAGCGCCGCCCCCATTCCCGCCAGGAGAATGCTTTCCACGAGTAACTGCCGCAGCAGACGCGCGCGCGAAGCGCCCAACGCAAGACGAACCGCCATCTCACGCTCGCGCGTGCTCGCCTGCGCTAGCATCAGGTTGGCCAGGTTGGCGCACGCGATTAGCAGCACCAAACCGGTGATGGCCAGCAGCCACAGCGATGAGTCATATTGCCTTCGGAGCGCGCTGACTCCAGCCGAAGCGGGAAACGCACCCAGCCGGAACCGCTTGTAAGCTGCAATCGAGCTCGCAGCGCGGCGCGTGGGCGCGGTTGCCTCGAAGATTCCGGGGTTGATTGCCTGTAAGTGAGTGGAAGCGCGCAGGAGCGTTCATCCCGGCCGCAAACGCCCCATGACCGCAATGTCGAACAGGTCGCGCCGCAATTCCTTCGGTTGGCACAGTGGGAGCGCAATATCGAAACGATCGCCTACCGACAGTCCGAAGAAATCAGGCGGCGTTACCCCGATCACTTCCTTGGGTTCGCCATCCACCATGAGTATGGCGCCGGCGCCGATTTCACCCCCGCCCATATGGTCTTGCCAATAGGCGTAACTGATAACTACTCTCGACTCCGGGCATGCTCCCTCATCCTCCGACAGAATCAGCCGTCCGCGCCAGGGTCGGACACCGAGCATGGAAGAAATCGCCAGTGACCCAAATCGCTTTGACGCGGTGGAGGTCACTGGCTGGGCCCACGTTCGCTCCGTCCGCAGTCCAGGCGAAGACGCCCGAAAAAGCCTGCTGCTGAGTCCGGATCTCCTGCCAGACCGGTCGCGTCAACT
>QHXW01000114.1 GCA_003223115.1 Acidobacteriota bacterium
AAAAGCTCAATGCCCTTGGCAGCTGCCATATCAACAGCGTTATCTTCTGGTTTATGTTCTTTCCTTGACTCCAGCGCTTCACGGTCGTAGCAAACACTTCTGCGGCCCTTAGGACTTTTCACTGAACAATCATAAAAATGTATTCGCCCGTCTTTTTATCATGACCAACAACGTCCGGTTCACCGCCAGTTCTTTCCATTTCATTGAGGGACCACAGTTTTTCAGCATTAACTTCCAGCCTTGCTTGTACAGATCCAAAGGATCAGGATCCCAATCAAGCGATGCTCGAAGGATGATGTCCAAAGAATGGAGCCGTTTCGATTGACGCGCGCCTTGCTCATGGCGTCAGTATCCCATTGCGATGTTCCAAAACGACACTAAGCACGGTGCAGTTTGCCTCGTCGGCAAACTCACGACACCCGATTGATATACTCGGAATGTGAGTTCGCGTATCACTGTCAAGCAAGGCAAGCGCTCTGGACAGCCGTGCATCCGCGGACTGCGCATCACGGTTTGGGACGTGCTGAGCTGGCTCGCAGCGGGCATGACCGAGGAGCAGATCCTCGCCGAATACCCGGAACTGGAACGTGACGACTTCCGCGCCGTCTACGATTTTGCGTCACCTCTCGGCATGCGCGTCGCGCTGTGAAGCTGCTGTTCGACGAAAACCCCTCGCGCAAGCTCGTTTCTCGCCTGAGCGATCTCTTTCCAGGATCCATGCATGTCGCCGAAGTCGGACTGATCGAGAGCCCGGATCGCGAAGTGTGGGAGTTCGCCAGGGCAAATGTCTGCCTGATTGTCAGTACAGATGCGGACTTCTATGAACTGGCGACGACCATCGGACCGCCAACCAAAGTAATCTGGCTGCGGCGTTGGATGCACCCCACGAATGATGCGGAAGACTTGCTGCGGCGAAGCGCGCTTCATATCGCCGAGTTTGAGCGCGATCCCGAACTGGGCATTCTGATTTTCGACAAGAAGTAGGGTCTATAAGCCGGCGTAATGTGTCCGTATTTTATTTGGAACTTCCAGGACACTCACCCTGAACCGGGCTGTGGTACACAGAGGCCAAACAAAAGAAGCATCTAATTAACGAACAAAATCTTCTGACAATCGTCTCTTAGGGCAACCGTTACGACAGCGGGCGCTGGCACCCCTATCACCCTAATTGCGCCCGCTCAATCTTCCCGTCTCACCAGCCCAATCAACCGTTCCACCCAACGAAATCGCCATCCATTTCGTCTTATATACAGAAGGAGCGATCATCATGTTTGAAACTGCCGTTCAAGAAAAACGTACTGGCGTTTTCTGGGGCATCGTCATGGGACTGTCGGCATTTGCCGTGCTGCTCGGCGCCGGGTAAGTGCTCATCGCGTAATTCCGTAGATTCGTGCACATCGCTGTCGGATGGCGCCATCCGGCTGGGCCACGCCGCACTATCCCGTTCCTACAAAATCCCGGTGGACGTGCAGTACAATCAAAGCCTCTCATCAGGCGCACGAACGGTAAATGCGCCGATCCGAGATCAACTGAATCTTCGCATCGAGAGGTCACATGAATACGGGTACACCGACCGCAGAGGCCGTCCATCGCCCGAAAAAGTGGGTTCTGTGGACAGGGCGCATACTTTCCGCCCTGCCGATCCTGGTGATGCTGCTAAGCGGCTCGATGAAGCTCATACGGCTGCCACAGGTGGTAGACGGCTTCGTCCGGCAATTCGGCTACCCCGAAAATGAACTTCTTATTATCGGCGTGGTTGAGGTTACTTGCGCGTTGCTCTACGCGATACCGCGCACAGCTTTTCTTGGCGCCATCCTGGTCACGGGGTATCTGGGCGGCGCAATCGCAACCCACGTGCGTATCAGCGACCCCGCCTTTGTCGGTCCGCTCATGCTGGGTATCTTCGCGTGGGCTGGTCTTTATCTGCGAGATGACCGGCTGCGGGAGTTGATACTTTTGCGGCAAACGCCGATTCGGCCGGCTACGTAAAGATCACCGCCTAACGAAATCGCAATCACCGTCGTCGAAGACAAGAAACGCGCGACGATAGGGTTCACAATTTAATTGTAATGCCGGTGGAGGTCTAACTTGCGCCTCATTCGTTCTGACAGCGCTTTATAATCAGCAGCTTTGTCAATGGCAACGAGACTGCATTTACAAATTTGAAAGCGAGTACATGGACAATGGCCAACAAGACACTGTTCGCAAGCCTTCGGGAGACGCGTTGATCCCGCAGACCGACACCGCGAACTCCGAGAACGCTCCGGCGTACGCGCTTGCACCGAAGCAAGCCCTGGCACAATACGCGGCCACCGGCTGTTTCGGACGGACCTTCTACGCAACGGCTGACGAGCAACTGACGCGCGTGTTAGAACTGTGTGCTGCCGTGGATGCTGAGTTCGTCGCACGAGTGGCGATCTACAGCCGGACGTACTCTTTCATGAAGGACATGCCGGCATTGCTGTGCGCCTGGTTGTCGGCGCGCGACGCGCGGCTGCACGGACCCGTTTTCGCGCGTGTGATCGATAACACGCGTATGCTGCGGACCGATGTTCAGATCCTTCGTTCCGGAGTGGTTGGCCGGAAATCGTTGGGAAGTGCTCCCAAGCGACTGGTGCGAGAGTGGCTCGCCAGCCGCGATGAGCATGCTCTTTTTAGCTCCAGTGCCGGCCAGAGTCCGTCGCTTTCGGACGTGAAGATGGTGCATCCGAAGCCGACCGGACCCAAGCGGGAGGCATTCTACGGCTCCATGATCGGCCGATCCTACGACGCAAATGCGTTGCCGAAGCTGGTGATGCAGTTCGAGCAGTTCAAGGCCGGTGAGGCGCTGCATGTCCCGGATCTTCCGTTCATGTTGCTGTCGGCTCTGCCGCTTTCCCAAAAGGATTGGGTGGAGATCGCGAAGAATGCTGCGTGGCAGACCACGCGCATGAACCTGAATACGTTCGCCCGGCACGGCGTGTTTGAAACGGACGGCTTGGCAAGCCTCATCGCGGCACGTTTGCGCAATGCTCGTGAGATTCAGCGGGCGCGGATTTTTCCATACCAACTGCTGACGGCGTATCAGAATTGCGATGCGGCCGTTCCTCAGGAGGTGCGGGACTCTGCAGGAGTGCGATAGCTCAACTGGATAGAGCAACAGACACGTTTCTCCACCGATCGTCGCCACAGGCGCGGGTAGAAGATCTTTGATCATTTCGCGGCGAATGCCGAAGGAACTACATGGGTCCCCGGTTCGAGTCCGGGCTGCTCCACGCATGATTACGGGGCAGTAGCTCAGCGGGTAGAGTAATGTTTCTTCACCGATTGTCGCCGCAAGTTGCCAGAATTAGGGGGGAGAAAGCCTGTCAGAGAATACATACAACGTAATTGCGCCCGAGAGCGGCGTGTTAAAGACAATTATGGATCAAATGGGACCTAATGCATGTCTACACAAAATGAAACCACTCAACCCAAACTCATGAATCAATGGAGCTTACTCAAAAGGCAGGTGGACCGACAGCTCGAATTAGAGGCCCTGGCGGACCTTAGCCAGCAGGGGCGCACCTATCATTCCAGCAGGTGTGCTAACGATCCTTAGCGCTCGTCGACCCCTGGCCGGAGATTTGCGGATGGCCGGAGTTTGCGTGTCACCACCAGCGTTTTCGACTTTGCCACTTCCCAGGTTTAAGTCTCGGGGCTGCGTATTTCTCGCCGCCGCCGAGAGCTTTCGGGAAAAAAATTGGGCTGTACGCCCTAACACTCTCCATATGCACATGTAGGATGTCAAGGTATGCTGGCCTGAGTGGTGTGCCAGACCTGCTGGGAATTTTGGGCGTATGCTGAGTGGGCATGGCCAGCGGAAGTACGATTTCGCGACGCGCAACCTGACGCATGCCGAAAGATCGCTTTCAGTACGTCGCTCTCTCGGACGCTACGGATGTCAGAAGTAGAGTTTCAAGGCAAATTGGACCTGCCGGGGATGGCTGCCCGCGGCGGTGCTAGTGATGGTCCCCTCACCGCAGGCGCCACCACATTGGAAGGAATTGGGCATCCCAAAGTTGACGTTGTTTGGCAGATTGAAGAATTCCGCCCTGAACTGCAAATATCGGAAATCCGTCCCCAGCAGAAAATCCTTCTTTAGCGACAGATCCCAATTGCGGAAGCCAGGGCCCCGGAGAACACCATACCCGGTATTGCCAAAAACGTTGAGAGCCGGCGTAACGAAGCAGCTCGTGTCGTAGTATCGAGCGATGGTCCAGTCGGAGAGCTTACCGCCGCAAACCCGATCCGGTACGTTGCCGTTTCCATTGTCCAGGGTGCTCGAGATGCCCGGCGTGAAGGGGAAGCCAGTCATATAAACGACAATTCCGCTCGCGGACCATCCTCCCAGAGCTGCGTCTGCCAGGCGATTCCAATGACTGCCGAACTGTTTGTGGCGTCCGAAGGGAAATTCGTATATGTAGCTGAAGGTCAGCCGCTGAGGAGTATCGAATCCCGCGGGAGCCGGATCGGCCAGATAGAAGTCAGGGTTCCGGAACTGCGAGCCGCGGTTGATGACTTTCGAGAAGGTGTACGAGGTCAAGAAGCTCAGACCGTGAGAGAAGTGATAGTGCGACCGTCCGGTATTCAGTTCCGTTCCAACAAGTCCCAAATTGGGGTCCAGGCCATAGTAAGGCCGCAATTGCTGGAGCGAGAGAGATGGATTTGCCGTGACGGCCCCCGGCTCCGGGAAATTAAGGGGCGGGCCAATAAAGAGATGGTTGACCGAGTTCGCCACATACGCTGCGTCAATGAGCAGGTTGGGAGTAATGGAGCGCTGGATATTGAACGACCATTGATAGACGCGCGTCATCCTGAGGTCAGCGGGCGCCCATCCCATCGACTGAGTAGTGCCACCGGGAACCAAACCACCTGGAACGAGATGTCCCGCGGGTGCCCCCGGTCGTGCCTCCACGGGTGGCAATCCTGGAATCCCCTGGTCGATCCTGGGATCGGTTGCCGGATCCAGAACCAAGGGATTAGACGGCGTGATCGTCTGAGGTTGAATGAACGGCCAATTGTCGTTCAGAAATCCTAACTGTCCCCCGTATCCAGGAGAGAAATACGATAGCCCGAACCCGCCCCGAATCGCGGTCTTGCCCTTATCGGGAGAATAAGCGAAGCCCAACCGGGGCGCCCAGTCACTGAGATCTGAGTTGACTCCACCCGTACAACTCGTGGCAATGCACGCCAGCAAGACATCCCCGGTCTTTAGATCGAAATTGGATTGACGATTGTGAGCATCGACTGGGGGCGAGTAGTACTCCCACCTCATGCCGATGTTTAACGTCAGCTTGCTATTGATTCGGATGTCGTCCTGCGCAAAGAAGAAGAGCTGAGTAGTACGACCTGAAGGGTAGGTATCGATTGCCGCCCGGGTTACAGTCTCGGGATAACCGAGCAGGAAGCTCGCGAGACCGAGACCACCGCCGCTCTGACCACTTGTGAACCTCTCATCAAAATCAAATTCTCCGACAGGATTCCCCGTCTGAAAGAGATCGGCGCGAACCCTTCGGATGTCGGCTCCGGTCTTCAAGGTGTGCTTGCCCCGCACGAAAGTTACATTATCGACCCACTGGAAAATCGTGTCGTGACGATAGGTGGGGGCAAACGGAGTGTGACCGTAAGCGCTCATGCCGCTGATACTGATTCGCGCCAGCCCGCCACAGAAGCCACAAAAACCGTTGACTCCTGGAATGCCCACCTCGTCCGAAGTCTTTTTGTCGATGTCGAAGGCTGTCCAGTCGGTACGCACCCGGTTGACACCAAACCGAAATTCATTGAGGGTTCGGGGCGTAAAGGAGTGAACATCACTGACTACGCCGTTCTGATTACGCGTGTTGGCCTTAGCAGCCAGGAAGGGATCCCCGCCCACTGTGGTGCCCAGGAACGGCGGGTTGCTGAGCAGCGTTCCCAGGTAGCTGTAGCGGGTGAAAAACTGGTCCTTATCGCTAATCCGGTGGTCCACGCGGACGTCGAAGTTGTTTGTATCGTGAGCCAGAGAATTTTGACCGGCGTGGTTGGCCTGGCCGATCGGCGCAGTCACGTTTGGTGGAGGAAGGAGCGCTATGACCTTCGCTGACGTTGGGTTCACCAGATTTGGCGGGATCGTATTGTTCGGAAAGGGGCGTGGCTGCCCGCTCGCGGGATCAATATCCAAGGGATTATAGATGGTCGGATTTCCTGGCGCCGTGAAGATCCCTTGACCTTGCTGTGCGGTGGGGACGGTTTGCAACTCCGTTTGGCCCAAACGGCTCCGGTAGCCTTCGTAGTCGCCGAAGAAAAAGGTACGATCCCTTTTTATGGGTCCGCCGAAGGTGCCGCCGAATTGATTTTGACGGAACGGCGGAATTCCCACACCCGAACTGTTGCTGAAGAAATCGTTGGCGTCGAGAGCGGAGTTCCGCAGAAACTCATAGCCTACGCCATGAAACTGGTTGGTGCCCGACTTGGTCTGGATCTGCACATTGGCGCCGCCGGCGCGGCCAAATTCCGCGGAGTAATTATCGTTAGATACTTTAAATTCCTGGATGGCATCCACTGACGGGTTTACCGACAGGATGCTGAAGAAAGCTTCGTTGTCCGTGACTCCGTCGATCTGCCAGTTGTTTGCATCCGCCTGAACTCCATTGACATTGGTGTCAGAAATTCCTTGGGGATTGTCCGGATTAATGTTTCCGCCGAGACTGCCGGGATTCGGCACCGACCCTGTGTTGAGGCTGACGAATTGAGCGAAGTTCCGGACGTTGAGCGGCAAACCCACCATCTGCTGAGAATTGACCACCTGCGCCTGCTCCGAGCTTTCGGCCTTCACCAAAGTGGCTTCCCCGGTTACTTCAATGCGGTCTGTGACTGCCCCAAGCTGCAGTCCCAGATCCACCCGCGCCTTCTGGTCCACCTGAATGGTGATACCAGACCGGGTAATCTTCTTGAAGCCTTCCTTTTCGCCAGTTACTTCGTAGACACCCGGAATCAGGTAGGGGACCACATAGTTGCCCGTGGCATCGGTAGTTGTCTTTTGGGAGATTGATGTGCCGACGTTCGTAACCGTGACCTGGGCGTCCGCAATTGCGGCCCCTGTCGGGTCAGTAATCGTCCCCAGGATCGTGCCCGCGTTCATCTGCGCGGCGGCATTTGGGGAGATTAAGTGCAGCAGGAAGCCGCACACACAGACCAAACCCGCCGGTAGAACGATTCTTTGACTGCAGCCTACGCTCTCGCTCCCCCTTGCCGTGCACGTGAACCTCATACCATCTCCTTATCTAACTAACAAATCGGGATCTTGGAAGTCCCTCGGGCCCTCGAAAAAGCCCGAGGAATCCTGAACCGATGCCACGACCCAAACTTATGAGCTGAATACGACGGCTCTTCAAACGTACCGAAATCGATGATATGTCGAAGTTTACCCGAAACCGGAGGCCTGTCAAGCACTTTCTTGGCCGCCAGCATTAGTTAGTCCGTACGGAACGCGCTCATTTGAGGAATTCCGCAGCGTGCTCCCCTGCTGGAAAATCAACGGTCAACCCGCCGTTGCGCACGCTTAACGTGCCCACCCTCTTCCCATCAATTTTCACGCTGAATTCTCCTGAGTCGAACTCCGCCGTCGTAACCCTGGAGCCTTTCTCGCTGTCTAACGTGAATGAAAGGCGAGAGGCCTCAGCCTGGTATTGCCGAACCACAACGCCTCCAGTCGCTTCGAGCCGAATCCTGCCGTCACGCATCATGGTGGTCTTTTCCGGGCCGATGGACACCCGGTAGTCATGGCCACCCCAGTTGCCGGCTCGGAATTCTCCGCTGGATAAAGGAGACAGTGCTCCAAAACGCAGCCCATCCCATGGGTTCTCGTCAATGTACTGGTTAAGTCCTGGCAGACAAAGCAGAGCGCCCCAGGTGTAATGTGTGTCGCCGCCCCCATTTCCGCCCCAGGCATGGTACTGCTCGTTATCGTGCTGGTTCGTATTCCAGTCGTCCATAAACAGGTTGTAGTTTTTTTGGGCGTACTCCAGGGCCACCTTATCGAACTTGTAACGATTGACGGCCTGATAGAGCATGTAATTCGTCGGACCCCAAATGTCGCCGCGCCAATAGAACTGGTCGGGGAACCCGGCGTCGTTGCGCGCGATAGAGGGCGCTACATAAGTTCCCCAGAACTCCTCGAGGTTCAACAGGTGTTGCTCGACCATTCTCTTCGCCTGCTCCGGGGCGGCAATCCCGGCGAACATGGGATAGAAGTTCGTGGGCGACAGGTGTTTGGAGAATTGACCGTTCCAGTACCGGTTCTCGTAGATGCCGTCCTCCTCGTTCCACAGTTTTTCCCGGATCAATTGCTTCATGTGCTCGTACTCAGCCAGGAACTTCGTCGCGTCCCCGTTTTTTTCGAGAATCCTGGCGATACTGGCCAGGCACTCCGCGTCCAACGCGTATAAGGAATTCAGGCCAACATCGTTGAGGTTTATCGTGTACGTCTTCGCGTCGTAGGTAACCTCGTCAAACATTGGGCTGTCGTCCATTCCGGATTCCCATTTGGCCGCTTGCAGAAAGCCGCGGCCGCCAACGGAAGGAGCCGAGCCGCGATCACTCCCCCACTCGAGAAGGCCGTCTTTGTTCCCGTCCCGCCAGGGCTGCCCGTCACCTCTGTCGCGAAGCCACCATTCGTGCCACTTCTTCAACCGCGGATAAGCCCATTCCAGCAGATCCCGGTCCTGGAGTTTCTGGTAAACCTTCCAGGTGACATACGACCCCACGGGCGGCTGTGAGCGATCCGGTGTGATCCCCCCGCCCGACGCCATGTTTGGCACAACGCCGGTCTCAGTCTGAGCCAGCAGAATCGTCTTGATGGCCGCTGCCGTCTGGGCCTTATCTTCAAGGCTAGTCAGCAAAGCACCGAAGAAGCAATCCCATTCACCCACCACCCATCCACCCCAACGGTTCGCCCAGTGGCGACTGAGGCTGGGGAAGATGAGGCCGTTAGACGGTGCGTAGAGCGTGTTCCAGAACATCGAGTTGCCGATGGCCTCGGCTGCCCCCTCGAAAAATCCTTTTACGCTGGGCCGGCGAGTGGCATAGGATGCGGCCTTTTCCTTGAGGATGGCATCAATCTTTCCAGCGTCGAATAACTCCTTCGCCTTCTGGATCAGACCGGCTTCCTCCCAACCTAATGTCGCAACGAAGCGTGCGCAGTTTGATCCATCCGTCGTGAATTCGAGGCCAGCAACGCCGGCTGTGGGATAGTTAACGAGCGAAGAGACAAGCCTGCCAGAGCCATTTATGTTCTCCCGCAATTGCGCGGTAGTGGGATAGAGCCCGGAGCCGATCGTCGGCTGGTCCACCATAACCACAAAGCGCGCCGCGCGGCCAAAGACGTTGTCAAAGTATCGCTCCCCGACAATGGCCTGTCGCGACTCGTCGATCGAATAGAAGCCCTGCGTCCCCCAAGTGACCTGGAGGTAAGGGAAATAGGTCTCGAGCACAAGTTGGAAATCACGGGCGGCAGTGAGACGGCCAACCACCGTCGTTTGGTCGATGCGGGACCATTCGAGTGTGACGCGCGCTGCGCGGGGATGATGCTGCCACCCCAGCCGGGAGTAGGAGGAGTCAGGAGCGTGCGGTCCAACCTCGCGCACGGCATCAAAGATCTCGCCGCCATCCAAAAAGTTACCGCTCCGCGACCCAACGCGCAGAGCAAATGGCGTGGGCTGGTTAAAGGCCCTGGCAAGAAAGACGATGCCGTTCCAGGCATCCGGATCGAGCGCGTCAATCTCGACCTGGTCAAAATGGGACGCGGACTGCCCGAAGGCGGCAACGTTCGCCCCGCACAGCAGAAACAAAAAAAGAATCGAGGAACACGCTCGGGCATTCAGGCTGAGTTTTTTGGCGCAACGCATGGCAGTCTCCTGGTCATTTCGGGGGTACGCAGTCAAATGAATCATAGCGCCTATCACGGAAAACTCAACTCGCTGGATTCGGCGTTCGGTCAGGTGTGAGGGCCTTCTCACTTTCCCTGCAGATAAGCCATGGTGTAAGAGTGAGCGGGCAACTGGAATGTCATGCGAGCTCCGGCCTTGGGCGCCTCGACCGTCTGCGGGATCACGCGGTTCGGCGTGTCAAAGCCGTTGAACGCCTTCAAGTCCGGTCCTGTCATCACCTGGCACTCGCCGGCCCGCGCGGGCGCGCTCTCCCGCCAAACGATTTCCAGCTCGCGGGCGTTGACGATATCTCGATTCAAGATCAGCAGCGTGGTCGAACCACTCTCGGGCTCAAAAATTCCGGCGACGTCGATGTATGGCACTCTGCCAATCTCCGGCACTTCATAGCTCTCCGATTCCACGGCCAGATTGAGCACGTTGCCCCGGCCGTATTTCAAAACCCAGGCATATGGATAGTAAATCGTTTGCCGCAGCAGGCCATCGGGGTTGGTCACGAGCGGCGCGATGTCATTCACCAGTTGAGCAAGGCACGCCAGGCGAACGCGATCGCAATGACGCAAAAGCGAGATGATGAGCCCACCCACGACTAGCGCATCTTCGAGGTTGTACACTTCCTCGACAAGATGGGGCGCCTCTTTTCCCTGGCCGTTCATGTCCGCTTCGGTGTTTCTGCGATACCAGACGTTCCATTCATCGAAAGAAAGCCACAATTGCTTCTTGCGCCTCTTGCGGCCGCGCACCATGTCGCACACGGCAATGATCTCGTCGATCTGCCGGTCCATCATCAGATTCGCGGCAAGAAATTTCGAACTGTCGCCTCCCGTCTCGGGGCCGTTGCCAAAGTAGTGGTGAAGGGAAATTGCGTCCACATCGTCGTAGCACTCCTCGAGCGTCTGACGATCCCATTCGAGATACGTCGGCATACCTACTTCACTTGAACCGCAAACAACCAACCGAATCGAAGGGTCCACAGTACGCATTTGCAAGGCGGCCTCCCGGGCTTTCAGGCCGTACTCTTTGGCAGGGATGTGGCCGAGCTGCCAGGGACCGTCCATTTCATTCCCAAGACACCAGTATTTGACGTTGTAAGGTTTTTCGACACCGTGCTGGCGGCGGAGATCGCTCCAGCGCGTCCCGCTTTCCACGTTGCAATACTCCACAAGGTCTGCAGCCTTTTCCGGCGTCCCTGTGCCGAGATTCACCGCCAGCAGCGGTTCGGCTCCAACGGCCCGGCACCATGTAATGAATTCGTTGGTTCCGAACTGATTGGATTCGAGCGAATTTGAGGCGCGGTTCAGGACGCGCGGACGATCCCTCTGGGGCCCGACTCCATCTACCCAGTTGTACCCGGATACGAAGTTACCGCCCGGATACCGGATGATGGGAACACCCAGCCGGCGAACTTCTTCCAGCACGTCTTTGCGGAATCCCTCTGGCCCCGCCAGTTTCGACCCGGGCTCGTAAATGCCCCCGTAAATGCAGCGTCCGATATGCTCCACGAATGAGCCGAAGAGCCTGCGGTCCAAACTTGCCACGGTGCGCGCAGGATCTGCAATGACCCGGGCGCGGTTGGAAGCGCCGGTTTTCACCTGTGCCCCCGAGTCTTTCGAGGAGGCGGCCACAAGGGCTCCAGTCGCGGCCACTTGGCTCAGAAACTGCCTTCTGCGCATAATCGACATGTTGTGACTCCTTCGCCTCACGCTCTATGGAGCTCGCTCACGAATGCATAATACAATGAGCCTCGACATGGACCGGGCGCGGTGTGATCGCTGGAGTCCAGCCCGACGGCCGGCCGTCTGCATAGCGACGATCATACTTGTTTGGCTCCCTTTCTGCGTCTTTGCGTTCGCACAACAGCGGCAGTCCGAAGATCAATCACTTCATGCCGCGGCCGAATTCATCGAAAGAGGCGATTGTGGCGCCGCGGCCGACCTGGTTCGCAAAATTCTGGTCAGGGATCCCCAGTCTTCCAATGCTCACAACCTGCTTGGCATCTGTCTGGCGCAAGCCGGCGAATTCGACGGGGCACGCAAGTCTTTTCAAAAGGCTCTGGAGTTGAATCCCCAGCTAGCGACTGCACACGTCAACCTGGGGAAGTTGCTGATTAGGATGCACGAAGAAGCCGCCGCACTCCAACAATTCAAGGCGGCAACCGCTATCGACCCACAAATCCTGGTCCGCGACCCCGCGTCCTACTCGGCGTTCAATATTTTCGGCCTTTGTTTGATGAGTGACGGCAAATATGAAGAAGCCCGGCGGGTGTTTGAGCGCGCGATTCAGATCAATCCCAAGTACGTGCCCGCGCACGTAAACTTGGGCAATGCGCTGGTGGCTCTCCGGCATGACGACAACGCCCTGAAGGAATTCCTGACCGCAATCGGCATGCAACCGAATGATCTTCTAGCTCTCAAGAACGTAGGATTGATTTACGGGCGGCAGGAAAAATTTGATTTGGCCATCCAATATCTGGAACGGGCGCGGACGCTCGCGTCGCACGATCAGGAAATCAACGTGGCGTTGGCGGGCGCCGAGATCAGTGCAGGTAAAGCAGCGGAAGCGAGACGAGTCATCTCCGAATTGGTCAAGACTGGCGAGCTTAGTTCCAGGAGCCGCGAGACTCTGGGATTGCTTTGGCTCGAGAATGGTGAACCTCAGAATGCAGCCGACCTTGTGCGTGATGATCCTGGGCTTGGCGCGCAATTTTACACATTAGGCTACGATAAAGCCGAGACTGAATTCGACGCCGGACGCTACCAGAACGCTCGCAAGATCCTGGAAGCGATTCGTGACCTGCGAACCCCGGATGCGGCTTTCCACGACCTGTTGGGATCTGCGTACTACGCGATCGATGACCCGAAGAAAGCCTCTCAGGAATTCCAGGAGGCCGTTCGGCTGGAACCCGCCGATCCCGAGCACTATTTCAAGCTGGGGATGGTTTTCCTCAAACATCGTACAGCCGATCCTGCGATTTACGTGTACAAGTCGGCGCTCAAAAGCCGGCCGGATGTGCCAAAACTCTGGTTTGGATTGGGGCTAAGCCAATATCTCGCCTCCCGATTCGGCGAGGCCGAGCAGGCGCTGCGGAAAGCCCTAGCGCTCGATCCCCAATACGATGCAGCTTACGTCGTACTGGGGGATTTACTCGAGCTGAGCGGCCGCACAGCCGATGCTTTGGAAATCTTCCGTAAGGCGATGGAAGTGCGTCCCGATCTGTTTTTGTCCTACTATTACTATGGAAAGTTGGCCTCCAAAGAGGGGCAGGAAAACAGCGCAGATGCAATCACGAAGCTGCGAAAAGCTGTCAGTCTCAACCCGAGCTTTCCAGAGGCTCGCTACGAACTCGGCAAAGCTCTCGTACGGGCGGGCCAGACATCCGAAGCCATCGAGCAGCTTGACAGAAGCCTCGAACTCAAACCGGAGCTGGCACAATCTCATTATCAGCTCGCGCGAATTTACAAAAAACTTGACGACCTTGTCCGTTTCTCAAAGCACATTCGCCTGTTTGAAGAAACCAGCAAGAAGGCAAAGCCGGAAGATCTCATTCAGCGCCTGGAAGTTCAGATAGAAAAGCCGTGACAGAGAATTTCTCCAGACGCAGTCTCGCGTGTGTTTTAGGACTGGTGCTGGAGTTGAGCGAGGCGCGTGTCGCGGCCGCCCAGCAACGGTCCTACAAACCGAATCCAGCTGCCAGTTTGTCAAAACAGATCACGGTTGCTGAGGCTGCCGTCGCGCAGAAACCCCGCGACCCGGAAGCGCTGATGTGGCTGGTAAAGCTTTATCAAGCCGAGGCTGAATTCGGCAAATCCTTGCCTTTATTGGAACGGTTGGTCGTGCTTGCACCCGGTGACCTGGAGGCTCAGCGCTTTCTGGGAATCAACCGCTTTCACGCCGGTCGGCCAAGGGAAGCACTTGACCCGTTGAAACTGGCGGCCCAGGGGAATCCGAGGGATGATGAAGCAAGTTTTTACCTCGGTCTTTGCTACCTGGCTCTCGACCGGGACGACGAAGCCAACAAAGCGTTTGATCGTCTCGCGGAGGGCGTGCGGAAGAATGTCGACGAGTTGTATTGGCTGGTCAAGGGCTACTCCCGTGTCTCCTCAGTGATGTTGAGCCGGTTGGCGGGAATCGGAGAAGACTCCTACCGCATGCACCAGGTACGCGGAGAATACTTCGACCTCGATAATAATCCGGACCAGGCTATCAAAGAATATGAGAAGGCCGTTCAACTGCGTCCGGATCTCTCCTCCCTTCACTACGTGCTGGGAAACGCCTACTGGAAACGGTCACATCCGGACGATGCCGTGGCGGAATTTCGCCGTGCGATTGAACTGGATCCGCGCAACTTCATGGCGCATTACCAGCTGGGACTGGTTTTGCTCGAACAGAACAACCCGGCGGACGCACTGAAGGAGTTCCGTGCAGCGCTCAACGAACAACCGGGTCTGGTTAACGCTTATTTAGGCCTTGGAAAGGCATTGTACCAACAGAAAGAGTACGCAGCAGCGGTTCCGATACTTCAACGCTATACTGGACTTGCTCCCGAGGATCCGACCCCGCACTATCTGCTCCACCAGATTTTCCGCCGGTTGAATGATCCGGCTGCCGCGGAGGAACAACTCGCACTCTTCAAGCAGAAAGAAGCGACGGCAAAAGCCAAAAAGCCCGCGGCCATCAAATTCCCCGAGAACTAAACCTTACTGAGCTTGCTGCTTAACATATTCGGGATCGATCTTCACTGCGAACGCCATTGCGTGCTCAGCGTCTGCTGCGTGCCCTTGCTTCTGTTCAGCCAGAGCGACGCCGTAGTACATAGGCAATGAAATGGGATCGATATTTAAGCCGGTTCGAAAAACTTGGGCTGCCTCTGAGACGCGGTCAATCGAGAACAGCAACAAACCCAGGTTGAGGTATGCAGGCATGAACTCGGGCTCGAGATCAATAGCTCTCCGGAAAGCGGCGATCCCGTCCTCGCTTGCACCCTTTATACCGTATATGATGCCGAGATTAAACTGCGTCGTGGCATCATTCGGATAAAGTCTTCCGGCATATTCGAGGAGTTCGAAGGCTCGATTCGTACTTCCAAGTTGCTCTTCTGCCTGCGCCATCAGAATAAGCGCGCGAAGAAAAGCGGGTACAACCGAATGGCGGCTTGATACTTTTCCAAAACTCCTCGAAGATCACCCTTTGTCCTCAGACCACCAGCCTCGCGCTCAAGTTCTAAGGCGCGGTAGCGAAAATCGACGGGCATGCGAGCCAGAATCATGAATTTTCCCGAGGTAGATAGGACCCGGGAGGTCTCTCCGTATCGCAGCCCTTTGGCGCCGGCAGCCAAAACGGTATCGAGGTCTGCCAATGGTGCTTCCCCAATGTAGCCACCATTCGGCGCTGAAGCTGTTGAATGCTTGCGAGCCAGGTCAAAGAACGCCGTCCCGGATTCAAGCTGCCGAAGGATGTCGTTGGCAGTTCTTTCATCTGTTACTGAAATCACGCTCAGAAATTCGCTGACCGGAACGACACAGGTGCGCAATGTAGGAGTGGGTTTATGGGGAGGCGCCGGCAGTTCGGGGTGCACGCGAATCCAGTGGTCGGCCATTGGGAACCCGTTCACGACCTGTTTTGGCATATGACAGCCGATGCATCCATCATTCTGATTCACCGGACAGATTTCGGCGTGGTTCGCTGAACTTACGCCATGACAATTGCGGCACGCTCTGGTGTAAGCCGCGTCATTCTCTTTGGCGTCGCGATGGGGATTGTGACAAGTCGTGCAGGTTAGACCTTTTCGACAATGGGCCTGACCTGGCCCATGACACGATTCACACTGAACGCCTCTTTCGTTGGCTGCGTTCCGCGGAATGCCGTGGCATGTGAGGCACTTCTGCTCGAACCGCGTGCCGAGCACTCGCCCGAGGACGGCCTCGTACGAAGCCGCCCGCAGCGGCGTAAATCCAGGTGGCATTACCAGACGTTGCTGGTGTGCGCCAAGCAGAAGTCGAATCTCCACGAGAGGTGAACGTTCCAGCCGTTCGCCATCGATGTTGCTGATGCGCGCGAGAAAGCTCAGCCCTTGCCTCCGGCCGCCAACAACGGCCTCCACAGGCGCTTCTCGTGAGAAGCGGCCGGGGAGTTCCATCTTCCACAGGAAGTGATTCCGGCGCGGCGGAGTCGATAACGGACGGGTCCCCCCGTCTTCTGCTCATCGAAATCAACCGGCAAGCCGGCTGGGATTGCCCCTTGCCAAGTTCGCGCCATGCTTGTGTGTGATTGTGTAGCGGCAATTTCCTTGTGGCATCCTGCGCAGGTGGCCGCGCCGAGATAGCCGTCAATCACGGTCTGATGCTGTGATGATGCGAGCCGGGGAACCAAGCTGATAAAGCAGATGTAAAAGGTCCGGGAAAGCGGCATTGTGGCAATTGGAATTCCCGTGGGCACTTGCCGAGAGCCGGCTAACCACCCGCTTAAGCCGTCCAAGTATACCTCAGCCAACCTCGCCGGGCGCGCATCGTTTTTCGTCAGCGAGAGTAGGTGGTCGTGGCCGACAGTGTCGTGGTCGGCAGGTGTAATACAATCGAACAGCGAGAGCACTGGTGTTGATTCTCGACACGCACACCCATATTTACTCCCAGGACGAATCGAGCTATCCGCCGATAGCCAAACCGCTTCGTCCGCCTGGAGACGCCGGTTCGATGACTAACCTTGAGCGTGTGCTCAAAACCAACGGTGTCGCCGGAGCCTGCATTGTGCAGCCCAGCACCTTCTATGGCTGGGACAACCGTTTTATCTGCGACGGCGCGGCAGGAGCACCGCGATGGACCGCCGGCGTGTGCACACTCAACCCCGACGATCCGCACTCGCCCGGATTAATTCAGCACTACGTCAAAAAGTACGGCATCCGTGCATTGCGCAGCGTTCCCGCGCGAGACGGCAAAATCGATAACCCTGGTGTCGTGGCTCTATGGAGAGCATGCGTGGAGTCGCGCATCGTCGTGAACGTTCTGTGCGATCGTGACAACACCGATGCGCTCGCACATATGCTCGAGAAATTTCGCCGCCAGTCTGTGGTCATCGACCACTGCCTGAATTTGAAAGCTAGTCCCGAGCAGGACACGATTCTCACCGATATGCTGCGCCTAGCCATGTACACTAATGCGCACGCGAAGCTGACATTTCTCGCCACCGGTAGTGCTGAGGGCTATCCGTTCCGCGACATGCACGAGCTGTGCCATAAGATCATCGCCGCCTACACGCCTGATCGCTGCGTTTGGGGGAGTGACTTTCCCTGCGAGCTTTGGACTCCGAAAGCGACTTACAGCCAGAACATACGCTTGTTCACAGAGGAACTCGGCCTTGAGACTGCCTCTAAAGAAGCCATCCTCGGCACAACCGCGCGCCGTCTATATTTCCGTGACAAGCTGGCGTGACCTCACGCCAAAGCCCTGCGCGGGCAGTGTGAACTCGAAAGGGATTCGCTATTTGCCGGCAAAGGACCTTCGCTATGCAGTGCGTCAGTTGCGCCAATCGCCGGGGTTCACGGTGGTGTGCCATCACACTCGCCCTCGGAATCGGTGCCAACACCGCCATCTTCACCCTGATTGAGGCCGTGATGCTCAAGAGCCTACTGGTAGCCAGCCCCAAGCAGGCGGCAGCCATATTGCATTACCAGCGCGGGCCGCCGCTACCTCGATGAGCAACTTGCCAGTCTCAACCTGGTCGTCAAGACCGGATTGAGCAGACTGAAACATGCATGATCCCTATTCGCTTCTTCACGCGGCTGTATCCAACGAGCTGGCGCAGTCGATACGGGGCGGGAGTTCAATGCTCTGCTCGATGAGCTGAATCCCAGCTGGAAAGACTTGGTCGATGTCCTGGGACGAGCTCTAGAAATGCGGATAGCCACATGGAGCTTTCGAAAAATCGTGGTGGCGGAGCGCTATTGGGTGGTGCATTCTCGTTCCTGATGCCCGACCTGTATGTTTCCGTAGCCGAAATCCGTGATGCAGCGCAACAGCCGATGCCCGGGCACGCTTCCCCACTCAGCATCGTCGAAAATGCGTGGGATAAGGCGGTAACCCGAGACTCACTGGGCGCTCTTATTGAGAGGAACCATCTCTACGAGCACGAGCGCGCGACTAAATCGATGGAGGTGGGTATCTGCTTGACTCAGGTAGCCCCAATATGTAGTATGCGGGGATGGCGGAAGAATACCCCCGGAATCTGACAGAGTTGGAGTCGAACTTCAGCACCGAGGAAGCATGTCGGGCATACTTGGTCCGGCTGCGA
>QHXW01000542.1 GCA_003223115.1 Acidobacteriota bacterium
GACGCAGACGCCTCAGGCGAAATCTGCCCGGGCTAGTATACGAGCACCAGGTGGTCGCCTACCTGGCGAATTCTGGCCGAATCGCCGGCACATCCAGGCGTAGCTCTTTCTTGAATCGCAAACGCATGTTGCCGAGGTTATAGCCCCAATCATACCGGCGGTTCAGATCAATCGTGGCAACTGCCGCTGAGGCCTGTTCCGTCGCGGACGCCAGGATCTCGCCCTTCGGGTCCTGAATGAGCGAAGGATCGCCGTAGCTCGAAGTGACCGGAAAGACGCCGTTTTCCATCCCGCGCGCTTTGACCAGAGTCTGGAGGCCATCCCAGATCGGCATGAGGATGATTTCCGCGCCCTTCAGGGTCAAGGAGCGCGCTGGATCGGCATACGCGGAGTCCCAACAAATCATCATCCCGACTTTTCCGAAATCGGTTTGGAAGACCGGATAATCGCTGCCCGCCGTAACGCCGTCATCAGGCTCGTCGTAGGGAAGGTACACTTTGCGGTACTTGCCAACAATTTCACCTTTGCGTCCGATCAGCACGGCCGTGTTGTATATTGCCCGTCCGTCCTTTTCGTATAAGCTCGCGGCGACATATGACTTCCTCTGCTGCGCCAGCTCCACCAGCCGCGCTGTTGTGGGT
Source organism: Acidobacteriota bacterium (assembly GCA_003223115.1). Classification (GTDB taxonomy): domain Bacteria; phylum Acidobacteriota; class Terriglobia; order Bryobacterales; family Bryobacteraceae; genus QHXW01. The sequence goes on from QHXW01000542.1 coordinate 642, forward strand.
CCCGGCACCGGCTCGGCCACTTCCATGGCTTTCTTGTTCGTCCCGACGATGGTGATGACCTCCGGTAACAGAATCACATCGGTTTTCGCGGGGACCGCCGTCCGAATCGTCTCCAGAAACCTGCGCACGCTCTCCTCCGGAAACCCCGTATCTCGGGGTCGCAGGTGTATGCTGGCGATGGTGACTTGACGCGGCGGTGGAGCGGGAATTTCATCGAACGAGACATCGTCCCACCAGAGGCTGCCTTGCGGCGCGTTGGCCAGGTATAGATGGATTGTCACAGCTGCCGTCTTGTCAGGAGCCTGCGCATCGAGACTCAGTCGCGTCCACTCTCCCTCTCGGGTCACTGCGTAAGGAAAGTCGGGCGCGCCCGACCGTTTGCCCTCCGCGTTAGTCCACCAGAGCCTGGCGATGACTTGAAGCGGTTCGTTTGGAACGCCCTCGGTCCGATAATAGGCAGAAAACTTGTACCACTTTCCCCCTTCGATGTTGGTGATTGTGTAGTGCCAGCCGCCGTAAACTAAGGAATTACTGTCACTTGAAATGGCGAGCGAACCGGGACCGCTTCGGTAATGCACGGTATCCACGAACGTCTTGGGTGCGGTCTCGCTCCGTGCCGCCCACACCTTCCATCCCGCGGGCAGCCCGTTTTCGGCGGGCAGGAATCCGCTTTGCCGCACATGGACCGTTGCGCTCAAGACAAAGCAAAATAGGTAGAGTGGTGCGCATCGAACCATGGCGTGACGCAACAGAAGCGGCGCAAAACTGCCGACAAACGACATACGGTCCCGCGTCTCGAAGTTACTCACGGTGGTTCCCCCTTCCTGTTTGGCTCTGGCACGTCTCAATGCTCACAATGCTCCATTATAATGTAAGGGCTGAATAGTGAAGGACTGCTGGCTTGGCTAGCTAGGTTGGCTAGGGATCTTCCGCGCAGACGAAATCAGATCGCAGTTCAGGTCAGGTGTTGTCCGACCACGGTACTTGTGTGCCTCCCGTAAATCTCAAACGATCTGAGAAGATGGGGCTTGCGCATTCTCCATCACCTCCGTGACCTGGGCAAGGACTCGCCGGAATCGCGGGCTGTACAGCCGCCAGAGCTTGGACGGATCGTAGCTCTCCCGCAAGTCGGCGGTCTCCATCACCGGTATGAACGGCGCGCAGCCTGAAACTTCTGGAGCCCATTCCCGTGCGCAACGGGAACAAGTCTGAATCGAATTGATCTTCTAAGTCGGAGCTCGTCCGGACGTCGATCTCCAAGACCGTCGAGCTGAAACTGGATCTCGCATTGAACCTCCCGCCGATCGAAGCCGATCCCGCCCAGATCCAGCAAATTGTCATGAATCTCGTGATCAATGGCGCGGAAGCGATCGGTGAAAACGCGACCGGAAAGGTTGAGATTCGGACTTCTCTTCGCGAAATCAAGGGCAGAAAATATGGGCACCATAGATAAGGACATCAGAGAACTGCGTGAGAAGACCGGGCGCACGCGCTACCAATTCCTGAGGGCAGAGTTGCAAACGTGCTTCACGGCTCTGGAAATGGGCAGATATGAGCTTTCAGTTGGAAATGCCACCGTGGCCGAAAGGGAAGTTGCAGCGGTTGAAACAGGCATACGCGCCATCCAACGGTTCCTCCCCGAAAGTATCGGCGGAGCAAAGAAGGGAAGTGGAGACGAAGCTGGCGGAGCTCAATGAGATTCTCGATCCGCTAAAGGGCGAGCTTAGTGAACAGTCGCGGTGACGACACCTTCAAGACATGAGACTGAGCAAAACGCCGCTGGGAAGACTAGTTCGGCCGTAGAGTCCGCACCCGCAGAAGTGACCCGGCGTAACGGCCTCTGGCGGAGTACCCGCGCTAACTCGCCATATGGCGAGTAATCCTGGCGGACCGTTCCCAGGGCAAACGGAGTTGCCTTTAACGGCGTACACAGCAGTCCGAAACGAGGGCCATAATGTCTGAGCATCATGTGGTGCGTTGCGCCATTTACACTGTAAATCGACAGAAGAAGGCCTTGCGCAGCCGTTCAACTCTTTAAGATGCGCAGCGCGAGTCGGCTGATGTACCTCCCGTAAATCTCAAACGATCGAAGATGGGGCTTGCGCATGCAGTGGACAATGAGCCTT
>QHXW01000543.1 GCA_003223115.1 Acidobacteriota bacterium
CGACGAAGAGCCCCATGGCGCGAAATCGTGGATAGTTCATCCGGCTGGCGTTGGTGTCAAAGTAGTCCGCTTCCTTCAGGATCTCCTCCCTCAGTCCGGGGTGGGAGACCGCCGGCTCGGCAGCAAGCTCTCGCAGGCGCGCCACCAGAAGTTCGATTTCGCCATTGTCCCACAGCCCCTTCATCGGGACCATCCAGCTTTTCTTCGCCGCCGGATCGTTGGGGTGGAGCAGAGCGGCTATTTCCCATAAATGTTGCCGGGCATGATAAGATCGACGATTTGAATGGCATCGGGAAAGTGCTGGTGGGCCAGATTCCAGATCCACACGGCTCCGTCACCGATGACCACTTTGAGCTTGGCCCAATCCCATCCCCTGCGCCAGGCTTCGCTGTAAATGCGGAAGCCGAACTCCTCGGCGGTTTCAATGGCGCCCACATAGGTGGTAGAGTCGGAGTCGCGAATGGCCCCTCCTTCGTGGTCCACAGTGGTCTGCGTGAACACGCAACCGAGTTTACATTCGCGCGTACGGGCGCGCTGGCCCTCCGTCCTTCCGCTGCGGCCTTGGGTTTCAGAGAACGACGGGGACTTGGACCCCGTCCACCAGCACATACATTTCCGGAATATTCTGTTTGGGAACCAGGGGCAGAACTAATTGTTTGGCCCGTCCGATTTCCTGCTCGTCCCGCCGGGCGATCTGCGCACCAATGGCTTCGGCGGCGCGTTCGACAGCTTTGGCGGGGACGTCCAGACCCGCCAGCACCTTCATCGGTTCGCACCCTGAGGCGAACGGCATCTCGCTGCCCACCACGGCTTCCATGCGCCTTACACCAGGGGAGGATCCCAGACCAGCGACACCCCATTCCACGTCAACGGGGGACTGCCCTTTGGAACAATGGGCGCACGCGTAATAAGGGCGCTTCAGGTCAACCGGCCCCAGCACGGTCAGCACGGTCTTGGGCCAAAGGGCCGCACACGCAAGGAAGCGTCCGGTGGTCCGCATCCGGTGGATCGTATCGCAGCAGTGGTGTGAGCGCGCAAGC